>CAJTOB010000004.1:59540-62150 GCA_910578035.1 uncultured Muribaculaceae bacterium
GAGAGCGGCGGGAGCGTCGAGCATTACATCGCGGCCCGAGTTGTTTTTCGGGAAAGCTATGCAGTCGCGAATGCTGTCGAGTCCGGCAAACAGGCTCACCCAGCGGTCGAGACCGTAGGCAAGACCACCGTGAGGAGGCGCGCCGAATTTGAAGGCGTTCATGAGGAAGCCGAACTGCTCTGCTGCCTTTTCGGGGGTGAAGCCGAGGATTTCGAACATCTTGGCCTGAAGCTCGCTGTCATGGATACGGATAGATCCGCCTCCGACTTCGACGCCGTTGATGACCATGTCGTAGGCATCGGCGCGTACGGCTGCGGGATCGGTGTCGAGCATAGGAATGTCTTCGTCCTTGGGATGGGTGAAGGGGTGATGCATGGCCATGAGGCGTCCTTCCTGTTCGCTCCATTCAAACATGGGGAAGTCTACCACCCAGAGGCAGGAGAATTTGTCCTTGTCGCGGAGACCGAGCTGACGGCCCATTTCAAGACGAAGTTCGCAGAGCTGCTTGCGTGTCTTCATGGCGTCGTCGCCGCTGAGGATAAGGATAAGGTCGCCGGGTTTTGCTCCCATCGCTTCCTTAAGTTCCTGGAGTTTTTCCTGAGTGTAGAATTTGTCTACGCTGGACTTCACGTTGCCGTTGTCTTCCACACGGGCATACACCATGCCCTTGGCGCCAATCTGCGGGCGCTTCACAAAGTCGGTGAGTGCGTCGAGCTGTTTGCGTGTGTAGTGGGCGGCTCCTTCGGCGCAGATACCGCCGATATAGGCGGCGTTGTCGAATACAGAGAAGCCGCAGCCTTTAAGCACGTCCATAAGCTCAACGAAGCGCATGCCGAAGCGGGTGTCGGGCTTGTCGCTGCCATAATATTTCATGGCGTCGGCCCAGGGCATGCGGGGGAATGGCTCGGTGAGCTCTACGCCACGGATTTCTTTGAAGAGGTGTTTTGCCATGCCTTCGAAGAGCTCGATTACGTCGTTCTGTTCGATGAAGCTCATCTCGCAGTCGATCTGTGTGAACTCGGGCTGGCGGTCGGCGCGGAGGTCTTCGTCGCGGAAGCACTTCACAATCTGGAAGTAGCGGTCGATACCGCTCACCATCAGCAGCTGCTTGAGTGTCTGGGGCGACTGGGGAAGAGCGTAGAACTGGCCCGGATTCATGCGCGATGGCACAACGAAGTCGCGGGCGCCTTCCGGTGTCGAACCGACGAGCATCGGAGTCTCGATTTCGAGGAAGCCTTTGCTGTCGAGATAGCGGCGCACTTCCATAGTCATGCGATGGCGCAGTTCGAGGTTTTTGCGCACGGGAGCGCGGCGGATATCAAGGTAGCGGTAGCGCATGCGGAGGTCGTCGCCGCCGTCAGACTCGTCTTCGATTGTGAAAGGCGGAACCTCACTGGGGTTGAGGACGGTAAGCTTGTCGGCTATGATTTCGATGTCGCCGGTCGGCATGCCGGGGTTTTTGGCGGTGCGTTCGGCTACATTACCGGTAATTTGAACCACGAATTCGCGGCCGAGCTTGTTGGCGGCTTCGGTTAGGGCAGCGTCGTGCTCCACATTGAACACTACCTGAGTAATGCCGTAGCGGTCGCGGAGGTCAACGAATGTCATGCCGCCCATTTTGCGGGTTTTCTGCACCCAGCCGGCAAGAGTCACGGTTTTGCCGGCGTCGGCAAGCCGGAGCTCGCCACAGGTATTTGTGCGAAACATATTGTTTAGTGAGTAATTAGTAGTTAGAAGTTAGGAGTTATTTATTGAGTTTCGAGTGCTCTTGGTAATGCTTGTAAGGAGTGCCAGCAGTTCGTTGCAGTCTTCTGCAATCGAATCGTATTGTAGTTTGGTTAGATAGTTTGCATTTAGAAGAATATCCAACCAATATCTTGTTTCAGCGCATTCCTTGTAAGCTATGTACATTTTCGAGAGAAAATCTTTCTTGCTGACTCCATGAATCGCCTCGCATATATTGGCGCCTATGCTTGTGCCCGAGCGTAGCACCTGTTTGCTCATGGTATATTCATTGTGTGTATTGCATAAATGTTTGTACAACTTTATAATACGGTTTGAAAATGCCATGGATTTCTCGTAAACTATGCTTGGACGGCGCATGAAAACTTCTAACTTCTAACTTGTAATTTGTAATTAAAAGTTATTTTCCGGATTTGGAGGAGAGGTCTACGGCCTTGGCGTCGGCGAGGCCGCGGTTGCGCAGGAGGGCGTCGACGCTGGGCTTATGGCCGCGGAAGTTTACGTAGAGTTCCATGGGGTCTACAGAACCGCCTTTTTCGAGAACGTTTTCTTTGAATTTCTTAGCTGTCTCGGGGTCGAAAATGCCTTTTTCTTTGAAGAGCTCGAAGCCGTCGGTGTCGAGGACCTCAGCCCAGAGATATGTGTAGTAGCCTGAAGCATATCCGTCGCTGCCGAAGATGTGTTTGAAGTAGGGCGAACGGTAGCGGTAGGTCAGCTCGGCCGGCATGCCGAGTTCGGCCGATACTTTGCTTTCGAAAGCGGCGATGTCGATGTCTTCGGTTGTGTTGAGTTTGCCGTACTGGAGGTCGAGGAGGGCCGCACCGGCGAGTTCTGCGGTAGTGAAGCCCATGTTGTGTGTCGAAGCTG
>CAJTOB010000004.1:62160-77488 GCA_910578035.1 uncultured Muribaculaceae bacterium
GCCTGAAGTTTTTCGATGAGTTCGTCGGGAATTACTTCGCCGGTTTTGTAGTGATGGGCATATATTTTGAGGAGCTCGGGTTCCATGGCCCAGTGTTCGTGAATCTGCGAGGGGAGTTCTACGAAGTCGCGGTCAACGTTGGTACCGGCCTGGCTTTTGAGGCGGGCGCGAGAGAGCATGCCGTGGAGGCCGTGTCCGAACTCGTGGAACATGGTTTCAACCTCGTCGAGGGTGAGGAGTGCGGGAGCGTCGGCTGTCGGACGCGAGAAGTTGCCCACGTTGTAGATGATGGGGCGCGATGATGTGCCGTCTTCGTTCTGCCATGAGCCCTTGAATTCGCTCATCCATGCACCCTGGCGCTTGGATGCGCGGGGGAAATAGTCGGTCATGAATACGGCTACGTGTTCGCCGTTGTTGATATCGGTTACATCATATACGGTTACCTCGGGGTAGTATTTCGGTGCGTCGGGCATTTCGGTGAATTTCACGCCATAGAGCTTTTCGGCCATGGTGAAGATACCTTTACGAACTGAATCGACGGCGAAATATTCGCGAACCTTGCTTTCGTCAAGATCATATTTTTTCTGACGAACCTTTTCGGCGTAGTAGTAATAATCCCAGGGTGCAATCTTGAAATCATTGCCTTCGCTGTTTGCCACTGCCTGCATTTCGGCAACTTCGTTCTTCACACGGGCTACAGCGGGTTTCCATATCTGCATGAGGAGGTCTTCGGCATTTGCTATGGTCTTGGCCATAACGTTGTCGGTCATATAAGAGCCATAGTTCTCGAAACCGAGAAGCTCGGCCTTTTTGGTGCGGGCCTGAAGGATTTTGTTGATAACGGGAAGATTGTTGTATTCACCGTCGGACGCAAGCGTGGTGTAGCCTTCATACATCTTGCGGCGCAGG
The DNA here is from genome assembly GCA_910578035.1 of uncultured Muribaculaceae bacterium. Classification (GTDB taxonomy): domain Bacteria; phylum Bacteroidota; class Bacteroidia; order Bacteroidales; family Muribaculaceae; genus CAG-873. The sequence continues at coordinate 63,070 of CAJTOB010000004.1, forward strand.
TCGCGGTTGTCGGCATACTGGAGGAGGGGCAGACGGCTGGGCGCATGGAGTGTGAAGACCCAGTTACCTTCGCCGAGACCACGGTTGGTAGCCTCTTCTGCGGCAACGGCTATACTCGAGGCGGGGAGGCCGGCGAGTTCGGTGCTGTCGCTCACGGTAATCGAGAATGCGTTTGTTGCGTTGAGAAGATTCTTGTTGAAAGTGAGGTAGAGGGCGGCAAGTTCGGTGTTCACAGCCTTGAGTTCTTCTTTCTTTTCAGGCGAGAGAAGAGCGCCGTTGCGTGCAAACTGTTTGTAGTATTCCTCTACGGCACGCTTCTTGTCTGCATCGAGACCTTCGCGGTTGTCATATACGGTCTTGATACGGGCAAAGAGGTCGTCGTTCATCGTCATTTCGTCGGCGAACTGCGAGTATTTGGGGTAGAAAGTCTCGGCTATTTCAACCATTTCGGGCGATGAGTTCGATTCGTCGAGAGCGAAGAATACAGTTGCAACACGGTCGAGGATTTCACCACTGTGCTCAAGAGGCATGATGGTGTTGTCGAAGGTCGCGCTGTCGGGATTTGATGTGATTTCGGCGATCTGAGCTTTTTTCTGGTTGATACCGCTGTCGAGGGCGGCGAGGTAGTGGCCGTATTCGATTTTATCGAAAGGCGGAATTTCGTACTTGGTGTCGTATGGAGCCAGGAATGGATTGTCTGCCATATCGGTGTTGTTTTGATTGCTGCAAGCTCCAAGAGTAAGAGCTGTGGCGGCGATTACGATTAAATTTTTCATTAAGAAACGTATGTTTGATTAATTTATTTCAGAAATAGAACGTCTACACACACCAAAAGGCCTCACGAGGAGGCCGTCGGTCGGTTATGCACCGCAAAGATAGCTACAAATACTTAACTTTCCAAAAATAAAGCGATTCGGAGATACATTTTACTTGTAGGCGGCGGGGCTGGTGCCGAATTTTTCTTTGAAGCGGCGGTGGAAGTTGGTTGCATCGGGCATTCCGACACGGTCGCGGACTTCCTTTACTGATAAATCCGATTCGCGCAGGAGGGTAGCGGCACGTTCGAGGCGCCGGTCGCGCAGATATTCTACCGGGGTCATTCCGTTGAGTTCCTTTAATTTGTTGTAGAGCTGCACTCGGCTCATTTCCAGTGTTCTGGCAAGCGCATTGACGTCGAATTCGTTATCTGCAAGATGACTGTTCACTGTTTTTTCGAGTTTTGCCAAAAACAGTTTATCGCTTTTATTCTCGTAGACAGGTTTGCGGTCTAAGATATAATCTTGAGGTTTAGATGTTTTCTCGCGCGCCACTTTGATGTTTTTGATGACCATTGCCGTTAGGACTTCTCCGCTGAACGGTTTGGCGAGATAATCGTCGGCTTCCGAGCGTATTGCTCTCAGCAGGCTCCTGCTGTTGTCGAATGTGGAGATTAGTATAACGGGAATGTTGGCTGTCGCCGGGTCTGTTTTCAACTTGTGCAGATGAGTGTATGCGTTTATTTCGGTCAGATCGGTGTCAAGCACGATAGCGTCGGGGGCTCTTTCTTCGATTATGGATGAAATGTCGCTTCCGTCTGATAGCACTACCTCAAGAGATTTCTGCATGTCGCGTTTCAGCACCTCGCCAAGATGAATGTCGGGCACTGCGATGACAGCGCGTGTGTCGGTGTTTATAGGAGTTTCCGCATCTTCCGAAGACTTTTCTTTCTGTATCTGGCGGTCTTCATGGCCCGGTTCGCCGTATCCGGCAAGCTGTTCGACCATCTGCATAAGCGAGCGGCTACTCGCGCGCAGATGCCGAATATCGGTAGGAGACAGCCGGTCGTTTTCGTTTTTCAGTTTCTCTATGATAGAGCGTATGATTATAAGCGGTGTCCTGAATTCTCGCGAGGCATGGAGCACAAGTTCGTTTTTGAAGAGCTGATTTTTGCGCTCCAGTCGCAGCTGATTCTTGATTTTTATTCTTGCCCTGAGCAGATAGACGATGTATGTAGTGATGCCGCTTATTATAATAATGTATGCGAGTAGTGCGGGCGTTGTCCTCCACCAAGGTTTTTTTATGGTGAAATCGCGGATTATTTCCGGGCCCCAAGCGCCATCGTTGTATCGGCATTGCGCCTTGAAGGTATAATCGCCCGGATTCAGGTCGCTGTAAAAGTGCCAGTCTTTTTCAATTGGAGTAATCCAATTGTCGTCAACTCCTTTAAGAAATATACGGTATTCAACCGAATCTGCCGGAATGCTCTCTTCATTGGTGAGATAAAATCTGATGTTGTTCATGTTATGGTCAAAATAGACCGAATCTGTCATATTGTGGGCATGCACCCATATTCTCCTTATTTGGGCATGAGGGGGAGCTGTGTGTGCGTAAGCCGAAATAGCGACAAAAAGAGCCAGAAGAACGGTGAAATGTGTTTTCATATGGTATTTAGCATGTTGGCACACAAAGTTAATACAAATAACCGATATATTTTTACAAATGCACAATGCAAAAATTGAAAAACAAGAATAATTTTGCAAGTGAAAAACCAATCTATCTACTACCAAAAACCTTAAAGCATGAATAAACCAGAATTCAGACATTTTGCTTTTGCATTGTTTCTGACTGCAGGCGGCGCAGCCATGATGGCGCAGACAGTCGAGGTAGATCTCGGCAAGAAAGGACACGATGTTCCTGAAAGCCTCTATGGCGTGTTTTTTGAAGAAATAAACCACGCGGGCGATGGCGGCATCTATGCAGAGCTCGTCAAGAACCGTAACTTCGAGGAACATGTGCTTCCATCGGGCATGACATATAAAGACGGCTATGCATGTGCGCCGCATAGTCTCAACTATGAGCACGGCAACTATCGCGACTGGAAAATTAAATGGGATACCGATTCGCTCAAGATGGACGGCTGGACGGTGACCGGCAGAGCCACTTATGACGTGACAGACGAAAATCAGCTTGACCCCGCTACGCCGCATGCCATGCGCCTCAATCTTGAGGCTCCCGGTGTGGTTCTTGCAAACTCCGGCTACTGGGGCATGCGGATAATCGGCAAAGAGAAGTATGACCTCCGTTTCTATCTCGATGCCGTGGACTATACCGGCCCGGTGACCGCGCGCATTGTTTCAGAAAAGGGCAAGGAGCTCGCAAAGGCTACTTTCGAAGTGTCGAAGGGCGGCGGTTGGAAGGAATTCACTGCGGTGCTTACACCCAAGGCTACTGATTATAAGGCAAATCTACAGCTTGCATTCGGCAAGACAGGCACAGTCTATGTAGACTACGTGTCGCTCTTCCCTCAGAATACATTCAAGGGGCGGAAAAACGGTCTCCGGGCCGATATCGCTCAGAAAATAGCCGACCTCAAGCCAGGGTTTATCCGTTGGCCGGGCGGTTGTATAGTTGAAGGCGCCACACTCGAAAACCGCGTGAAGTGGAAAGAAACTATCGGCGATCCTATGAAGCGTCACAGCGAATGGATATTATGGAACTATCACAGCACATGGGGTATGGGCTATCATGAGTTCCTTCAGTTCTGCGAGGACGTCGGTGCTGCCGGTATGTTCGTTGCCAATGTCGGCCTTTCATGCTCTGTCCGCAATGGCGACTGGACAGAGGACTACGAACCTTTCCTGCAGGATATTATCGATGCCATCGACTATGCAACCGCACCGGTCGACAATCCTTGGGGTGCCAAGCGTGCTGCTGCCGGCCATCCGGAGCCGTTCAATCTGAAATATGTAGAGCTCGGCAACGAGCAAGTCGGCGACCACTATGCGCAGCGCTACAATTACTTCTATCGTATTCTCAAAAAGAAATATCCCGAAATCACATTCATATCCACACTCCAGCTTTCGCCGAGCCGCGATAAACTCGAAAAGGCCGACATGATTGACCCGCACTGGTATGTAAACCCCGGTTTCTTCTATGAAAACGACCGTCTTTTTGATGATATGGAGCGCGGTAAATACGATGTCTATATCGGCGAATATGCTGTTATCACCGAAGCAAACCTCAATGCGGCCCTTGCGGAAGCTGCTTTTCTTACAGGCGTTGAACGAAACTCCGACCTTGTGAAAATGGCCTCATATGCGCCTCTGTTCGAGAATGTGAACCGTCGCGACTGGCCCACTAACCTTATATGGTATGACAATGAAAAGACCATGGGTCGAGCCTCGTACTATGTGCAGCAGATGTATGCCAACAATCGCCCGACATATAATGTCGAAATCAACAACGAAGAGCCACGGCGAGTCCTCACAGCAGGCGGTGTGGGTTTCCTTGGCAAAAATATAGGCGATATGGTGCGCAATATTACCGTGCGCGATGCAAACGGCAGAATCATAGCCGAAAATCTAAGCGCCTCCGACCTCGTTACAACAGAAAAGAGATCGCGCAACCGCTTTAACGGCGTTTCTGTCACGAATATGCTCAAGGACCTCAGTCTCAACGGTGGTACGCTCGAATTCGATATCCGTCTTGTGGAGCGCGAGGTGCCCGCACCTCATTTCGACCCCGACCGCACGCCACGTAAGGCGATACTCGGCCCGTCGCTCATTTTCGGCGCCGACAAGGGCCTCGAGGAATATTTTATAATCGATCTTCCCCGCAACATGGGCGACCGTAAGATTATATCCATGAGCCGTTCGACCAGCGGACGAGCCAATGCCGACAGTAATCCCGGCGGAGGCAGCCTGCAACTCGACAAGGGCAAGTGGTACAAGGTGAAAGTAGGCCTCGGCACGAACAATATGGTGACAGTAGACCTCGGCGGCAACGAAGTATTCCGGCAGGCCGCCTCCGCTCCGACGGGTCACTATACCGTTGCCGGATATGACGAAGCCACAGGCGAAACCGTGATAAAGGTCGTAAACTCCACCGACGAGGATTATACGCCGACTATCGCTATTAAAGGCGGAACAGTAGCGCCCGACGGTACTGTAATCACTCTCAGCTCGGCCTCAAAGACCGATGAGAACTCGATGGATAATCCGGAAAAAATCGTTCCGGAGACAAGCACATTCGACGGTTTCGGAAAAGAATTCAAATATACTTTCAAACCCAATTCATTTACCATTCTTCGAGTAAAAAGCACACGCTGAACCATGAAAACTATCAGAACAGCATTAGCAATCGCACTCTGCGCCTCCGCCATTATGTGTGCCGGAGCTCGCACGGTCGGTCCGCTCGTGTCCGACCAGACCACGACAGCGAATACGGTCTACGGTAAAATCCAAGGTTATCGCGACGGCGATGTCTACACATTCAAGGGCATACCATATGCCCGCGCCGAGCGATTTATGCCTCCGCAGAAGCCTGCCTCGCACGACGGAGTGCTGAAATGCCGTGTCTACGGCCCAAAAGCACCTCAAGGCCAGACCCTCGACTTCAAGGGAAATCCGCAAAGCGACAATGATTTCGGCTTCCAGTTTGTGATGGAGCCGATGGACGAGGATAACTGCCTTGTGCTCAACGTATGGACCAAGGGGCTCGATGATGGCAAGAAACGCCCCGTGTTCGTATGGTTCCACGGAGGCGGCTTCGCGACCGGCTCGGGTCACGACCTGCCCTGCTACGAAGGACGCGCGCTCGCCGAGAAGGGCGACATTGTGGTCGTTACGGTCAACCATCGTCTCAATACCCTCGGTTACTTCGATATGTCGGGGCTTGGCGGCCGTTACGCCGACTCTGCCAATCTCGGCATGCAAGACCTCGTGAAGTCTCTCGAATGGGTTCGCGATAATATAGCCCGCTTCGGCGGCGACCCTGCTTGTGTTACTATCGGCGGCCAGAGCGGTGGCGGCGGCAAGGTATCGACCGTCATGATGATGCCGGCGGCAAAGGGGCTCTTCCATCGTGCCATTGTGCAGAGCGGTTCATTCGCACGCCAGAATCCTAATGAATACGCCGAGCTCTATGGAAAAGCTCTTCTCAACGAGCTCGGTCTCAAGGCCGACGATGTCGAAGGTCTCAGAGCAGTTCCATACAAAGAACTTGTGGCTGCGGTCAACAAGAGCATGAACGCTGTCAACATGACACTGAAATCACAGGGTAAAGACGTGAGAAGAGGCATGATGGGCCCGGTGCTCGACGGCAAGCATGTTGTCGCTCCGGGGTTTGAGAACGGAGCACCTGAGGTTAGTGCCGAAGTGCCGATGTTGATTGGCTGGAACTACAACGAGTTCGACTTCCTTACCGGCAAGGAAGACACCATGTTCCGCGACGGAGCCATCAATCAGGCCCGCAACAAAGCCGCACAAGGCACTGCCGACGCATATCTCTATATGTTCAACTGGAAGCCTGCGGGCAACACACTTGGAGCATGCCACGGCATGGAGCTGCCTTTCATGTTCAACAACATAGAGCTTCAGCCCGAAATGACAGGCGCTACAAAGGATGCCTACGAACTCGCCGACAAGATGAGTTCGGCGTGGATTGCCTTTATCCGCACCGGCAATCCAAATACCAAAGGTCTGCCCAAGTGGGAACCCTATAATGAAGCTACATGCCCGACTATGGTGTTTGATAACAAATCCTATATCAAGACAAAATGATGAAACGACTATTCATATTTTCGATCCTCGCGGCCCTATTCCTCGGCCTTTCGGCTGCGCCGACCCGCAAAGTCCTCGACGACGGCGGGAGTGGCCCCTATAAAGCCGAGGCCATCAGTGAGCCCTCTCTGCCCGGTTATGTGGTCTACCGTCCGGCCGACTACAAGGCCGCAGTCAAGGCCGAAGGCCCTCTGCCCCTGTTTGTGTTCGCCAATGGCGGCTGCAACGATACCTCGCTCCCGCACGAACGGATGCTCAGCGACCTTGCTTCTCATGGTTATCTCGTAGTAGCGTTGGGCGAAATGCAGGACAGCATATCCGACCGTGAACTTCATAAATCGCCTACCGAGGATATGCCCCGTGCCATCGACTGGGCCGAACGGGTTGTCAACGATGCCTCCAGTGTATATTACAAGGGCATAGACCTCGAATATGTGGGGCTCGGCGGCATGAGTTGTGGAGGCGCTCAGGTGCTTGCCAACTGCGGTGATCCCCGTGTGAAAACGTGCATAATGTTCAACTCCGGCATAGGCGATATGAAGATGGCCGATGCATCGGCCTCGTCACTGAGCAATCTCCACTGTCCGGTTCTTTACTTAATCGGCGGCGAGGGCGACATCGCCTATGGCAACGCCCAGCTCGACTATGACCGCATCAATAACGTGCCCGTGGCTTTTGCCAATCATCTGCGCATAGGCCATGGAGGCACTTATCACGAGCCCTTTGGCGGCTCATTCTCCCGCATGGCCCGTGCATGGCTGGGCTGGCAGTTCAAGGACAAGCGCGCCGACCTCGATGTGTTTCTGCGCAACCGACTTCGCGACTTTCCCGACTATACCATGAAGGCCAAGAACTTCCCCGATGAAAACATACCCTTCACAGTCAAAGAAATCGATGTCAAAGCCCGTGACGGCAAGACTATCCGGGGTCGTGCATATATTCCCACCGGCGGCGACGCCCGCAAGCCCCTTGCAATAATGGCTCACGGCTATAACGGAACTTTCCGCGAGCCCCAGCCTTTTGCCGAGACCATGGCAATGCGCGGTGTGGCAAGCTATATCTTCGACTTCTGCGGGGGAGGCAACCATAGCCAAAGCGATGGTGTGACAACCGAAATGACCGTATTTACAGAAAAGGAGAATATCGAAGACATCGCCGCCGCTGCCAAAACATGGGATTTCGTAGATCCCTCGCGTATGGCGCTGCTCGGTTGCAGCCAGGGCGGTCTTGTGGCAGCTCTTACGAGCGCGGCCAACCCGGATCTGTTCAAATCACTCGTGCTTGTATATCCGGCCCTTACAATACCCGACACCGCCCCGATGATGCTCAAGCGCTTTGACGCCGACGGCTCGCGACCGCAGGAACTCATGGGCATGAAGCTCGGCCGTGTCTACTATGAGAAAATCAAAGGCGTGAACGTGTTCGATTCCATACCGGCCTATAAAGGCGATGTGTTTATCGTCTATGGCGACCGCGACTTTGTTGCTGCCGGAGCCGACAAAGCTGCCGGAGTGTACGAAAAATGCGAAAAACTCGTAGTACCCGGAGGCGACCACGGTTTCTCCAATTCCGCCTGCCACGAAATGGCAACCGGAGGCATTGCCAACTTCCTGCAGCGTACCCTCGCCAAACCGATGCCGCGCCGTCCTCATTTTGAGTTCGACCCGAAAAACCCCGATGTACACGACCCTGTGATGGCTAAGGAAGACGGAGTTTACTATATGTTTACCACCGGCTTCGGCATAGGCATGATGTCGTCGACCGACCTTAAGACATGGAAACAGGAAAAAGCACCGCTCGACCCGACTCCCACCTGGCCCGTGGAGTTCGTGCCCTCGTATAGCGGACATACCTGGGCTCCCGATATCATCAAGGTCGGCGACCGCTGGTATCTCTACTACAGCTGCTCGACTTTCTATAAAAATATTTCTGTGATAGGCGTTGCTACAAACAAGACCCTCAACCCCGATAGCCCCGACTACAAGTGGACCGACCTCGGTGCGGTTATCCGCTCACAGCCGGGCGTGAACGATTGGAATGCAATAGATCCCAATATCATCATCGATGAAAAGGGCAATCCGTGGATGACATTTGGCTCTTTCTGGGATGGAATCCAGCTCGTTCAGCTCAAAAAGGACATGAAGACACCAGTAGGAGCCCCGGTGACGATTGCCCGCCGCCGACCGGCCGACAAGGTGGCCCATGGCAATGAGACGGCAAATACTAATGCTGTCGAAGCCCCCTTCATCACATATCGCGACGGTTGGTACTATCTTTTCGTGAGCTACGACTATTGCTGCAAGGGCTTGAGCAGCAACTATAAGACGGCAGTAGGCCGCAGTCGCACGGTCGATGGCCCCTACCTCGACAAGGCCGGACGACCGATGACCGAATGTGGTGGTGAAATCCTCGTCGGAGAAAGCCCACGATACAGTGGTGTAGGCCACAACAGCGTCTACGAAATAGACGGCAAGTGGTATTTCATCGCCCATGCCTACGACAAGAGCCGCCGCGGCGCCAGCAAACTCTTCCTTCGCGAACTCCGCTGGGATGACGGCTGGCCTGTGATTGCCGACGCTGAATAATCCGCAGTTACTATACTGTAGCCCGCTTTTGAACAGGGCGGCCTACAGCTGCCAAGACTTCATACCCCTAAGTTCTCCACATTTTTCTTGAAAAGGCTTTTATGCCGTCGTGCAGACGGCATAGCCCCTCCGCTATACCCTTATCAATCAATTATTATTTTACAAACACACTGTTTTTAAGTAACTTAACTAATTAAACCATGAAATTGACCTTAAAACAGAAACAGACCGGAATCATTCCGGCATTCTTCAAGGCTTTCGTTGTGGCGTTTGTCATATTCGCGGCCTTACCGGCAATGGCACAGAAAGTGACAGGACTCGTCACAACAGAAGACGGAGAGCCCGTAATCGGTGCTTCGGTTGTGCTCAAAGACACTAAAATTGCGAATACTACCGACATCGACGGACAGTATGAAATCAATGCACCGGGCAATGGTACTCTCGTATTCTCCTATGTAGGGCTTGCAACGGTCGAAGTACCCGTGCAGAACCGTAGTGTTGTCAACGTAACCATGAAAGAATCGGGCATCGAGCTCGACGAAGTCGTAGCCATCGGCTATGGTACCGTCAAGAAAGCCGACCTCACGGGTGCTGTATCGGTTGTGAAACCTGAAGATTACAGCCAGCGCACCAATACCTCTGTAGGAGAAATGCTCCTTGGTGCGGCTGCCGGCGTGAGCGTGCGCACGGGCGGTGAAATCGGCTCTCTGCCCCAGATACAGATTCGCGGTGTCGGAAACCTCACTAACAACGACCCTCTGTATGTAATCGACGGTGTGCCTACTTCCAACGATATTCACTTCAATATCAACGATATCGAATCGATACAAGTACTCAAAGATGCTTCCGCGGCTGCTATCTACGGCTCGCGCGCAGCAAACGGTGTGATTATCATCACTACAAAGGGCGGTAAGGAAGGTCGCACCAAGTTCGGATTTATGTCGCAGATTGCAGTCCAGAATCTTCCCAAGCTGAAAATGGCACGCGCCGCCGAATGGAAAGCTCTCTACGATGTCGCTGTCGATAATGCCATTGCGATTGGTGTCCAGGGCGTTACGGAACGCTTCGATCATCGCGAATATGATACGGACTGGCAGGGCGAATGGTTTAAGACCGGTATTATGCAGACCTATGATTTCAGCATGTCGGGAGGCTCAAAGACTGCGACCTATCGAGCCTCATTAAACTATATGGGCAATAGTGCGACCACTCCCGGACGAGGTCTTGAACGCCTCACGGCCCGCATTAACAGTCAAGGAACACTCGGCCGTGTCCGTGCAGGCGAGAATGTATCGGTATCCCGTACGAAGCTAAGAAATTCAAGCAGTATCATGGGCGGAGGAGTCATTCAGGATATAGTAGAACTTATACCTACCGTTCCTATCTATGATGACGGCCCTCTCGGTACAACCCACGGCTATGGCCGCGGCGACCAGACACGAGCTCGTACACTTGCATACAATCCTTTCGCTGCAGTTGACAACGGAGACGCAAAGACCGAATATGTTACTATCCGTGCAAATGCCTGGGCCGAAGTTTCTATCTTCGACTTTTTGAAATACAAAATAAATCTTGGTGCAGACATCATGGACTCAAGCCGCGATTCCTGGACAAAGGGTTATGGCACAGGTCTCAATAAGGCTGATGGACCAAACTCGGCAACTTCGTCATGGAATCGACGCTATAATTATCTTATCGAAAACACACTTGCTTTCAATAAGAAAGTTAAAGGGCACAATATCGACGCAGTTGTAGGCCAGACCTACCAGAAGACACGCGTAAAGAGCGCCGAGGCTTCAAAGCAGAATCTTATCGAAATCCCCGGTGCGGGCTGGCTGCACACAGTGAATGCCGGTACTGCCGGTGCCACAGCGTCGGGCAGCCTCTATGAAGCCGCTCTTATATCTTATCTTGGTCGTGTAAACTACGACTACGACGGACGCTATCTTTTGAGTCTTACCGGTCGTATAGACGGTACCTCCCGTTTCGGAAAGGGCTATAAATGGGGCACATTTCCCTCTGCGTCTATAGGCTGGCGAATCAGTCAGGAAAAATTCTTTAAAATAGACTGGATTAACGACCTTAAATTACGCGCAAACTGGGGTAAACTCGGTAGCCAGAACATTGGGTACTATGACTATCAGATGTATATGCTTAGCACAGCCCAGTATCTTTTTAATGGCGATGGCAAGGGCTCAACTATCGGCCAGACCGTGGCTTCGCTATCAAACTCCGACCTTTCGTGGGAGACCATGGAGCAGAAGAACTTCGGTGTAGACCTTAGCTTCCTCAACAACCGCCTGTCTGTTACGGCCGAATACTATATCTCGACTTCGCACGATGTGCTTACCGGCCTGCCAATTCTTGGCTCTACCGGCAATGCCGGCGGTAGCCCCGTTGTGAATGCGGCTTCTATTGAGAATAAAGGCTTCGAACTTACCGCAACATGGCGCGACCGCCTCGAAAACGGTTTTTCATATTCGGTAAGCCTCAACATGAACCACTCAGACAATAAGCTCCTCAAGTTCGGCTATGGCAAGGCAGAGCAGTTCGACGGCAACCAATACGGCACATATACCGTGACCCGCGTAGGACAGTCTGTAGGCAAATTCTATCTTGTCAAGACCGATGGTATCTTCCAGAGCATGGAGGAAGTGCAGGCCCATAAGAACTCTAAAGGACAGGTGATACAGCCCGATGCCGGACCCGGTGATATACGCTATATCGATACAAACGACGACGGACAGATTACCTCGGGTGATGCCACTACAATCGACGACCGCAGCCCCTGGCCTAAACTTGAACTTGGTCTCAACGTGCAGCTGTCATGGAAGAATTTCGATTTTGGTATTGTAGGTTACGGAAAATTCGGCCAATATGCCTACAACGATACACGACGTTATATGGAAGGTATAAATGACTGCAAAGGTGCTTACGCTGGATACGACTACTGGAGCCCAACCAACACAAGTTCGAAAAATCCACGGCCCATCTACGGCGACGAGCGCAACAGCCATCTTTGGAGCGACCGCTGGCTTGAGAATTCTTCTTTTTTCCGTTTCAGTTCTATCTCTCTTGCTTATAACTGGAAGCCTAAATTCCTCAAAGGATATGTTGAAAACGTGAAAGTATCTGTTACAGGACAAAATCTCATCACCATTACTAAATATAAAGGATTCGACCCCGACTTCAACAGTAACAATATCTTCCTGCCCGGTGTGGATATGAGTGCATATCCTTCGCCCAAATCGTGGGTATTCGGTGTAAACATTGACTTCTAATCTACAGCAACCATGATTAAATATATCAAAACCATATCTGCCGCCGCTCTGGTTGGCGCCGCAGTCTTCGCAACTTCTTCGTGCAACGAATCTCTGCTCGAGCTAAGCGATCCTAACAAACTTACTGCTGATGTGGCCTGGAATACTCAGGCCGGTGTCGAAAGCGGATTGACAGGAGCATATCACACGCTTTACAATAGCTTCTATACCAATCTAAACGCTTACATGTGTTCAGGTCAATCCGATGAATTTACTTCCGATTCGCCCGACAACGAGCTCAAGTCGCTCATCAACCTGAACTATACCAACTACGACCAGCGCTGGAATCTATATACCTATAATCTTCTCTATCAGGCTATATTCCGTGCCAACCAGGTTATAATCCACGCCGAAGAAATAGAGTGGAGCAGTGAAGACAAGAAAACCGACGTTCTTGCCCAGGCCCGTGCGCTTCGTGGCATGCACTACTACTACCTGACCATGCTCTACAAGAAAGCCCCGCTGGTAGACTGGATTTCGGCTCCATCCGACCAGCCTAATGAATCTACATTCGAAATAAACTGCAAGTTTGTCGAAGATGATCTCAAATATGCCGCAGAAAAACTCCCTGAGTCCTATTCAGAAGTAGGACGTGTCAACAAGTATCATGCCCTCTGCTTCCTCGGCAAACTTTATATGAACACGGGTGACTTCGCTGCTGCGAAAGACTGCTTCAAAAAAGTGATTGAGTCAGGTAAATACAGTCTCACAGCTAATTATCGCGACAATTTCCGCCACGATACCGAGAATAACAGTGAGTCTATATTCGAGATTCAGAATTCCGATGAGAGCCCCAACAAAATCGGCGGATTTTGGGGTATGATTGGCAATGACGGCGCCGACTGTAACTTCGGCAACTGGCGCGAACGCTTCATGTCGGCCTCGCCAGTAGGCTTCGGAGATTATATTGTGCCCGACTGGACCGTGGAGATGTATAAGGACGAGAAGACCCGCGACGGCGGCTACGACGTCCGTCTGCGCGACAATATCGTGTATCCCGACCTATGGAAGGACTTCCCCGGCGAGGTTCTTTATCCCGGCGACGGCCAGATTACAGCATGGCGCGATGACCTTTGGAAGAAACAGAGTTGGTGCCGTAAATACTGCACAGACTATTACCTTGATACTAAAGCGGCAACCAACCCCAATGCCATCAACGTGCGCATACTCCGCTATGCCGACGTTCTCCTTAGTTATGCAGAGTGTCTTGCCGAGACTGGTGCATCGCTTGCCGATGCCGCCAAATACATAGATATGGTCCGCGAGCGTGTAAACCTCTATCCTCTTGCCGAGAGTATCCACAAAGATTGTCTCAAAGACAAGAAATCGTTCATGCGTCGTCTTCAGAAGGAGCGTGGTAAAGAACTGATGTTCGAGTATGATCGTTTCTTCGACCTCCGTCGCTGGGGGCTCGGTACTGATGCTGAATACACGGAATATGTGAAATCATACAGTGAAAAGCACCGTCTCAACTTCGTGCCAGGCCGAGAATGGCTGCCTTTCCCACAGAAAGAAGTGAATAATAATCCCAACCTTACCCAGAATGATTCATTTTAAATTATTGCTGTCCGATAAAACTCAAATAGCGCAATAAAGTATGGCTCGAACGCTGATTTTATGGTGTTCGAGTCTTCTTTTTTACTTTACAAGCCCCCTCTGTCAAACAATGACGGTTCGGGAGGCGCTTCGGAGGTCTCGGAAAGGATGATTTCCCACTCTTTTTCCGGGTTGTTAAACAGGCTGTTGAAGTCAACGTAGTACATCAGGGTAATTCTGACCATTGTTGCCAGCCCGGAGAAGCTCCACTGGCGTTTCAGCCCCTTCTGCATCACCATCAGCAGTAGATTGGCGATTAGTGTGATCCAGATCTGGATCTTGATGGCATTGGCGCTCTCGCCATAGAAGTATTTAAGTGGAAAATTTTGTTTCATCTGCTTGAATAGCAGCTCAATTTCCCATCTCTGTCGGTATATCG
>CAJTOB010000005.1 GCA_910578035.1 uncultured Muribaculaceae bacterium
GGCGCGCCGAACGCGCGCCCCTACTGCCGCAGACGCAACACCCTGGACGCGGACGCTTCTAACGCCCCCACCGCCACAAACACAGGCATCGCAGCCTCCAAAAATGATTTGTTCGGAATTTTTTCGTAATTTAGAGCCAATTATAACAAATAAACATACCCATGAAAGAAAAAACCATGCGCCTCGCCGAACGGCTGCGGGGCAAAGATAAAATTGCAGTTCTGTTTGTATGCCTTGGCAACATATGCCGCTCGCCGGCCGCCGAAGGTGTAATGCGTGCCATCGTAGACGAAGCCGGCCAAAGCAGCCGCTGGACCATCGACTCGGCCGGAACAGGCCGCTACCACATAGGTCAGCTTCCAGACCACCGCATGCGAATCCACGCACGTCGCCGAGGCCTCGAACTCACTCACCGTTGCCGCCAGGTATGCGAGGCCGACTTCGACGATTTCGACCTTATCATACCCATGGACGCCGACAACGAAGCCAATCTACGAAGCCTCGCCCCGACACCCGAAGCCCTCGAAAAGATTGTGCCCATGGCCGAATTCGTAGATATGTCGATGCGCTACGACTACATACCCGACCCCTACTACGAAGGCGCCGAAGGCTTCGAACTCGTCCTCGACCTCCTCCAAAACGGCTGCCACCGCCTGTTTGAACAGCTAAGCCCGCGCATCTAACGCCCCCGCAGCAATCACCGACGACGCGGGCGCGCCGAACGCCCCCGATGAAACACACCCCTCAAAAATGGAACCAATCCTCAAGAAAACAGCCACCTACTGGCCTTGATAAATCACCACATACGGCGGCTGTTGGCATAAATATCTTATTATTAACGCAAAAATTCACTCTATAATGAGCGATCGGCACCAGTTCCGGGCAAACTGGCATGGATATAACGATGGTTTATATTTCGTGACTGTCTGCACACGCGAAATGAAGCCCTCTCTTGGGGCTATAACCGATAATGAGATGCACCTCAGCCATCTGGGCGCTGTCTTAGATTATTGGCTTCGGAAAGCGCCCGAGAGTTATGAGGATATTTGCATGATAAATTATGTGATAATGCCAAATCATTTTCACTGTCTGCTTGATATCAGAGGGGAACAATTACACAGCGAACAAGCGCACTATGGTTGCCTCTACAGCTCTCATCGCTTGGATAAAAATACTAATTTTCATCACAATTCATTGCTGTCAAGATTTATAGGAAATATAAAACGGGCAGTAACGATGGAGGCGCGCAAAGCAGGTATAGATTTCACATGGCAGCGATCATTTCATGAGCATATTGTAAAACACGATTCTGCTTATAAGGCTATCATGCTACATATAGACCGCAATGTGTCGTCATGGACCGAAGATAGGTTCTATAGATAAACAAGTGCGGCCGGTAAGAAAAAAGGGTGCGTCGAGCGAACTCGGCGCACCCTTTTCAGGATTAGTATTTAACAGGGTTTTATTCCTTGGGGATAATCTTGATATTATCGAGCATCCAGCGGTTTGCAGTGCCGACTTCCCATTCGTTCTGAGAAATGGTGATCTGGGTATCTTTGTCGATTTTCACTCCCGAGAGGTCTACGGTAGCCTTGATCCATTCAAGTTTCTTTCCGTTCTCCCAGCCGTGGGTGGGAATATCGTAGCGGACTACATCGTCGCCGTTCTTAACTTCTACGTAGAGTGTCACGGGGTCGATTTTGCCTGAGCCCTGGCGCATCACAGACCAGTCGAATGTGAAGAGCACGCTCTCGCCTTCCGGCACAGTAGTAATAGACGGCAGGATAATACCGCTGTGGTTACCGGTCTTACCGAATTTGAGGTAGTTGCGCTGGAGATATGTACGCTTTTTATCGCCCTTGTCGTAGACAAACTTGTAGCCCTTCGATTCGATGTAGTCGAAGCACGTCATTTCACCGCCATCTACAGGAATCTTGATAGAGGTAAGAGCAACGGCCGAAGCGTCCATATCATCGGTTCCGACGTGGTCGCCGACACCGGCAGCCACAGATATCGGTTCGAGCCATTCCCAGTCTTCGCTCCAGTAGACAATCTGATACATGCCGAGGTCTTCGATTGTAGTAGCCAGCAGACGCACGCTCTTGCCAGATTTTCCTGCGAAATAGCCTTCGACTTTCACATTATGGTTTGCCAGTTCGCTGAAGGAGAGACCTTCTACAGCATCGATAGCTACCACAGAGCATGCCTGGCCGTCGACGAGCAGATTATTGCCGTCCACATGACCTGTTATAGAAACATATTTCATGCCGTCAGGCGAATAGGAATCGAGATTGTCGGTGATATCGGCAGCCTCGCCACGGGTAAACTCAGCAGTGCCCTCAGTCTTAAAGACCTCGCCCTGCACATAGGGATATCCGGCGTCGTCCGACGCTTTCAGACCCTGAAGTGTGCCGGTAGCGCCGAGAGTCATGCCTTCGGGGAAGCCGGTGACATATGCGAAATCTGTTCCGTCGGTCACAACCTGACCTTTGCCGAAGTTTTCGGCCACGGTCACACCGGGTACAACCATGGCGGTCTTGTCGGGAGCGGTGGCGATTTCATAGATAGCATAGTCGGCCACTCCGCGGTATGTGTCGCCGCTCTGGAAGATGGTTACAGTGGCGATACTCTTCTTTGTAGTGCCACGGAAAAGAATATCTATCTGGCGGGGATTGTCGAGAGCTCCGTCGCGCATATTGTCGGCAATGCTTACGGTAACCTCGGTTGTGCCGCCATGGCCTGTGGCAGGCGATATCGTCACATAGTCAGGTGCCTCCGAATACCAGTCGGCGTCGGCATATATGAGTATGCTCTGCGGCTGAGCCGAGAGGCCCTCGAAAGAAAGGCTGGGCGCACTTGCGAGCACGGCCTTTGCAACGGTCACGTTATCGTCGTCATCGCAGGCTGCGAGAGCACAGCCGATAATGCCGAGAAGCGCGAATATATAAATATTGAGTTTCTTCATGATTCTAAGAATGGAGATTTATACATTATTTGCGGTCGATATCTTCCCAACCGGGATTCTGTGTCAGATTCTTGTTGAGCGAAAGATCGTCGATAGGCAGACCGTAGTAGTAATCGCGGTTATTGTTCCAGCCGTTGCGGGGCTGCGACTTGTGGTAGTTGGTATAGCCCGATTCGCCTTCGGAGAGAAGGATTTCGGAACCGATACGGTAAACCTGGGCATCCTTCACATTCGGCTTGGCCTGCGACGCGGTATAGAGATAGAGGTCGGGCTTGCCGTCGCCGGTAAGGTCATATTCGCCGGGGCCGGGGAAGTACATGCCGTAGATATCCTGGTCGAGGCAGTAGCCTGCACGCCAGCGGAGGAGGTCCATCATGCGGCTGCCTTCCATTACGAATTCGACAGCGCGCTCGCGACGGATTTCGAGGATAACGCCCTTGTTCGAGCCGGTGACGTTGGTATAGCCGAAATTCGGGTCTTCAAGGAAGGGGTCGGGGTTGCTGTTTGCCGATGCGAGGCTAAGATGAGGCATACCGGCGCGGTTGCGGAGCAGATTGATGCTCTTGTCGAGGTCGGCCTGGGTAAGAGTGCCGGCTTCGGCCTTTGCCTCGGCATAGTTGAGGAGCACTTCGCCATAGCGGAGCACAGGCATGTCGCAGGTCGAACGCTTGTTATCGAGCTGTCCGCTTTCGAGAAGGGGGCTCTGCACAAATTTGATGGGCTGGAAGCCTGTAGTGGTAGCGGTGAAGTCCGGCGCGAGAATATCGGTTTTGCCGATACGGTGGTAGCCGGTGGTACGTATGCTCTGGGCAAGACGCGGGTCGCGGTCTTTCACCATGTCAACGAAGCTCTTGGTGGCGTAGCCGGCCTGGTCGGTATAGCGGCTGCCGTCTTTCATCAGATACTGGTAGACGAGCTTGCGGGGGAAACCGGGCTGTCCGCCTGTGGGCTGAAGGGTAGACGATGCGGCCTCGTGGTAAGCGCCGGTAGCGCCGGTGAAGCGGATAGCGAGGATATACTCATCAGGATTGGCGTCTTCGAACGTGAAGAGGTTGAGATAGTCCTCGGCAGGCTTGCCGGTTGAGTAGAGTTTATACTCGTTGAGCGACATGAGCTTTTCGGCTGCATCAGCGGCCTGGCTCAGGTACCAGTTGTAGTCATGGCCTTCGAGGTTTATGTTGTGATACTTGCGGAAAGTACCCTCGAAGAGGCATATACGGGCCTTGAGAGCGAGAGCGGCGCCTCTTGTCACGCGGAAGGGATTGTTGGGCTCGGCCGATTTTGCGGGGCAGTTCTCGATAGCAAAGTCGAGGTCGGCCACAACGTTGGCCATAACGAGCTCGCGCGAGTCGCGGGGCTTGTAGAGGTCGGCGTCGGCAGAACCGATTTCGTGCTCATACCAGGGCACATCGCCGAAGCGCATCACTTTCTCGAAATAGAACAGCGCACGGAAGAAGCGGGTAACGCCGCTGTATTTTGCCACAGCCTCCTTGTCGGGGCAGCGGTCTACGCGGTCGAGCAGCGAATTGATGCGGCGCAGCTGAGCCCAGCTCCAGCCGCCTGTACCCGCCTTGGTGGGTGTGACACGCTTGGTGCCTCCGAGCATTACATCAGAGAGGGTCTGGGTGAGGTAGAAGTCGCTTTTCTCGCGTTCGGGTTCCTTGTTGAGAAGATTGTTATAGAACGGATTGGAGAACATTTCCAGGTCACCGGCAGTCTTGAAATAGTCAGACTCGGTCACTCGGTCCTGAGGATTGAGGTTAATGGCATCCTCGCAGGAAGTGAGAGCTACCAGCGCTACCGAAAGTCCTAATATTATTTTTTTCATTGTCGTAACGGCTAAGGATTAGAAGGTGATGTCGATACCTACCATGTAGGTTTTCGGGAAGGTATAGGCCAGGTTGTTGTTCTGTTCCGAGCGGCTGTAAGCGCTTTCGGGGTCGAGCCACTTGGTGTTTTTCTTAAGAGGCGACCAGTAGCAGAGGTTTTCGCCGGTGAAATACACGCGTACCTTCTCGAGGTAAGCCTTGCGAATCCATTTCTGAGGCAGCGAGTAGCCTACAGTGAGGTTCTTGAAGCGGAGGTAGCGGAGATTCTGCAGATAGCGGTCGTTCACGAAGCTGAGCGTACCCGAAGTAGCGGCATATGCCATCGGACGGGGGAAGTATGCGTCGGGATTATCCTCGCTCCAGATAAGGTCGCGGAAGTCGCTGCGGAGGAACGATACATACGAGTATGAGTATGCGCCCCAGAAAGGCATACAATGGCCGTTAGGATACCAGTAGTGGTTACCGGTGCCCTGGAAGAAGGCCGATACGTCGAAGCCGAAGTAGCGGATAGAAGCATTGATACCATACTGCAGGGAAGCAAGCGAGTTGCCGATGATAGTACGGTCGCCGGGGTTGTCGGCGGTATTGGAGCCTACACCGATTTTGCGGTCGCCGTCGAGGTCGAGGAATTTGATGTCGCCGGCCTGCCATCCGCCGGTCACACGCTTGGTAACTGAGCCGAGGTCAACATGCTTTGCATATTCCTGAGCCTCTTCGGTGCTCTTGAAATAGCCGTCTACTCTGTAGCCCCAGATTTCGCCTATGCGCTGGCCTACGTAGTAGTCTTTTGCGAAGGACTTGTCAGGGTTGTCGTAGCGGGTGATGTGCGAGCGGTAGTCGCTGATATTGAAGCCTACGCTGTAAGTGAAGGGGTGGCCGAAGAGCTGGAAGTTGTCGTTCCAGGTGATGGCAGCCTCATAACCCTTTGTGCGGAGGTCTGCGGTGTTCATCTGAGGGGGATCTGCGCCATATACCGAGGGAAGGGCGATACCGTCGGTAAGCATGTCGTGGGTGTCGCGGATATAAAGGTCGCCGGTGAACGACAGGCGGTTGTTGAGCATCGAGAAGTCAAGACCGAGGTCCCACTGCTTGGAGGTCTCCCAGGTCATGTCGGAAGCGATGGGTGCGCCAAGCGAGCTGTAGACAGCCTTGTTGGCACCGTCGAAAGTGAAGCTGTCGAACTTGTTGGTTGTCACCATGCGGAGGAATGTATAGTACGACGATACATTCTGGTTGCCGAGTTCGCCATACGACAGGCGGAGCTTCGCGTTGTTGAAGAGATTGCGCAGGGGAGTGAAGAATTCTTCTTCAGAGAAGCGCCAGCCAGCCGAGCCCGAGGGGAAGAAGCCCCAGCGGTGGCCTCTGCCGAAGCGCGAGGTACCGTCGTAGCGGCCTGAGAACTCGAGAAGGTACTTGCCTTTGTAGTCGTAGTTGATACGACCGAAGATACCCTGAAGGGCATACTGGTTCTGGCTGCCGGTGACGTCGGAAATCTTGTCGCCGTTGGAGTTCACACCCACGAGGTTGAAGTCGGTGAGGTCTTCGGAGATAAGGTTTTCGGCCGACATGCCGCGGTTGATGATATTGAGGCGCTCATAGTTGTAACCGGCCATAACCTGCAGATTGTGGTTTTCGGCGAAGGTTTCCTTGTATGTCGCAAAAGCGTTCACAGCATAGTAGTGGCGAGTGTTGATGGTCTCGCGGAGGTCGTTGAGGCCGGCGCCGGTGTTCCATATCTGTATATCCTGGTCGGGATATTCGCGGAATTCGACATTGTTGCCGCGGTTCTGGTTGCGAGTCTGGTAGAAACGGTATGTGAAGTCGGCGGTAACAGAGAGCTGCTTGATAGGATTGGCGTTAAGACGGAATGTGGTAGTAAAGTCGGTCTTACGGTCGATGTTGGGGTGCTTGCCGTCGATAATCTGAGAATGGCGGCTGTTACCCACTGCATAGCCTGAGTAGGGAGTTGTGCGGATCTGTGTTCCATCGGGGTTCATCAGGGGCACACATGCGAGGGCGTGACGGCCCATGTAGCCGAGAGTGGCATCGATACCGGAACGGCCCTGATAGTCGTAGGTCGAACCGAAGAACGATGTATTGTTGCTCATTGTAATCCACTTGTTGATGTTGAAGTCGATTTTGCTTCGCATGTTGTACTTCTTATATACGTCGGGAATAACCTTGAGCATACCTTCCTGACGGTCGAAACCGCCGGAGAGGAAGTATTTCACGGCCTTGTTACCGCCGGAAACAGATATATTGTGCTGCTGGCTGGGCTTGGTGTCGCGGAAGAGCGAGTGATACCAGTCGTGGTTGGCATAGTAGTACCACTGATTGCGGCCATTGCGGTTTTCGGTAACTACCCAGGGGCGGTCGGGGTGCTCGGTCTTGTCGTTGACGCGGGCAAGAAGCTGCTGCATGTCGTAGTCCGAGTAATCCCAGTAGGGCTTGCCCGAGTCGGCCATGAAGAACTCGTTGGTGGTATATACCGACCAGTAGCCGCGGGTTTCATATTCAGTAGAAGTGGTCGGAGTGGTCCAGCCGAAGCGGCCGCTGTAGCGCACGGTAGCTTTGCCTTCTTTCTCCTGGCCGCTCTTTGTGGTGATGAGAACCACACCGAAGGCTGCACGGGCGCCGTAGACGGCGGCGGCCGATGCGTCTTTGATAACGGAGATATTGTCGATATCGTTGGGGTTGAGGTCGTTGATTTCACCTACAGAACCGTCGATAAGCACCAGAGGCTCGGCGGAGTTGATAGATGTGGTACCGCGGATATTGAGAGAACCCGAGGTGCCGGGGCGACCGTTGGTCACACTTACATTAAGGCCGGCCACGGCACCCTGCAGCATGTTGGTTACAGAGCCGCCGGTACGGTCTTCGAACTTGGCGCCGTCTACAGTTGCGACAGCACCGGTGAGGTTCACCTTCTTCTGAGTACCATAGCCGATTACTACGGTTTCCTCGAGCATGGTGGAGCTTTCCTCAAGGACAACTCTTATCTCGCTCTGGTCTGCGGCTACGTTGACCGTCTTTTCGGTATAGCCTACATAGGAGAACCTAAGGGTCACAGGGCCGTTGGGAACGGTAATGGTGAAATTGCCGTCGATGTCGGTGGAGACTCCGGTCTTGCTCTGTCCGGCCACCACGGAGACACCGATCAAAGGCTCGTCGGCGGTGTCGACGACGTTGCCTTTCACCTCGCGTGCAAACGCTGCCGATGTTGTCGACAGTAATATCGCAAGCACGAGCATCAGTCTTGTGAATAGTTTCATAGAATAAAGAAATGTGTGATTGGAATTAGTTCTAATTGAGAATTAACAATTAATAATTAGCGAATTATAAGTTCCTGTTCCGAAACGCGAATTATAAATTCTTCATTATTAATTATCAATTACAGGGATTACCATGTGTACGACTCGAGGTCGAAGGCGCGCGGGCGTTCCATCTTTTCGGTGAAGGTGCGTCCGAAGCGGTCTGTTACGGTAATTGTGAGGTCTGTATCGGCATCGGGTGCGGTCACCTCGAAGAAGTGGCACCAGCTTTGTGTGATAAAATTCGGAACCGAGCTCTTTGTGCTTTGGAAGCGCTTCATGCTCATGGCCTTGATGTGGAGGGGGTCGTAGGCCATCACAGGCTTGGCTTCGAGGGTCTGGCCGCCTTCAGTGGTGACGGTGACTTTCCATTCGGGGTCGTAGTTCCACACATTGATAAGGACTTTGTTAGTCTGCGAGCCGGTGTAGGCGGTGCAGTAGCGTTGCCATGAAGCTACGGCCTCTCCGGATATGCCGGGAATATCATCCTGAGTAAACTTCACGTTGTTGAGGTCGTAAGTACGGAACTGCACGTTCTCGTTTAGGCCTGTGCCTTTATATATCCATTTAAAATCCTTGCCCGAGATATCCCAGATAGAGTAGCCGGCGGGCGAACCGTCGTGCGCGGTGAGTGCGCCGGGCGTGAGCTTGCCGCTCCACCACCAGTCGCCGCAGACTGCGGTCTGGTTGTGCTCCATAAAGTCCGGATAGTCTTTGAGCACACTGTGTGTAGAGTTCACATTATAGCTCTTGTGGGTATGGCCTGTCACAAAATGCACCTTGTAGTCTTTCAGTACGGGCAGAAGTTCGGCCACATTCTGGAGGTCGGTCTTGAAAGTGCTTGCACCGTTAGCATAGAAAAGCGGAGCATGCAAAGTAACAACCACGGGGGTCGACTTGTCTACGTAGCTGAGGTCTTTGGCAAGCCACTGCAGCTGGGGCACAAAAATCTTTTCGGCGTATTTGCGCGAAGTCGTGCCGTCGTAGCCGGAGCAGTCGATGTCGTCGAGCACAACATAGTGCACGTCGCCGATATTGAACGAGTAGTAGTTCGGTGCGAGCGAGAGAATGAAGTCGTTTTTGGCGTCGAAGTTGTTCTTGGCCTTATAATCGTTATCATGGTTACCGATGGTGTGATATACCATGAGATTGCTGAACGAACGGTTCATCAGGTCGAGATACTGCGCGAACTGGAAGTTATTGTCATACCAGTATATATCCCAGGTCATGTCGCCGAGAGTGATGGCATAAGTCTTGCCCTTCTTGCCATTGGCGTTTACGTCGGCGGCAAAGTTTGCGAACTGCTTCACGTCGTCAGTGCGGTTTGCAAGGTGCATATCGCCGAAGAAAAGCACGCGGTAGTTGCTCTGGTCTACTTTTACGAGGCTGAAATCAATATTTTCAGGTGTGGTCGCAGCCGCAGTCAGCGGGAAATAGTTGATAGGAAGAATGCCGGCAGTCTTGGGCTCGTAGCCTGAGGGCACCGACATGAATACATACTTGTATGCCTTCTTCGAGCGCAACTCATAGCGGCCCTCGGCATTAGTGACAGCGAAATCGACACCGTCGCTTATCACTACATTCGCCACAGGTCCCTCTGCAGAGCTGACAGTACCATACACGGTAGTGCCTTCCGACGGGGTCCATACTGCTGTGACATACTTGATATTCATCGAGCCGAGCTGCTTGCGTTCGGTTCCGCGCTTGAGATATACGCGATAGTTGCCTTCGGGGGTACCGTCGGGAATGATAAAGGTAAACGAATCGGAGGTAATGGCGCTGATGGTGCAGTTGACAAGTTTTCCGTCGCTACCCTGCAGCTGTATTATATCGCTGCTGTAGATAACACTCGACGCACCCATCTGCAGTGTACACGGTTCACCCTTGACAACCGACAGTGTCGCCGGAAGAGTGAGCTCTATTTTGATGCCGTCGGTCGGATTCTCGGGCTCGTTGCCCTTATTGTCGTCGCCGCAGGAGACCACAAAAAGACCCGAAGCCGCAGTCAGCATCAGTCCGATTAAAAATTTAGAAATTTTCATAAAACTGGTGTTAAATACTAATTTCGAACAATGTATTGTCTCTTGATATTTTTCTGCCTATTATCAGAGAGACATTTTTCATATATAGAGGTTAAATATATGGTATTCAGATAAAAGAATAGTCACAAATCAGTCATGACAATAAGTGTTGAAAGACAATTATGCTTCATACAAGCGCTAATGCTTTTCAATGATTCCATGGACTTTTGTGATAAATGAGTATTTAGATTTTATTTGTGATATGATTTCAGAGCGTTAAATTACTTCTTTTTTCGCAATAAAACAAAAAAATTCATAAAAAACTTTCGCATTTAATTATTGCGAAAGTTTTAACACAAATCAGTTAAGATATATCTCACTGATTATCCGATGCTTGCATATCTACACACAAATATTCAGTTAAAAAGTGTAAATTTCAAAGCAAAAGCACGGAACTAACACACACTTCACAAGGAAAGGTGCGTATCTCAATACCAAAAGGAGTCCTGTATGCTCAAAGCTTCGAGCGGCGCGAGCATATTATGCGCGCAAAGCGGTCGGCGAGGGCAGCGTTTTCAGCCGAAGGATTGCGCACAAAGTCGGTGAGAAGATGGCTACCCGTGTAGTATGCCAGCGCGGAGCGCTCAAAAACACCTCGGCGCTCAAATGCGTCGATATAGGCTGTCATGCGCGGAGCAAAAGCATCGGGGCTTTGCGATAGCGCGCGCTCGTCGCACTCGAACTCCATTGCCATTCCGCAGGCCAGAGCCTCGTCGATGGCTATGTCGAGACGTTCGTCGGGGATTTCACTTTGAAAGAAATGATTGGGCTGATGATAGGCAATATCGAAACCGAGCTCGCGCCAGCGTTCGTGGCCGGCCGCTTTAAAATAAGGTATCCATACAAATTTCATGCCCTTGAAATGCACATATGGCGAAATTTCAGGCAAAAGTTCGCGGCTCGACGCCATATCTTCATCTATCCAGTAGAAGCCGTACAAATCAAGATTTTCGAAACCTTCAGCTTTGAAACGGTCTATAAGAGCGTCGGCAAACCAGCATATTGCGGCCTTGCGGTCGGCACCATTGTTGAAATCGAGCTTCCGGCCGTTCACATCGCCCCAGTCGGTCTGTCCGCCTATAGGCACCATGAGCGTGAGCACCACTTTGTGGCGAAAACCGGGCTCGCCGAGAGCCTTCTTCTTGGCTGAGATTACAGCATCGAGGGCATGGAGCGACTTTCCTTTTTCAAAAAGGCGGTCTATATACCACTCCCAGTCGGCACGTGTGGCGTTGATTTTGTCGTAGCCGGGCGAGAACTGGCGCCCCTTGCCGTCCTTAAATTCCAGAAATAGAAACCCGTCGAAGAGCCAGTCTTCGGTTCCGTCTGCAAAGCTGTGTGTCACATACGGCTCTATATCAGACTCATTCCAATCCCAGCGATGCGCCCCTCCCTGATAGATAAGAGCGAGGTCGCGCACATCGCATGTGGCGAAATCCTGGGCCGAAGCAAAGGCACAAACAAAAAGAGCAAGCAATAGAAACAGTTTTTTCATGAACATATATATATTATAATTATCCGGCAAAGATAGGAAACGAAGAACTTTAACGCAAGGGATAACTATGAATTCAATGAAAATCGCTACTTTTGTGCAAAATACCATAGATTTACCATGACACAGTATAATTTCGACGCCATCATCGATCGTCACGGCACTGCAGCAGTCAAAATAGACCGTCTCGATGCAGTTTTCGGACGCCACGACCTTACTCCTCTGTGGATTGCCGACCTCGATTTTGCGGTATGCCCTGAAATCACGGCTGCGCTCAGCCGACGTCTCTCACACCCCGTCCTGGGCTATTTCGAAGCCTCCGACGGATACTGGCAAGCCATCATCGACTGGAACAAACGCCGCCACAACTTCGGCATCGAGCGCCGCGAACTCGCTTTCGTTCCCGGAGTTGTCAAAGGCATAGCACTGGCCGTCAATTACTTCACACGCGAGGGCGACGGAGTTGTCATTCAGCCACCCGTCTACACTCCCTTCCGTACTGTTGTCGAAGGCAACAGCCGCAAGATAATCGAAAATCCGCTCCTTTTCGATGGCGAGACATACCGCATGGACCTCGAAGGGCTGCGCAGAATCGTCGCTGAGCATAAACCAAAGATGATGATTCTATGCAATCCTCACAACCCCATTGGCATACAATGGGATATCGACACTCTGGCCGAAGTCGGCGCAATAGCCCGCGAGGCCGGCATGGTGGTGGTGAGCGATGAAATACACGGCGACCTCATGCTCGAAGGCCGCAAGCACATACCTTTCCTGGCCGCTGGCCCCGACGCCGAGGCTGTCGGCATTATGCTCGGCGCTCCCTCTAAAACTTTCAATATTCCCGGCCTTGTGAGCTCATGGATGGTAATCAAAAATCAGGCACTGCGCGAGCCTTACTACAAATGGCTTGAAGTAAACGAATTCAGCGCTCCTGTTATGATTTCGGCCATCGGTGCCGAAGCTGCCTACCGCAACGGCGAGGCTTGGCTCGACCAGATGCTCGCCTACGTGCAGGACAACATAGACTTTGTAACAGACTTTGCCGCGCGCCGCATACCCGGCCTCAAAGTGATTCGCCCCCAGGCCTCTTTCCTGCTGTGGCTCGACTTCAGCGGCCTCCATCTGTGCCACCGCGAAGTAATGAATCTGCTGCTCGACAAGGCCCATCTGGCCCTCAACGACGGCATAATGTTCGGTTCGCAGGGCGAGAACTTCGCACGCCTCAACGTCGGAACCCCGCGCTCTGTCCTTGTCCAGGCCCTCGAAAGCCTCGAAATGGCAGTGTGCTCGACTGTCAAATCATAAACGATTTGACTAAATTATGAATTGTAAATCGACCGTCCAATTCATAATTCATAATCCATAATTCATAATTTAACAAAAATGGATTTTAGAATTCTCCCGCCCGATGGCATTCTTGAGGCCTCCGCCTCTCTGCCGCTGAGCAAAAGCATAAATGCTCGCGCCATCGTCATGGCCCATATCGCCGGAAGCTCGGAAGAACCCGTGGCCTGCGACGACACCCGGACGCTGGCCTCCATTCTCGGCGCCGCAAAGCTCGAAGGCACCGTCGATGTCGGCCCAGCCGGAACCGCCATGCGGTTTCTAACAGCCCTGGCTGCAGCAAGCCCCGGCTGCGTGTGCACCATTACCGGTTCCGACCGCATGTGCCGACGCCCGATAGCACCGCTCGTCGACGCCTTGCGTGGCCTTGGCGCCGACATAAAATATGAAGGCACCGAGGGCTACCCTCCCCTGCATATCGAAGGCCGCAGACTTTCCGGCGGCACCATAGACATAGACGCTTCTGTAAGCTCGCAGTTTATATCAGCGCTCATGATGGTGACCCCACTCATGGAGGCTCCGCTCGAAATAGAACTGAAAGGCAACACCGGCTCTCTGCCCTATATAAAAATGACGGCCGAAATGATGCGGCGCCGCGGCGTTAACGTCGATGTCGAGCCTCTCAGAATACATGTTGACAATACCCCATATCGGGCCCCTCACGCCGATGACGCCGAGCCCGACTGGAGTGCAGCCGCATTCTGGTATGAAATAGCGGCGCTAAGCGCAGGCTGGGTCACCCTCACCGGAATGCGGGAAAATTCCATTCAGGGCGACAGCGCACAGGCCGCACTCTTCGAAAAACTCGGCGTTACGACAGAGTTTACCGACGACGGCGCCGAACTGTCGGCAACACCCGAACTTTTCAACAGCCTCGACGCAGACATGTCGGGCATGCCCGACGCCGTTCCGGCTCTGGCCGTCACTGCATGTATGGTCGGCGTACCATTCCGCTTCAGCGGCGTCGGCGCTCTCCACCACAAGGAGTGCGACCGCCTCGAAGCTCTCGTAAACGAACTCGCCAAACTTGGTTTTCCGCTCGAAATCGAAGCCTATGGCACCGTCCTCTCATGGGATGGCCGGCGCCTCCCTGTCCGCGAGTTGCCGGTATTCGACACCTATAAAGACCACCGCATGGCAATGGCGCTCGCCCCGACAGCCATATTCGTTCCCGGCATCGTGGTACGCGACGCCGATGTAGTCGGAAAATCCTATCCCGATTTCTGGAAGCACCTCCAAGAGGCCGGATTCACTCTTCTCGACCCCTCCGAACCAATTCCCGAACCGTCCGAATAATGCTATCGCTATATCTTCTTGCCGCAATAATAGGCGTCGGAGCGATTCTCTATCTTGAGCACCGCAGCTACCTCCGCAAAAAGGCTGAAAAAGAGCCCGAGGAAACAGCGGAACAATCCGCACAGCCCGAAGAGAACGAAGAGGAATGCTGCGGCATGCACATTACGTGCGAACGCGACTCGCTCCTTGCCGCTGTGTCGGAAAAAATAGAATACTACGACGACGAAGAGCTCGACCGCCATGCCGGGCGCTCGCCCGAAAGCTATTCGGAGGCCGAAACAGAGGAATTCCGCGACATACTGCTCACCATGCAGCCGGCCGATATAGCCGGCTGGGCGCGTAGCCTGCAACTGAGAAATATCGCACTCCCGCAGGAAGTGCGCGACGAACTTATCATGATAGTCGCCGAGGCTCGCTCGGCCACAACCCGCAATGCTTGAATATTTCGACTATTCCTTCTTCCGCCAGGCACTGGCCGGAGTGGCGCTAATAAGTATCTGCGCCGCAATAATAGGCACCTACATAATATCGCGCCGCATGGTGGCAATATCGGGCGGAATCACGCACTCATGCTTCGGTGGCCTCGGGCTCGGCTACTTTCTAGGCATAAGCCCCGTTCTTATGGCGGCCGTATTTGCTGTCGGGTCTGCCCTCGGCGTCGACTGGCTTTCGCGCCGCTTCCGTGTGCGCGAAGACTCGGCAATAGCCGTTGTGTGGGCTCTGGGCATGGCTCTGGGTGTACTGTTCGTATTCCTCACACCAGGCTATGTGCCCGAACTCAACTCGTTCCTGTTCGGGAACATACTCACAGTATCAGTTACCGACCTCTGGTCCTTTGCCGGTTTCGCCGTCATACTGGGCATTTTCTTCTTGTGGCAATACCGCAACATCGTCGCAACGGCATTCGACCGCGATTTCGCCGCCGTAATAGGCCTCCCCGTGCGCATGATTACTATTGTCATGACCGTCCTTACCGCAGTTTGTATCGTCCTGACAATCCGGCTGGTCGGCATAATGCTGCTGATGTCTATGCTGTCGCTCCCGATTATAACCGCCGAAATTTTTTTCCGCAGATTCGCCACCGTAATGTGCGCCTCGGCTGTGATATCGCTCATATCATCGGTTGCCGGACTGTTTCTTTCAACCGTCATAGACGTCCCGTGCTCGGCCCTTATAGTGCTCTCTATGGTAGGAGTCTTCATCGGGGCCCGCGTAATATCCTTATTCAGATAACCAACGCAAGCAAAAAATGCGCGTTTGTGCATGTCTACCTATTGGTAGGACGCACAAACGCGCTGTTTTATAGCGGTCGCTAAGCGAATTATTGCATTCCGCTTACGGCTACCGAAGAATCGATTTTGGCAACGAGGCCCTGAAGAACCTTGCCCGGGCCGAGCTCTACGAACTCGGTGGCACCGTCGGCAATCATGTTGCGCACGGTCTGTGTCCAGCGGACAGGGGCTGTGAGCTGAGCAACGAGATTAGCCTTGATTTCGGCAGGGTCTGTGTGGGGGAGAGCGTCTACGTTCTGATAAACGGGGCATACAGGCACGTGGAACTCGGTTGCCTCGATAGCGGCGGCAAGTTCGGCGCGGGCGGGCTCCATGCAGGGCGAGTGGAACGCACCGCCTACCTTGAGCTTGAGCGCACGCTTGGCACCGGCGGCCTTGAGGGCCTCGCAGGCAGCGTCGATAGCGGCAACCTCGCCCGAGATTACGAGCTGGCCAGGGCAGTTATAGTTGGCGCAGACAACAACGCCGTCGATACCGGCGCATATCTCTTCTACCTTCTCATCGGGAAGAGCGAGCACTGCTGCCATGGTCGATTCGGTAAGCTCACAGGCTTTCTGCATAGCCTGAGCACGGGCGCTTACAAGACGCAGACCGTCTTCAAAGCTGAGGGCTCCGGCGGCTACAAGAGCTGAAAATTCGCCAAGCGAGTGGCCTGCAACCATGTCGGGACGGAACTCATCGCCAAGGCTCTTGGCAAGAAGGACGCTGTGGATAAAGATTGCGGGCTGTGTAACGGCGGTCTGACGAAGGTCTTCGTCGGTGCCGGCGAACATAAGGTCGGTTATATTGAACCCAAGTATTTCGTTGGCTTTCTCAAAGAGTGCGCGGGCTTCGGCGTTATTGTCGTAGAGCTCCTTGCCCATACCGACAAACTGCGCACCCTGGCCCGGGAATACATATGCTTTCATTTCTGAGTGGTTTATAAATTACCTTAAAAACAGCACAAAGTTAGGAATTTTCGCCGAATTATCACTAACTTTACAATTCAAATACACACTATCACATGAACACTCTGCTTATTACCCCCCTTTTTCTCGGCAATCTCAGAGGCTGGGAGTGGATTATCATATTTCTGGTGATTCTTCTGCTCTTCGGCGGCAAAAAAATACCCGAACTAATGCGAGGGCTCGGAAAAGGTGTGCACTCATTCAAGAAAGGAATGCAGGAAGCCCGCAACGAGATGGAGAAGCCCCTCGAAGACGAGCCTGAAACCAAAGAAACGCCCCGCGGAAAAGACCGCGACTGACCTCCAGCCCGCCTGTCTGCAAAAAAACGATGTCGGAAACAGAAATGACATTCTGGGATCACCTCGACGATCTCCGTCGGGTGCTCTTCCGCGTATTCATAGTTGTAGCCGTGCTCGGAGTCGGGGCATTCACTGCAATGCCATGGATATTCCAGAACGTCATCATGGCTCCCTGCAATCCGGGATTTCCCACTTATCGCATTTTCGACTCGATTGCCGGCACGGCGACAGCCGACGGCTTCAATGTCGACGTCGTAAGCCTCGAACTTGCCTCGCAGTTCTTCGTCCACATGTCGGCTTCCTGCTGGGTGGCTTTTGTGGTCGGATTCCCGATAATAATCTACCTCTTGTGGGGCTTCATAGCCCCCGGCCTATACGAGCATGAACGCCGCGGCGTCACCAAGGCATTCATATTCGGCAACATAATGTTCTACCTCGGCATGGCCGTCGGATACTATCTCGTATTCCCCCTCGCCGTGCGTTTCCTTGCCGACTATCGCCTGAGCGAAGCCATACGCCCCGTGGTGTCGCTCGACTCTTATATGGACAACTTCTTCACTATCCTGCTGATGATGGGCGCCGTCTTCGAGCTTCCGCTCCTCGCATGGATACTTGGAAAAATAGGAATGCTCACACGCGGATTCTTCAGCCGATACCGACGCCACGCCATCGTAGCACTCCTTATCATCGCCGCCCTCATAACCCCCACAGGCGACCCCTT
This sequence comes from uncultured Muribaculaceae bacterium, assembly GCA_910578035.1. GTDB lineage: Bacteria > Bacteroidota > Bacteroidia > Bacteroidales > Muribaculaceae > CAG-873. The sequence continues at coordinate 17,581 of CAJTOB010000005.1, forward strand.
CACTCTCTTCTTAGTATTTATACCTATCTACGCCCTGTGGGAAGCCAGCGCTCGGCTCGTTCCCGCAGCAACGACCGAAAACCATGACTAAACTTCGCCACATCGGCCTTCTCCCACGAATTGCCGCAGCAATAGCCCTCGGCATAGGCGCCGGCTTCGTCCTCCCGGAATGGGCCGCACGATGCTTCGCCACCTTCAACTCCCTCTTCAGTTCCTTTTTAGGATTCATCATTCCGCTCCTCATAGTAGGCTTCGTGGCGCCGGCAATTGCCGAAATCGGACGGCGCGCCGGCTCAATGCTGCTCGCAACCGTTGTCATAGCCTATCTTATGACATTCGGCTCGGGAGCCCTTGCCTACCTCACCTCCGTCACCTTCTTTCCCTCCATGATAGCGCCCGACAGCTACATCGCCGCCGAAACGGCAGCGTCGGGCAGTCCGGCACCATTCTTCACTGTCGATGTGCCCCCGCTTATGGGCGTTACCTCGGCTCTTGTGCTCGCATTCGTGCTCGGCTTCGGCTGCGCCATGCTGACCTCAGCCCAGGCACTAAAAAAAGGCCTCGACGGCTTTCGCGACATAATAAAACTCGTAATCGACAAAGCCATAATACCCCTCCTGCCGATTTATATATTCGGCATCTTCCTCGACATGACAATCGGCGGCAAAGTCGGGCCGGTGCTGCTTACCTTCGTCAAGATTATCGCCGTAATATTCTGTCTCCATGTCGGAGTCCTTGTGCTGCAATACTGCATCGCCTCGCTCTTCTCACGCAAAAACCCCTTCAAATGCCTCTGGACGATGATGCCGGCCTACTTTACCGCCCTCGGCACACAATCGTCGGCCGCAACAATTCCCGTCACGCTCGAACGCACCGTAGCAATGGGCGTAGACCGCGACATCGCCGGATTCACCGTTCCTCTTTGCGCTACCATACACATGTCGGGCTCCACGCTCAAAATCGTATCATGCGCCCTCGCCCTGATGATACTCCACGGCATGCCATACGACTTCGGCATGTTCGCCGGCTTCATAGCTATGCTCGGCATCACCATCATAGCCGCACCAGGCGTACCCGGCGGAGCCATAATGGCCTCTCTCGGACTACTCTCCTCTATCCTCGGCTTCTCCGACGCCGACAATGCCATGATGATAGCCCTCTACATAGCCATGGACAGCTTCGGCACAGCCTGCAACATCACCGGCGACGGCGCCATCGCCCAAATCGTCGCCCGCCTCTTCCGCAAGAATCCCGAGCGACAAGTATAACATTCCACCGAAAACAATGATAAAGCCAACAAAACTATTACTGAACGTGCTCTTCTGCCTTGCAGTTTCATGTAACTCTTCCAGCCCCACGCCTAAAATCGATCCACAGATAATAGCAGAGATTGAGAAAACGGTCGCTATTGCCAATTCTCAGTGTCCGGCCTATTACGGAATGGGAAACGATGCTATCCTTGAAAGTCTCACGTACGAAAACAATGTGGTAACCTACAATTATCATGTAGACAGAATTTACAACGGAGCAGAATCAAGCAAAGACCGGGTAAAGAATTCACTATTATATATGCTAAAAGGCGAAACTGAAGTTTCTACGGACTCCAAGAATTTCATTACAAACATCATCAAAGCAGACTGTAAACTTGTCTACAAATACAAAACCTCGTCCGGCGATTCAATACAAATCGAAATCTTAAACGAAGACCTCAAAAAGGTATTCAGATAGGCCATCGACATCAGATAAAATAATAAGAATCGGCCTCCGACGCTACGCCGGAGGCCGATTCTTATTATTTTATACTATCTTATCAGATGCCGAGCTTGGTGCGCACCTGAGAGGTTACGTCGGTCACGTCTGTGCCGGTGTAGAGAAGGAGGCCTTCGTTAGGCATGATGAAGGTATATCCACCTTCGGCACCTACAGCCTTGATGGCGTCGGTGAGTTTCTGCTGGATGGGGGCGGAAAGCTGCTGCTCAAGACGGGCGAGGTCCTGCTGGGCTGTCTCGCGGAACTGCTGCACCTTTGCATAGCGGTCCTGAACCTCCTGAAGACGACGTTCCTTGATGGAAGCGGGGGTGTTTGCGTCTTCCTGAATGGTCTGGAAGTCGGCGTAGAGTTTGTTTACTTCTTCCTGAAGTTTCATGAATTCATCTTCATACTTCTTGGAGGTTTCCTGAAGCTGAGTCTGCATTGCTGTGGTCTCAGGCATTGCAGTGAAGACAGATTCGATATCCACGACACCGAATTTCTGAGCCATTGCGCTCATAGGCAGAGCCACGGCGATGGCGAGAAGGATTTTCTTGAACATATTATAGCGTTTTAGTTTTTTGATTAATCGTATGGATTGCAAATATACTGAATTTAATTAGAATATCCCAATTTGGCAAGGACCTCGTTGCTCACGTCGATTCTGGGCGAGGCATAGATGATATCCGACGACGATGCCCGGTCGAAGATGGTCTGATAGCCGCGCTCTTCGGCGACTTTCTTCACGGCGTTGTACACTTCGTCCTGGATAGGCTTCAGAAGAGTCTGGCGCTTCTGATAGAGTTCGCCTTCGGGGCCAAAATACTTATAGCGCAGTTCTGTGGCCGCCTTTTCTTTGGCAACGATTTCTTCCTCGCGCTTCTTCACCTGCTCTTCTGTAAGGAACACCTTGTCGGAGAGATAGTTCTGATACATAGTCTCGGCTTCTTTGCCAATGGCCTCGACTTCTTTCTGCCAGCGCTGGGAAAGTTGATTGAGCTGTTCGTTGGCCATTTCGTAGGCTGGAACATTCTTGAATATGTACTCCATGTCGACCAGTGCGAATTTCTGGGCCGAAGCGGCAAGCACCGAAGCTACCGCAACCAGGAGAACGACGGCTATCTTCTTCATATAGGTTTCGTTAAGAGGGTTTATATTTAATAGACACCCGAAAAGGAAAAAGGTTTATTTCCTGCAGAGGCAAGTCGGTGAAGTTTTAAGTTAATTTTGTTAATTCGTTAGAATTCCTGACCGAGAATGAAGTGGAAGTGGCTTCCGCCGCGTTCGCCGAATACACGGTCGAAACCATACGCCCAGTCGATACCCATCAGACCGACCATAGGCAGCTGGATACGCACACCTGCGCCGGCGCTGCGCTTGAGTTCAAACGGATTGAACTGGCTTACCGAGGTCCAGGCATTGCCTGCTTCAAGGAATGCGAGAGCATAGATGGTAGTAGACTGCTGGAGCATGAGGGGGAAGTGCAGTTCGAGACCCATGCGGGTGTATGCATAGCCTTCGGAACGCCACGGAGTGAGCGAACCGTTGTCGTAACCACGGAGAGCGATGGTCTCGGTTGCATATGTGTAGGAACCGCTCATACCGTCGCCGCCGACATAGAATGTTTCGAAGGGCGATTTGAGGTATTTGTTGTAGCTGCCGAGAAGACCGAAGTCGAAGCGGGTCATGAGCACGGGGGTCCACTGCTGGTTGGTCGACAGCGGTGTATATGTGCGGCTCTTGAAGCGCAGCTTCCAGTATTCAATCCAGCGGTAGAGCTCCTTGTTGGCCTGGTCGCGAACTTTCGTCGTCGATTCGGTGGAATTAGCCAGTTCGGTAAGCGTCTTCCAGTCTTTCTTTCCGAACAGTGAGGCCGGAGGCGTCATCTGGAGGCTGAGCTGGAACGACGAACCGCTACGGGTATATATCGGGTTGTCGATAGACGTACGCGAAAGGGTAAGACCGAGGGTGAGCGAATTCGACGTACCGTTGTTCATCAGGAAGAGGTAATCCCAGTTCTTGAGGTAATACCAGTTGTAACCGATTTCGGCAGTGAATGTAAACCAGTCGTCAGGCCATTTCAGACGCTTGCCGAAGCCGACATTGACGCCGACCATCTGGAGAACCTTGTTGGGGTCGAGCGAATTCTGATAGCTGCTCTGATAGTAGTCGTTATAGCCGTAGCCGCCGTAGCTGCCATAGTATCCAGGATAATAGCCCATGCCGGTACCCCACAGCGACGAGTTGGCCCACGAACGGTTGTAGAACGACGAGTTAACACCCGTCTGGCGGCTATAGTAGGCCGACACAGAAAGGCTGTTGGGTCGCTTGCCGCCGAACCAGGGGTCAAGGAAAGAGACAGCATAGCTCTGGTAATAGCGGGCGTTAGTCTGCGCGCTGATAGAGAATGTCTGGCCTTCGCCCTGCGGAATTATACCGCGGTATGTGCTCGGATAGAAGAGGTTTCTGATGGAGAAGTTGGTAAATTTGAGCTGTAGCTTGCCGATAATACCGGTCTGGCCCCAGCCGAGGGAGAATTCAATCTGGTCATTGGCCTTCGACTCGAGGTTGAGAGCGACGTCGACAGTACCGTTTTCTTCGTTAGGCACAATATCGGGCACCATATTCTCAGGATTGAAGTGGCCGGTCTGAGCAATTTCGCGCATTGAGCGCATAAGGTCGCTCTTGCTGAAGAGAGCACCCGGACGCACACGCAGCTCACGACGGATCACCTTCTCATACAGGCGGTCGTTACCGTTGATTATCACATTATTGATGCGAGCCTGAGGGCCTTCCATCATTCGCATTTCGAGCGTAATGGAGTCGCCGTCGATTTCGCGCTCTATAGGTATGAGCTGATAGAACAGATAGCCGTGGTCCATATAGAGGCTCGATACGGCATCATCGTCTGTCGAGAGGCGTTTTTCGAGCTGTTTCTGATTATATACGTCGCCGGGCTTCATGTCGAGATAGGCATTGAGAATCTCAGTCGGATATATAGTGTTGCCTACCCAGTTTATATCTTTGATAAAGTACTGTTTGCCTTCTTCGACGTCGATATATACATCTACGGTATTATCGTTGTAAGGCACAACGCTGTCTGCAAGAATCTTGGCGTCGCGATAGCCTTTTTCGTTATATTTCTCGAGGATACGGTTGAGGTCATCGTGATAATCGTTCTCGACAAACTTTTTCTGGCTGAAAATCTTGAGAAGGTCTGTCTTCTCATTGGTTTTCTTCATTGTGCGCTTTATCGCGCGGTCGCTGAGCACTTCGTTTCCGTCGATATATATCTTGTGCACCTTCACCTTCTGGTGCTTGTCAACAACGATATCTACGAACTGCTCGTTGTCGTTCGACAAGTCTTCGCGAAGATTCACCTTCACGGTCACATTTCCGAAACCCTTGTCCTTATAGTATTTCTCTACGATAGCCTGAGTACGGTTCACCATATTGCGGGTGATAGTATTTCCCTTTACAAGCTGCAGGCGCTCCTGGAGGTCTTTCTGCTCGCCTTTCTTGGCTCCGATATAGTTCACGGCCGAGATACGCGGCTGAGTACGGAGCACAATCTTGAGCCAGGCCTTGTCGCCGGCAGTCTTTTCGAGCTCGATACGGGCCTGGGCAAAAAGCGTCTGGCGCATGAGGCGCTTCACGGCGTTGGTTATGTCATCGCCGGGTATTGTCACCCGGTCGCCGACTTTAAGACCGGCATAGCCGAGTATGAGCACGTCTTCATAATTGGGCGCGCCCTCTACACTGATACCGGCGATTTCATAAGTCCGCGGCATGGCCGTATAGAGAACCGTCGGATTGTAGATAGTGTCGGCAGGAGCCTGGGCAGCCGTTTTCACGGACACCGCAGAAGCGATGAACAATGCCAGAAGTAGAAGTATTCGTTGTTGCATGGGTGGATAATGGTCGGTTCGTTTAGCCGGTTTGACGCCGGTTCAGCTATCGAGTATCTGTTCGCCGGTGAGACCGAAGCGCCGCTGGCGCCGCTGGAATTCGGCAATATTGTTTCTAAAATCTTCGCGGCTGTAATCGGGCCAGAATGTCTGGTTGAAAATCAGCTCGGTATATGCTATCTGATAGAGAAGAAAGTTGCTTATGCGCTTATCGCCCCCGGTGCGTATGAGCAAATCGGGGTCGGGCATGCCTGCAGTCGACATTGCCTGCGAAAGCATATCCTCATCGATATCGGCAGGGACAAGCGAGCCCTCGGCAGCCCGGCGGGCAAGCGTGCGGGCAGCCTCTACAATCTCCCAGCGGGAAGAGTAGCTCAGCGCCAGAATAAGCTTCAGCCCCGTGCAGTGCGCCGTATCGGCCATACAGCGTTCAAGGCGTGCGGCAGCCTCGGCAGGCATGCGCGACAGTTCGCCTATTGCGCCAAGACGCACATTGTTCTTGATAAGGTCGGGAGTCTCGCGCTCTATGGCTGTGACAATAAGATGCATCAGAGCGTCGACTTCTTCCTGTGGCCGGTTCCAGTTCTCGGTCGAGAAAGTATATAGAGTCAGGAATTTCACGCCAAGCTCAGATGCTTCCTCGGTTATACGGCGCACGGTAGACACGCCTTCGACATGGCCGGCGGTGCGTTCCATGCCATGCGACTGCGCCCAGCGGCCGTTGCCATCCATAATAATGGCTACATGCGTCGGTATGCGGTTCAGGTCGAGTGTCTGTTGTTCGGTCATATCAGTACAGGAGAGATTAGTCTACATAGTGACAGGTTTCACACCGCGGGCCGAATTCATATGAAATGCCTACGGTCAGGCGCGAAAACCAGTCTGTATTTTTATAAAAAGCAGTCTTTATCTGATTGAGGTCGGAAAGGTCGGGGCCGTCTACATGATCGCCGAATGCTTTGGTCATGCTGAATTCAAGCCCAAGATTAAGCCGCTGTGTGGCTTTAAATTTCAGGCCTACGCCAAGAGGAAGCGTCGGCGCCGCAGAGGTTTTTCCGCCCGACGACGACACACACACACCGACTCCGACAGCAAGATACGGCGACCATCGGCGCAGGCGCTTATATGTTTCGCCGATACCGTAGGGGAAGAAATTGAACTCGCCCCTCACGTCAAGCGAATAAACCTGCGAGGTAAAGTCGTATTGGGCCCCGCCGGGGAGAACGTCGGTCATATCGGCCGTATTTCCACTCAGACCGAGCGTCGAAAGCACACCCCTCACAGCCCAGCGGGTATCAGGAAGCCAGCGCATAGACAACTCGCCCGTAAAACCTGGATGACTGTACATATTGGCGCGGTTGGCATCGCCTATATATCCGCTCATGCCGAGCTGAGCGCCTATATCGAATTTATATGGAGCCGACTGAGCCGGCAGAACCACCGCACACAGCGACAGCGCAGCCACCGCCATCAGGCGCCGGACGCAACAAAATGCCGTTTGCGGGGTCAAAACCATTATATACTACTGTATTGGCTTAAATGTCAGGCGATTCAGAGTAGCACGCCAAAGCGTGTCGTAGAGTTCACCGTCTCGGTTATAACCTCCGAACAGATAGATAAACGGACAATCCCAAGAGGTGACAGGCGCAGTAGCGCGGCTGCTGAAAGACGGATAAGTACCGTCCAGGACAGCCCCAGCCGGCAGACGATAGGCAAAAGGCATTTCAGTCCAGCCCGACGATGCGCGCGAACTCAAAGTTGTCTCTTCAATAAATGCCTGGGCACCGTAGAACGGAGGCACATAGTCGGGCAACTGCATAAGGTCGGCAGCCTTGGACCATGTAAGACCATAGTCGGTTGTGACATATATACTGTCGTTGACAACATCGTCTTCATCGACACCGCCGGCTGCCATTATAAGCGAATATTCCGTTGCCACAAGGGTATTGGACGTGCGGAACGCATAGAACGGCATAATTGTGACACCGCGCAGGGGCTTGAGGAAGTTTCCGTTGAGCTGAGCCCATGTAGAACCGTCGTAAGCCCACACAGCACCGGTATATGAACCGTCGGCCTTCTCTCCGCCCACCATCACGGCCTGAGTTTCGCCGCTGTAGGGGAAAGTAAAATCGACAAGTTGCGAAGAGCCCGTCACAGGCATAGATGCCGGCATTGCAACGCCGTCGCAGCCACCGGCCGGATAGCATGTATAGGTCCAGCTGCTGCCGGTCTTGACATTGCCGAGCACGGCATCACCAACACATCCGTAGATATTAGACCAACGGCACGAAGTGTCGCTCCATGTTTTGCCGCCGTCGGTCGAGCGGAAGAGCGCGCCTCCGGCAGCAAGAATATACAGGGCGTCGGCCGAACCGTTGAATGACTCGATGACAGCACCCGCCGGAAGCGCCGGAACCGTATATTCCCAGTCGCCGGCAAAGGCATGAGCCGTGTAGGCAATGCACCAGGCAGAGCCGTCGGTTGTAAGACAATAAAGGCCGTCGGCGGTGCTTGCTGTGCGCTGTGCACGCACTGCGGCAAGAGATGAGGGAAGCGTGCGGAAAGCAGCCTTATCCCAGACCAGCGAGTCGCTCACGAGCTTGTGTACATTCACCGTAATGGTATATCGGCGGCTCACAAGACCGTCGGGCGATTTCACATCAAGATATACAGGATTGGTAAAGTCTATGGTGTCGCCGGGATTGGTGAGATAGTCGTGCACGCTTTCTTCTGTAGAGCCATTGGCCGGAACGGTAAGATTGGCCTGCGACACAGTCTCGAGCATACGTATGCGCGGCACAAGTTTATCCACCTTGGTGCCGTATGGCAGCGAATCGGCATTGAATATTGTGCCTTTGTCGAGGTCGATTGCAAAGAACACAGTGTCAAGATGCGCCATTATACTGTCATCTTCCGTCAGGGCAAATGAATATACAGCCACACTTGACGATACATTCTCGTTCGGATAGTTGTATTCCGAGTTACACCTCGCAAAAAATAGCACGGCAATGAAAGCCGCCAGGCATATTGTAGTGAATTTCCTCATTGAGTTTACAGTGTTACAAGGTGCAAAATTATAATTTTGGCCGCAATGGGGCAAACCATTTCGGCCAAAACCACACATTTGTGGCGCATTTATATGTTTTTAACGCCACCGCACACCGAGTGCGAATAAACTTTAACAAATCGGCGCAAGCGGAAAACGCGCCATAAAGTCGTCGGAAAGATAGTGAAAAACAGTATTTCCGTCGCATTCTTCAGAGCCGACGGGTGCACATGGCAGAGCTGGCGCCTTGGTGCGGCCCTTCTGCCCGAGCGCATGGGGTGCAACTTCGACAAAGGCTTCATCCCACATTCCGGCCCCGATAAAGGATTGCAGAAGCGACGCTCCACCCTCCACAAGTATAGATGTCATGTTTTCAAGCCGATAGAAATCGCGAAGGGTCTCTGCGAGCGGACGGTCTTCGCGAATATATATTGTCTTCCGAGGGTCGTTGAGCAATTCTTCGCGTATGCCGAGGCCGCTGCGGTCGAAAACCACCGGCCGAGGCGAGCGCCCTGCCGCAAGGCGGGTATCAAGCCGGGGAGAATCGGCGATAGCCGTTGCGGCACCGACTGCTATCGCATCGTGCACGGCACGGAGTCGGTGCACCCGGACCGAACTGAGCGGCGTCGAGAAGCGGGCCGGCGCACCATTCTCGCACCTCTCGGCATCCATGAAACCGTCGGCGCTCTGGGCCCATTTAAGCGTCACGAACGGACGGCCGAGCGAATGCGCTGTCATGAACCGCTTGTTGAGGAGGCGGCATTCATCGGCCATAACGCCCTCTATCACCTCTATACTGGCCTCGCGCAACATGGCTATGCCACGCCCCGCCACTCGCGGATTAGGGTCGCCTGCACCGACAACAACGCGCTTGAAGCCGCACTCCGCAAGCAACTTGGCGCAGGGCGGCGTCTTGCCGTAGTGCGAGCAGGGCTCAAGGGTCACATATATTGTCGACTCATGAAAGAGCAGGCTGTCATCGTCCGACACAGACGCAACGGCATTGACTTCGGCATGCGGGCCACCATAGGCCCGATGCCAGCCCTCGCCGATTATACGACCGTCGGGGCCTGCTATCACGGCTCCGACCATAGGATTGGGCGACACAAATCCGCGCCCGTTGATTGCGAGCTGCAATGCCCGCCGCATATACTTTTCCATTCTTTATTAGGTTGATAGGAGCGCGTGAAGAGGTGCGGGGCAAAATGGGCTCTCGACTCGCCCCTCTCTACTCTCCACTACACCGGCCTATAGCTGGCTATAAGCCGGCGTAAAGGTATCGCCCTGGTTCGGGTCGCCTGTCCGAAGACCTTTCGAGAGCCAGCGGACACGCTGCTCAGAGCGGCCATGATTGAAACTATCGGGAATTTCGCGGCCATAGGCCTTTTTCTGGAGGTAATCGTCGCCGATTTTCGAAGCGGCATTAATGGCTTTCTCAACGTCGCCTTCTTCGAGCGAATTGAACATCTGATTGTCGAGGGCAGCCCATACGCCGGCATAGAAATCGGCCTGAAGCTCAAGACGTACACTTATTTTATTGGCCTCGGTCTCGCTCATACGCGACATGGCGTCGTGTGCATCGGTGAGTATACCGAGAAGATACTGCACATGGTGCCCGACCTCGTGCGCAATCACATAAGCGTAAGCGAAATCACCGTCGGCGCCTATAGTACTGCCCATTTCCTTAAAGAAATCGAGGTCTATATACACCGTCTGGTCGGCCGAGCAATAGAAAGGCCCCGTCTGAGCGGTGGCATTCCCGCATGCCGAATTGACCGAGCCGCTGAAAAGCACCAGTTTGGGGCACTCATATTCGCCCCAGCCCTGGCGCTGGAACTCGCGCGTCCACACGTCTTCGGTTCCGGCAAGCACCTGCGAGGCAAATGTAGCCAGCTGCTCGTCTTCGGCCGTAGGCTGATAATCCTGCTGTGAATATCCGACCTGCCCCCCGGTGAGGCCGCTTCCGAGCACCCCTCCGAGGACATCGCTCAGGCTGCCGCCGGAGAACAAGGTGATGGCCGCAATCACGATAACACCAACTATACCCCCGCCTATGCCGAGGGTCTTGCCGCTGAAGCTACGTCCGCGACGATCATCTACATTGCCGCTGGTGCGGCGCCCGTCCATTCTCATAAATCTGTTGTTAGTAGTTAGAAAGAGCTGTTGCGCCGGAAATCAGCAAATAAAGCTTCCGACTTGTAAATTCTAACTTGTAGCCTTGCTCAATAGTTCAAACGAATCTACATATATTTCTGTTATCGTGCGCTTGATGGCATTATGGTCTTCCCAGAAGCGTGTGCGGATTTTTCCCTCCACAAGCAGACGGGTGCCCTTTCTGATATATCGCTGGGCAAATTCGGCCGCCGGACCCCACATGACAATATTGTGCCATTCGGTGATGTCGGGCAACTCGACACGTGTACCCTCGGGGCCCCGACTTATCCGTTTTTCGTTGGTCGCGAGCGAAAACTCGGCTACGGTACTGCTGTCTACTATTCGGATTTTAGGGTCTTTGCCCACATTTCCGAGCAAAATCACCTTGTTCATTTCTTTACAGTGCTGTTTAAGCCGGAAACTACGGCAGCGCTGAACCCGCCTTCTTCCATTGCGTTGAGACCTCGTATTGTAATCCCTCCGGGGGTAGTCACACGGTCGATAAGCTCTTCGGGGTGAGCCGAATCCACCTCAAGCAGTTTCGACGTACCGGCAAGCACGGCCGTGGCGAGTTCGCGGGCCGTCTGAGGCGACAGCCCCATCTGCACACCGGCAAGCATATTGGCGCGCACATAGCGCAATGCATAGGCTATGCCGCACGACGACAAGGCCATCGCAGCCGGAAAAAGACGCTCCGGCACTTCTACGGTTGTGCCCGTACACGAAAACAGCTTTTTGAGTTCCGCCAGACAATCAGCGCCGACACCGCTCCCACAGAGCAGATTGGCCGACCGTCCTACTGTTGCCGCAATATTGGGAAGCAGTCTGAACACGGCCGGTCGTTCGCCCTCGTCGCCGGTAAGCGCCTCCGAAAGTTCCGCCAGCGAAATAGCCGCCGCACACGAGCCTACCAGCGCAGGCTTTCGCCCCGGCAGTGTAGCCATATTGCGCGCTATCGGCAGGACGGCATCGCCCTCGACACATATCAGCGCTATGTCGCAGCCCGAAAGAGCCTCGGGCAGCGATGTTGAGCAGACAAGCCCCGCAATGCCGGCGAAAGCTTTCAGACGACCCTCGCTGCGGTTATAGACAGACACATGCACACCCGACCTCACAAGACCGAGTGCCATGGCCGACCCGATATTGCCGGCGCCGACCACACATATTTTAACTTTATTATTTATAAACTCCATTTGTGCCGATTAAAATATATGATAATGATAGATGTCACAGGAATTTCGGTGCCGGAAGATATATTCCGAACGATATGCCGGCATTGAAGCGGCCCGGCGCCGATGTATAGTTGCAGTATGCGGCAATATCGCCGAATGGCAGCGAATAGACCACATCGAGTTCGCCGAAAAACTCAGCCGAACTGAACCACGCTCCATAGCGCGCCTGCCCGTCGGCCCCGGCGCAGATACGCCGCATCGGCACGAAGGCATTCGCCGAAAAACGGGCCGAAAGCGAGTTGTTATACTTATAGACCGGCACCACCGCTGCGCCAATAAAACTATTTGCCCTGAAAGCCGGGCTGAATGCATTGTTCGAGGCCGGCGTCGGGTTATAGGCCGGAGCCGAGCCGATACTGGCGTCGTAGGCTCCAAGCAGCCCGCGGGTACTCAGCAGCACATGGCTCTCGAGGCCCAGTGCCCAGTGGCGGTGAAGGTCAAAGTAATTCTTCTGAACTACATCGACCTGAAGCCACGACTGATGGCGCGTGCCCTCATAGCCCGGTTGGCGCACATTGGCCGAGCCCAGAAGTCCGGCGGCCTTGGCCCGGAGCAGTCCTCCGGCCGTCGGATAGTTATAGGAATTGAGCGTAGACGCTTCGTAGCCGGCATATGCCTGCCCAAGAACGTAGTCTACATGATGACGGCCCGCACTCACACCATCGGTAGCCGACACATAGTATGTGTACCGCAACTTACCGGCGCCACCACCGATTTCGATACTGCCGCGCCGGCCGGCGGCTATAGCCCACCCCAGCTTGGCATAGTACTCGTGAGAGGTCATGAAAGTCGGTTCGTCATCACGGAAAAAGAGCTCTTCATTCTCATAGTATTTCCGCCGCGATGCAAGTGCCCTGAAAATAAATGCCGACGGCGTGCCCGAGGCCAGAGTTAGGCGCCCGGAGAGCATTCCGGCCATATAACTCTGCCCTATCCAGGCCTCGATATCCGTACTTGCCGAACTGAAACTCAGCGACGAATATCCGCCACGAAGATAGAGATAGCTATTGTTGCTTGAGGTGATGAATGCGCCTGCACCACCGTAGAATCTGCTCTTGGCCCGCGCTTCGACATCGAGATTGAACAGGCATGCGCTGTCGTCCTTGCACTCGGCGCCGACCCGCAGTATTTCCATGCGGCCCGACGACAGAGCACGGTAGAACGCCAGCCGAGCATGGTCTACACCAATGGTATCGCAGCCTTTAGACGGGCGAAAGAGATATTTTATATATTCATTCTGACGTCGGCTGCCGCCTCGAACAGCCACACTGTCGAAACGCAGTTCCGGCACTGTGCTCTTGAACACAGCCCTGCGCAGGCTCACAGCATCTTTCGCCACACGGCCATGAACCCGGCCTTTGATGGAATCTATCATCTCCATACCGCGCGCATAACCGGCCTGATAGATTTCCGGGGCCTTATCCCAGTCGAGAAGGCCGAACCGACTCACATCTATACGCACTTTTATACCCGCCTCGGCCGGCACATCATAGCTCTGCTTGCGGCTCATAAGCAAATCGAGCTGGTCAAAATAGCTGTTGGCCGGCCCCTTGGAGGCCGCCGACACATCAGAGCCTATAAGAATCGACGGAGCGAACTCGGTCATCATCACATCGACAGGAAAATTATCATACACGCCGCCGTCATACAAGGTCACACTGTCTATCTGTATTGCCTGGAACACAAGCGGAAAACTCATCGATGCGCGAATAGATTCCTCAAGTTTGCCCGAACCCATCACCAGTTTGCGCTTGGCAACGACATCGGACGCCACGCAACGGAACGGAACGAAAAGCCGGTCGTAGTCGCCTCCGCACCGGGCTGTATAGGCTGCAAAAATCTGCATGAACCCGAAATTCATCGGCATAGGCGATATAAGCGACTGAGGATTGAATATATCGCGGGCCGTGCTGTCGCGCCGCCCCAGAGGCATGGAGAACATCTGCGGCGAAGGTGCCTCGCGGGCAAAATAATACGTCAGCTCGGGGTCTGCCTTGCCTGCCGCCATATAGCTGAAATAGCGGCTATTGATAAGTTCCATCATTTCATCGGGCGTATAGCCGCAGGCATACAGGCCGCCGACGATGGCACCCATCGACGTTCCCGTTATATAGTCTATGGGAATATCATTGTCTTCCAAAGCCTTGATAAGACCTATATGGGCGATACCCTTGGCACCGCCGCCGCTCAGCACCAGACCGACAGACTGGTGGCGCCCCTGCGCCGATACAGACGCAGGGAGCACAGTCAGAAGGATGGATAGAAAGATATAACAGCACTTCACAGCCCTCATGGCTCGCACAATAGATGATGATAAATAGTTGAAATGTTATGGCTTTAGATTACAACGCCGCGCACGCACGCTTTGTTCACATGCCCGAGCCTGAAATAAAGCTGTCTTTGAAACCGAGAAAATACAACACCCCGTCGAGACCGATGGTCGATATAGACTGGCGTGCTGTCTGTTTCACTTTAGGCTTTGCATGGAAAGCTATGCCCAGACCGGCGGTAGAAAGCATCGGGAGGTCATTGGCACCGTCGCCTACGGCAATAGTCTGCGCTATGTCTATGTTCTCGACCTGAGCTATGATGCGAAGCAGTTCGGCCTTGCGCTTGCCGTCGACGATATCGCCGACATATCGGCCCGTAAGCTTGCCGTCGGCAATCTCCAGTTCATTGGCATACACATAGTCGAAACCGAATTTCTGGCGCAGATAGTTGCCGAAATAGGTAAAACCGCCCGACAGGATAGCAGTCTTATAGCCGGTGCGCTTGAGCACCTGCATCATACGTTCCACACCCTCGGTAATAGGCAGATTCTCGGCTATCTCGCGCATCACACTCTCGTCCAGACCTTTCAAAAGAGCCACACGTCGGGCAAAACTCTCGCTGAAATCGATTTCACCGCGCATGGCGCTCTCGGTGATAGCCCGCACCTCGGCCCCGACACCGGCGCGGTCGGCAAGCTCGTCGATTACCTCGGTCTCGATAAGAGTCGAGTCCATATCGAAGCAGATGAGCCGGCGGCAACGGCGGAACACATTGTCCTCCTGCAGCGAAATATCAAACTCCTCGCTCTGTGAAATCTGAAGAAAACGCGAGCGCATCGACTGGATATCGTGCGGATTGCCTCGAACGGAAAACTCGACGCACGACTTCGAGCGCGGCTCCTCGTTATCACGCAGCGGCACTCGGCCTGTCAGACGCTGAATACCGTCGATATTCAGCTCTTGCCGGGCTATCTCGTCAGTCACCAGCGCTATATGCCGCGCCGTGAGCCGACGCCCCAGAATGGTTATAATCCAGCGGTTCTTGCCCTGCATCGACACCCACTCCTCATAGTCGGCTATACTGATAGGCGTAAATCTGATTTTAACATTCAGTTCATATGCCTTAAACAGCAAATCCTTCATGATATCGCCAGACTGCTTCGACGTCGTGCGGAAAAGTATGCCAAGCGACAGTGAATGATGAATGTCCGCCTGGCCGATATCAAGAATATTGGCATCATGGCGCGCCAGTATATCTGTCAGCGCAGAAGTCACTCCCGGGCGGTCATAACCCGATATATTTATAAGAATCAGTTCGATATTATCCATCTTAAAAAAAACGTTTTCGCCGCAAAATTACGCAAAAATCCCCTACTATCGACAATGTAGCCCAAGTCAATTGGACTCACCACATTATACCATTCCATTGTTTGGCCTGTTTTTCTTTCGGCTGTTGGGCTGAATGTAAGACCCGGAAGCAATGAAATGGGAAAGCGTCCTCGAGGCTAACCGTTATTTTTTCAGGAGGTAGCGGGATATCATGGCACGGAGGGAGCCTTCGTCTAAGCTTCTGACTCCGTTCAGAAGCAAGGATTCGTATTCGGGGCATGAATTGTTGATCACATACTTGGATAGCCTCCCGTCTATATCGGCAAGCAGATGGAAACTGCCACTTCTGTAAGCCATCTCAATCCGCGCTTGTGCTACCTTATGGCCGTCGGAGGTCTCAAACTCCACCGCTGCTATTGGTGCAAGATACCCCCAGCGTTCAAGATTCTGCTCGATGGCATCGCTCATTCGGGCAATCCATTCAGGTCTTATACGCTCTTCCGTCGCGATATCCCTGAAACACATCAACTCAGCAGCAATACCGTCGATCAGGCGTGCTGCATCTTTAATGCCGTTGGTCTCAGCAAAGGCAAGGACTGTTTCTTTTGAAATGTTGCGACGGCAACCTCCAATCGTCATGCAATGCTCCGTATTTCCGCGCCAGCCTCCCGTATCATAAATAAAAGTCATATCATAGGCCGGAGACAGGCTCCAATGCCCCGCCCTATTCATGATGAACGAGAAATTCTTATGATGGTCATCAGTATTATTGCCGATGATATTGAACACCATGCGACGGAACAGTTGCTCCATAGCCTCATATGGAAGTTTCAAAGCACGGGCAAGTTCAAACAGCGCCTCATAGGAGTCGGCGTCGGGCAACATCGCTGCAAGGGTCTGCACATGGAGCTTGTCACCCTGACTGTCGCGGTCAAAACGCTTTGTCAGGAAGTGCATCCGATTCTCGACCGTAAGCAACCGACTCGGCATCATGTCTATACCACAAGCAAGGGCAAGACGGTAAAAAACATATTCGGTCCTGGCTGTATCGCGCTCGGGCATGTCGAACTTCACGATACAATAATCGTGGTCTTTGAGCCCTGCAATCTGCCCCGACCTTATGCAGCCGTCCTTTCGACTGATTGCCAGGAGCGCTTTGGCCTGACGACCGCCAACCGAAGACCCAACCGCTATCAATGCTTTCATTGTCAGTTCCTCGTCGGGAGATATTATGGCGTCTTCACGCTCAAGCAATATCCTCTCGGCCAAATCAGCGATAGCGGAGATATCAACATGGTCGTTTTTTAGCCTTATAGCCTCCTGTGGCTGAAACTCAAGAGCACCCATACCCCTCACACCGATGAACGCCAGCTTGTCGCAGACACTGATTTCACGATTCGATATCTTGTTGGCCGTCCGCCACTGCTCAAAAAGTTCGTTGCCCCATGAATCGGGCAATGAGTCGGATATAAACGGCGGCACACCATCGTAAGGCGGCCGGT
Source organism: uncultured Muribaculaceae bacterium (assembly GCA_910578035.1). Classification (GTDB taxonomy): domain Bacteria; phylum Bacteroidota; class Bacteroidia; order Bacteroidales; family Muribaculaceae; genus CAG-873. Next base: position 34,771 of record CAJTOB010000005.1, read on the forward strand.
CCTCGCCATATACAGGCAACTTTCCAGCAAGCATATCAGCGGGAAACCCGACTGGAAACGCCGCCTTAATTTCATCGGTAAGAGCCGGGCTGAAATAGAAGAAAGACGGCCTACCGCTTGTATCGGACGAAAGCGTACCGATTTCTATGCCCCACATATATACTTTTACGCTGTGCCTCATAGCTTTTCTTTAGAAGGTTTTACCCGCTGCTTCGGTTTGCCGCCCCTCATGTCAAGATAAGGTGAAGGCGGCAAGGCCGGAAATATTTCCTCTATCGGTTCAAGCATTCCGACGCATCGCATCAAGGCAAGGAGAACGCCCAGCGAGATATTGGAGGCCCTTCCGGTTTCGAACTTATGGATTGTCGCAAGCGATAAGCCGGTCTTTAATGCTACGTCCTGCTGTGTGAGGTCCATGCGCAGACGATACTGCCGGAACCGCAATCCAAGCATTCCAACAATCTCCGCATCGGACATTGCATAAATAGTATTATTATACAGCTTATCCATAAAACAAGCGATTAAACTATAAAATAATATAGTTTATCGCAAAGATAGACATTTCACGGCAAGCTGCAAAATTTTTCGCCTCAGAACTGGAAGTAGATGAACGGTGTGACAGACTCTGAGCGAAGCTCGAGCACGAGCTGCACCACCACGATAAAAATGAGGAGCTTGACCAGCCACGGACTACGCACGAACCATGCAAGAGCCGAATCCCAGAAGCGTGTCGGCAGACAGTGGGCAACGACTATCACGAGCATGAGTATGAGCCAGAGAGTACGCGCCGAGGCAAACGCCGGGATATAGGCAAGCGAAAAGTCGCGGAAGACACTGCTGATTACCGTCCACGAATCGGCCCATGAATCGGCCCGAAAGAAAACCCACAGAAGCGCCACAACAGTCATGGTGATGAACCACGACAGCGCCTTTACCGGCCACGAATCGCCGAGACGGCCGAGCCAGGGCTTGCTCGCCTTGTGCACCGCAAGCCCGGCGCCATGCATCGCACCCCAGAATACGAACTTCCATGCCGCACCGTGCCACAGGCCGCCGATGAGCATCGTAGCGAAATTGTTGACATACGTCCGCGCCGTACCCTTCCGGTTGCCGCCCAGCGGTATATAGATATAATCGCGCAGCCATGTAGACAGCGATATATGCCATCTGCGCCAGAAATCGGTGAGATTCTGCGCCTTATAGGGGAAATTAAAGTTCTTGGCAAGCTTGAAACCCATGATGAGCGCTACGCCGATAGCCATATCGGAATAGCCAGAGAAATCGCAGTAAATCTGCATCGTATAGCCGATTATACCCATAAGAGTCTCGAAGCCGGAGTAGCCGCCGGGCGTCTGAAAGATAAGGTCGTTATACTGAGCTATATAGTCGGCTATTATGGCCTTTTTCACCACCCCGAGTATAATCAGCCAAAGACCGGTATATACCTCCGTGCGCGTAGCGTGCCGGTTTTCTCGTATCTGAGGCAAAAAATAGTCGGCCCGCACTATCGGGCCGGCCACAAGCGCCGGAAAGAACGAAAGGAAAAATGCATACTCGAGCCATGTGGCCGTCGGCGCTACACGACCCTTGTAAACATCTATTATATAGCTCACCGACTGAAAGGTGTAGAACGAAATGCCGACAGGAAGCACCAGCTCGAGGGGCTGGAAATTGCCCCCCACCATGGCATTGATATTCCACAGAAAGAAATTGGCATATTTGAAATAGGCGAGTATGCCAAGCGAGAGAATCAGCGACACCGCCACACACCCGCGCCGGAAAGCACGGCTCCGCCCGGGGTGACTCATAAGATGCGACAGCCACCAGTCGACCAGCGACGTGCCCGCAAGCATGAGCACAAACCAGCCGCTGCTCTTATAATAGAAAAAGAAACTGAAAGCCACAACGAAAACCACCATCTGCCACAGACGGCGGCGCAACAGCCCGTAGAGCGGCATGAACACCAGAAACAGCGCCCAGAATGTGCCCGAAGAGAACAGCATCGGGGCCGAAGGGTCATAGCTCAGAAAACGGCCTATATTATGCAGAATCTCGCTCATTTTTCAGACGGCTGATGGACGAATATACGCTTGGCCCGGCCCGAAGCCTTCTCGGGCACCTCCATGCGGATAGGGTGGAAACTATGCTCGGGCATCCAGCGCGCCACACTGTCCATCCACAGCGCAGCCGAGCTGCGTGTAGGATGCGCGCCGTCCTTGCTACGCTCAAAATGCATGCCGTCGCTCAGAAAGAAACCGCCCTTGGCAGCTTCAGACGCCACAAGGCCGTTGATACCCGTATCAGGCTTCCAGTTAGGCGGACCAATCCATACATACGGTATAGTATCTATGTCGGCAAGAATCTTCTTCACATATCCCCGACGCTTATTCGCAATATCCGGCACAAAAAGCTCGTTTGCGCCCAGACACACGAACACATAATCAGGGTGAACCGTATCGATATAATGACGAAGCTTATCAGAACGCCCCCACACCTCCGATGTAGAACTATACCATATGACAGTATAAAGCGTATGGCCGTTTTTCTCGGCATAGGCCGCCAGACGCGGCCCAAGACCCTCAAGCATCGAATCGCCGATAAACAATATAGTCTTCGCCGTCGTATCGCACGGCACAGGGAAAGCCGGCGCCTCCTCCGCCACAATCGCAGCCGTATCCGAAAGCTGATTCTCAAACACATCTTCAACTTCTTCTACAGCCAGAAGCGACGGTACAATCTCCGACGACTTCAACTTATGACCGCCTATTTCGGGCATATCGAAAGCCGAGGCAGCCGCAAAAAGCGCGAACGCCGCCAAAAAAAGCAACCACAAAGCCGTATAATGCCGTTTCACGATACCAATATCAAGATGAAGTTAAAAAAAACATCCGAACCATTCTCAAAAACACCCACACCTCCCAAATAGTTGAACACCCCATCAGCCCAGCAGCCCGTCAGCCCATCAGCCTAATAATTGCTGACCTGCATATACACAGTGCCGCGTCCGGGACCGACGCGATAGCGCCTCAGACCGTAGCCCTTCTCGGCGGCCTCGCCAGATGTCGGCTGCCCTTGCAGAGAAAAAACGTCGTAAGTACTGTGGCACTGCGGACACTCCGCAAGATTTGTCGCCTCATCAACGGCCACACGTATGCTCGAACGACACTCAACCGGACATGCAAGATCATAAGCCATCGGATTGCCCATCACATCGCCTACGAGCAGTATGCCTCCGAAGCCACAATAAGTCGAAGCCGTATAGTAAAAACCGGACGGCAAATGCTTCTCAGGGATAAAGCGGCGGTGGTCAAGAGCCGAAGCCACGCCATAGACGTTCCATTCGGCAACCGTAGGAAAAGTAATATTGACGGCGGCCGGAGGAATCCGGTCGTCGTCAAGAGAATCGCAGCCGCTAAACACAGCGGCGCATATGAGAATTACAGAGAGAGAGGAGCGCATAGTAATATCAGGCGAGATTTGCGAAAAGCTCGCCGAACTGGTCGGCGGCGCGCTGGAGGGTCGGGCCGATAAGAGGTTTCAGCATCATGGGAATATCGACATCGATAGCTCCCTGCATTTCGGTGCTGTCGGCACTCAGCGGCTTGAACGTAATTTCAAGCTTCATCGGCACCGGCGACTTCTCTGCCGCCAGAACAACACGCTCGGCGCTGCGCTCTACAGCCTTCAGCGCAATTTCCCCGACCTGAGGAGTAGTAATGGTGATTGTATCTCCCGAAAAAGCGACCTCGCCGATACGGGCACGCTGCTCGGCCGGAAGCTCGTCGAGCTTCTGCTGAAGCTCACGGAAATCAGCGAATTTGGCGGCCAAATCAGCGGCCGGCCGTTCGACAACAGTCGGCTTGGATGTATATTTTGCCATTCTTTTTTCAACCGGCTTATGCCTGAGGGCTGGCCGGATAATTTGATATTAACGAAAACTGAATCACAACCGGAACAAACGCCCCGATTCATAATTCACAATCCTTATTTGACGATTACCTTTCAGGCATCCAGTTTGCAGGATCTGTGCGCCAGCGGTGGAGGGTTTCCAGATCTTCCTCAGTGATATATTTGGTTTCCAGAGCCACTTCGAGCATAGCATTATAGTCGCTCAGAGTGATCAGCTTCACGCCCGCCTCTGCAAAATTCTCTTCTGCCACAGGGAAACCATAGGTGAAGAGAGCAAGCATGCCTACAACCTCGCAACCTGCCGCGCGGATAGCCTCTACAGCCTTGAGCGAGCTCTTGCCGGTAGACACCAGGTCTTCAATCACCACAACCTTCTGGCCCGGACGCAAATCGCCTTCGATGAGATTCTCAAGACCGTGGTCTTTCGGAGTCGAACGTACATACACATAGGGAAGATTGAGTTCATCGGCCACAAGAGCGCCCTGAGCGATGGCTCCCGTAGCGACTCCGGCAACAGCCTCCGCCTCGGGGAAGCACTCCTGCACCATGCGCGAAAGTTCGAGCTTGATGAAGGTTCGCACATCGGGATACGAAAGTGTGCGGCGGTTATCGGTATAAATCGGAGAGTTCCAGCCCGACGCCCATACGAAAGGATTGGCCGGCTGAAGCTTCAGCGCGCTGATTTTAAGCAGTTTTTCAGCAAGTAAGCGAGCTACGTTATTCATAATTTCTTCAGTTTGTCTTTCAAACTGCAAATATACATATTTTTTTCCTTAATCGCGAATGTCTCTTGCCATTAACAACAAAAAACTGCGGACATTCACACCGGTAGCACGGGTAAACGCACAAAAAACGCCGCAGCCCTCGCTCGGGTGCGGCGTTCTCTTATATCGGACTGCGGCCGGTGATTATTCGGCTGCAGGAAGTTCGGGATTTTCCTTTGCGGCTTCTTCAACAGGATTTTCAACTGCGGCTTCAGCGGCGGGAGCTGCTTTGCGGCGGCTACGGCGGGTCTTGGCCTTGGCGTCCTTGTTGTCTTTGAGCATGGCTTCGTTGTAGTCTACAAGCTCGATGAAGCAGGTCTTGGCGTTGTCACCCAGACGGAATCCGGTCTTGAGAATACGGGTGTAGCCACCGGGACGGTTGGCGATTTTCTCAGAGATGGGGCCGAAGAGTTCCTTTACGGCTTCCTTGCTCTGAAGGTAGCTGAAGACGAGACGACGGTTGGAGGTGTTGTCTTCCTTGGCGCGGTTGATCAGGGGCTCGGCATAGATGCGGAGTGCTTTAGCCTTTGCCAGAGTGGTGTGGATGCGCTTGTGGAGGATCAGCGATACCGTCATGTTGGCCAGCATTGAGTCGCGGTGTGCTTTCTTGCGGCCGAGATGATTGAATTTTTTATTGTGTCGCATCGGGGTGATTAGTCTTTATCGAGTTTGTACTTGGAGATGTCCATGCCGAAAGAAAGGTTCAGGCTCGTAAGGAGGCTTTCGAGTTCGACGAGAGACTTTTTGCCGAAGTTGCGGAACTTGAGCAAGTCTGTTTTGTTGAAGACCACGAGTTCGGCGAGAGTTTCCACTTCGGCGCTCTTGAGGCAGTTGAGTGCGCGGACAGAGAGCTGCATGTCGACGAGCTTCGATTTGAGAAGCTGCCGCATGTGGAGCACTTCCTCGTCGAATTCTTCGCCCGGATCGGGTTCGGAAGTCTCAAGAGTAATTTTCTCGTCCGAGAAAAGCATGAAGTGGTAGATAAGGATCTTGGCGGCCTCCTTCACAGCATCCTTGGGCAGAATAGAGCCGTTGGTGCTGATCTCGAGGGTGAGTTTGTCGTAGTCGGTCTTCTGGTCTACGCGGTAGTTTTCCACCGTGTACTTCACATTCTTGATCGGGGTGTAGATCGAGTCGATTGCGATAGTGTTGATATCGTCCTGCGGAGTAACGTTTTCCTCTGCGGGAACCCAACCACGACCCTTGTTGATTGTGAGTACGATGGTGAAGCTTGCCTCGGGATCCAAATGACAGATAACCAAGTCGGGGTTCATCACTTCGAATCCCGAAAGCTGCTTGGCTATGTCGCCGGCTGTGAACACTTCTTTGCCTGAAACGGTGATGGTGACGCGCTCAAACTCGGTGTCTTCCACCTTCTGTTTGAGGTCGACTTGCTTGAGGTTGAGGATGATGTTGGTCACATCTTCCTTCACGCCGGGTACGGCATCGAATTCGTTTTTCACGCCGTCGATTTTAATCGACGAAATCGCGAAACCTTCCAGTGAGGACAGGAGCACGCGACGGAGGGCGTTTCCGACGGTGATGCCATAGCCGGGTTCCAAAGGCTTGAATTCGAACTTACCGTAGAAGTTGGAAGCTTCTACCATAACCACCTCTTCAGGTTTCTGGAATGCTAATATGGCCATGGATCAGGTTTTATTATTTAGAGTAGAGCTCGACGATGAGCTGCTCCTTGATGTTTTCGGGAATATCTTCGCGGGCGGGAACGTGAAGGAACTTGCCGCTCTTGGAAGCTTCGTCCCATTCAATCCAGGGATATTTGCTGTGGTTGAAGCCTGCAAGACAGTCTGCGATTACCTCGAGCGATTTGCTGCGTTCGCGGACACCTACTACATCACCGGGGTTTACCTTGAAAGAAGGTATGTTTACAACTGCACCGTTAACTGTGATGTGCTTGTGGAGCACAATCTGACGGGCGGCGGCGCGGGTCGGAGCGATACCCAGACGGTAAACTACGTTGTCCAGACGAGATTCCAGAAGCTGGAGCAGGATTTCACCGGTAATACCTTTCAGACGCGATGCCTCTTCGAAGAGGTTGCGGAACTGACGTTCGAGCAGACCGTAGGTATATTTGGCTTTCTGCTTTTCGCGGAGCTGTACACCGTATTCCGATGTTTTACGGCGCTTGTTCTGGCCGTGCTGGCCCGGGGGGAAGTTGCGACGGGCGAGGACCTTGTCTTCGCCGAAGATGGGTTCGCCGAATTTGCGGGCTATTTTGGTCTTGGGACCTGTGTATCTTGCCATTGTTTGAAATCAGTTTGTCGTCTGCCGCTGTTGAGGGCTCGCGGGAAAAGCCTTGTGCTGTCTTTGGCGCAGCCGCGACCATAGAGAGGTGATATTGATATGGTCTATTCGCCTTGGAAGCACCCTTGCTGTTTGCTTTGCCCGGGCACCTTGCGGACCCATGGCAGGCCCGTGATATGTGTCGTACGGGGCAGACGAGTGTTTTGAAGTATTGTTAGAGAGTATTGTTACTGAAATAGAAAGCAGAGCATGGCGCGGTTTCCGCTTGCGGGCGGAAAACCGGCCGTATGAACTGATTTAAACTCTTCTTCTCTTGGGAGGACGGCAGCCGTTGTGGGGCAGCGGAGTGACGTCGATGATTTCGGTAACGGCGATGCCGGCGCCATGAATGGTGCGCACTGCTGATTCGCGGCCGTTGCCCGGACCTTTGAGATATGCCTTCACTTTGCGCAGGCCAAGATCGTATGCGATTTTAGCGCAGTCCTGTGCGGCCATCTGTGCAGCATAAGGAGTATTCTTTTTGCTGCCGCGGAAGCCCATCTTGCCGGCCGACGACCAGGAGATAACCTGACCCTCGCTGTTGGCAAGGCAGACGATAATATTGTTGAACGAAGAATGAACGTGAAGCTGGCCTTCTGCGCCAACTTTGACGTTGCGTTTCTTTGCTGCGACTGTTTTCTTTGCCATGTGGTTCTATTATTTAGTAGCTTTCTTCTTGTTTGCAACGGTTTTCTTGCGGCCCTTGCGGGTACGGGCGTTATTCTTGGTCGACTGACCGCGAACGGGCAGACCGTTACGGTGACGGATGCCGCGGTAGCAGCCGATATCCATGAGACGCTTGATGTTGAGCTGGATTTCGCTGCGGAGGTCGCCTTCTACCTTATAGTCGGCGCCGATGACTTCACGCACTTTGGCGGCCTGGTCGTCGGTCCAGTCTTTTACTTTGATGTTTACGTCGATACCGGCTTTGTTGAGGATGCTTTTAGCAGCGCTGCGACCGATGCCGTAGATGTAAGTCAAGGCGATTTCACCTCTTTTGTTCTGGGGGAGGTCAACTCCCACGATTCTAACTGCCATATATTACTTATCCTTGACGCTGTTTGTACTTGGGGTTTTTCTTGTTGATGACGTAGAGACGTCCTTTTCGGCGAACGATCTTGCTGTCCGGAGTGCGTTTTTTGACGCTTGCTCTTACTTTCATATCTGTGTTTTTTTCAGTTTATTTATAGCGGAAAGCAATCCGGCCCTTTGAGAGGTCGTAGGGCGACATCTCAACGCGCACCTTGTCGCCGGGTAGTATCTTGATATAATGCATACGCATTTTCCCGGAGATGTGGGCGGTGATTTCGTGCCCGTTTTCAAGTTCGACACGGAACATGGCGTTCGATAGCGCCTCGACGATTGTGCCGTCCTGTTCGATTGCTGATTGTTTTGCCATATAGGATTTTGGTGCTTAAATGAATTTTTCCATTATCTCGGATGGTATGTAGTCGAAAGTAGTGAGAACCTCGGTGCGGCCATCTACGATGGCGACCGTGTGCTCGAAGTGGGCCGACGGCTTGCGGTCGCGGGTGCGGCACTCCCAGCCGTTGCTTTCGATGACGATATTGCGGCTGCCCATGTTGACCATAGGCTCTATGCATATCACCATGCCATCTACCAGGCGCGGACCGATGCCGCGTCGTCCGTAGTTGGGCACCTCGGGTGCCTCATGCATCTTCCGGCCTATGCCGTGGCCGCACATCTCGCGAACCAGAGAATAACCGCGACGCTCGCAGTATGTCTGGATTGCATTGGAGATATCGCCTATCCGGGCGCCGGGCCGGGCGGCCTCGATGCCGACATAGAGCGATTCGTAGGTAGTGCGCAGCAGAGCCATTTTCTCGGGGCTGACCGTACCCACCGGGAAGGTAAAGCACATGTCGGCCATGAAACCGTCTTTTTCGACTACGTTGTCGACGCCGACGATGTCGCCGTCCATAAGAATGCGGTCTGACGGAAAACCGTGCACAACCGTCTCATTGACCTCTATGCAGAGTGTGGCGGGAAAACCTTCGTATCCGAGACAGGCAGGCTTTCCGCCATTGTCCAGGATAAACTCCCGGGCAATGGTGTCGAGCTTGCGTGTGGAGACGCCCGGGGCAATGTGACGCGCGATTTCGCCGAGGGTCTGCGATATCAGCAGAGCCGACGAGCGCATCGTCTCTATTTCTTCCGGTGTCTTGAGGTAAATCATTTAATGCTGAAGTTTAAAATGATTGGAGCATCAATATGCCTGTCCTGTGGTACGGCCTTTAATCTTGCCTTCTTTCATCAGGCCGTCATAATGGTGCATCATCAGGTGCGATTCAATCTGCTGGAGGGTATCGAGCACTACGCCCACCAGAATCAGCAGCGATGTGCCGCCGAAGAACTGGGCGAAGTTCTGGCTGATGCCGAAGAAACGGGCGAAAGCCGGAAGAATTGCCACGATGCCGAGGAAGATTGAACCGGGAAGTGTGATGCGGCTCATGATGGCGTCGAGATACTCGGCGGTCTTCTTGCCGGGCTTGACGCCGGGTATGAAGCCGTTGTTGCGCTTGAGGTCTTCTGCCATCTGGGTGGGGCGCACGGTGATGGCGGTATAGAAGTATGTGAACGCAACGATGAGTACGAAGAACACAAAGTTATACCAGAAACCGTTGATATCGGTAAAAGCCTGTACGAAGCCATTGTCGCCTCCGCGGAATCCGGCAAGTGTCATAGGTATGAACATGATTGCCTGGGCGAAGATGATAGGCATTACGCCGGCAGCATTGACCTTCAGAGGTATATACTGGCGGGCGCCGCCGTACTGGCGGTTGCCGACAATACGCTTTGCATACTGCACGGGCACCTTGCGGGTTCCCTGTACCAGCAGCACTGCGCCTACGGTTACGGCGAACAGGAGCACTATTTCAACGATGAACATCACCAGACCACCCTGGCCTGCGCCGTCGCCCGGAAGGCGGCTGTGGAACTCATAGTAAAGGGCTCCCGGGAGTCGGGCTATGATACCCACAAGGATGATGAACGAGATACCGTTGCCGATACCGCGGTCGGTGATGCGCTCGCCGAGCCACATGATAAACATCGAGCCGGCAGCGAGGATGATAGTGAGATAGGCTATAGTCCAGAAGCCGAATGCCAGTGTGGTGCCGTTGGCTGCACCGTTGACCTGCACCTGAAGGTTCACCAGATAGGCGGGAGCCTGCAGGATTAGAATCAGGACGGTGAGCAGACGGGTGTACTGGTTGAGCTTCTGACGGCCGCTCTCGCCTTCGCGCTGCATTTTCTGGAACGAGGGGAGAATCATGCCGCAGAGCTGGATAACGATCGAGGCCGTGATATACGGCATGATACCCAGCGCAAATATCGATGCCTGTGAGAAGGCACCGCCTGAGAACATGTCCAGAAGCTGCATCAGACCGCTCTTGTTTGTGAAGTTGGCAAGAGCGTCGATGTCGGACGGCGAGATGCCGGGGAGAACCACATAGCAGCCCAGACGGTAGATGAGTACCAGAAGGAGTGTTATGAGGATTCTCTGGCGCAGCTCCTGAATCGTCCAGATGTTTTTGAGCGTGTCGATGAATCTCATGATTAAATTTTGTTAGCGGTGCCTCCGGCGGCTTCGATGGCCGCTTTGGCAGCTTCGGAGAATGCGTTGGCTTCTACGGTGAGGGCGGTGTTGATGGCGCCGCCGGCAAGGATTTTCACCAGCTGGCCACGACGAATGTAGCCGGCTGCGCGGAGTTCCTCGATACCGATTTTCTGGAGCTGGCGCGATTCAGCCAGCTGTGCCAGTGTGTCGAGGTTGATGGCCTTGTATTCCACACGGTTGATGTTCTTGAAGCCGAACTTGGGAAGACGGCGCTGAAGAGGCATCTGACCGCCTTCGAAACCAATCTTGCGGCTATAGCCAGAGCGCGATTTGGCGCCCTTGTGGCCGCGGGTTGATGTTCCGCCTTTGCCGGAGCCGGGGCCACGGCCGATACGGGTGCTCCGCTTTACGGAGCCAGGTGCGGGTTGTATGTTGCTTAAATCCATTGTTTGAAAGTTTTAGGCGTTGGTCACTTCAACTAAGTGGCGTACTTTGTTTACCATTCCCATCACCGACGGGGTGTCTTCTTTCACCACAGTGTGGTTCATTTTCTTCAGGCCGAGCGCGTCGAGTGTGCGCTTCTGCACTGCCGGGCAGTTGATACGGCTCTTGATCTGTTTGATTTTAATCTGTGCCATTGCAGGTTCTGTGGTTTTTATCAGCCTTTGAAGACTTGTTCTACAGATATACCGCGGTTCTGGGCCACCTGTGCGGGCGAACGCATTTCGTCGAGCGCTGCGATGGTAGCCTTAACCAGGTTGTGGGGGTTGGACGAACCCTTGCTCTTGGCAAGCACGTCGGTCACACCCACGCTCTCGAGAACCGCACGCATAGCGCCACCGGCCTTAACACCGGTACCGTGCGAAGCGGGCTTGAGGATTACGCGGCTGCCGCCGAACTTGGCAACCTGTTCATGAGGAATGGTGCCTTTGTGGACGGGTACGCGGATAAGATTCTTCTTTGCAGCCTCAACGCCCTTGGCGATAGCGGCCTGCACTTCGTTAGCTTTGCCGAGACCCCAGCCTACTACGCCGTCTTCGTTACCTACCACTACGATAGCGGCGAAGGTAAAGGTGCGTCCGCCTTTGGTTACCTTGGTGACGCGGTTGATGGCTACAAGGCGGTCTTTGAGTTCGAGGTCGCCGGTCGACTTGACTCTATTGTTTCTTTTTGCCATAGTTTCTTTAGAATTTGAGGCCGGCGCCGCGAGCGGCATCAGCGAGAGATTTAACGCGACCGTGGAAGAGGTAGCCGTTGCGGTCGAAAACGACTTCTGTGATACCTGCCTCGAGGGCTTTGGCTGCTACGGCGGCGCCTACGAGGGCGGCGATTTCGCATTTTGTTGCTTTCTGGTCGATGCCGCGCGACGAAGCGGCAACGAGGGTGCGGCCAGCCAGGTCGTCGATGAGCTGAACGTAGATCTGCTTGTTGGAGCGGAACACGGTCATGCGGGGACGCTCGGCGGTGCCGGAGATTTTGCCGCGGATGCGGGCTTTGATTTTATTTCGTCTGTCAATCTTGGAAATCATGATAGTCTGCGGTTAATGTTATTTGGCACCGGCCTTCTTACCGGACTTGCGACGTATTACTTCGCCGACGAACTTGATACCCTTGCCCTTGTAAGGTTCGGGCTTGCGCATCGAGCGTATCTTGGCGCACACCTGGCCCAGAAGCTGCTTGTCGCGGCTTTCCAGAATGATGAGCGGGTTTTTGTTACGCTCGGTCTTTGCTTCTACCTTGATTTCCTCGGGAAGCTTGATAAATATGGCGTGGGAGTAACCGAGGGCGAGTTCGAGAACCTGGCCGGTTGCTGTGGCGCGGTAGCCGACGCCCACGAGTTCCATTTCTTTGCGGTACATTTGGTGCACGCCTTCAACCATGTTGTGGATCAGAGCGCGGTAGAGACCGTGCTGTGCGCGGTGCTCGCGGTCGTCGCTCGGACGGGTGATGTGCACGTGGTTGTCCTCTACGGTTACTGTCAGGTCGGGGTTGACGGCCTGCTGGAGTTCGCCGTATTTGCCTTTTACGGTCACTACGTTTGTCTTGGGATCAACCGTCACAGTGACTCCGGCGGGGATTGCGATGGGAGCTTTACCTATTCTTGACATAGTTTCTTTGCTTTAGGTTGATTAATATACGTAGCAGAGGACTTCGCCGCCGATTTTGAGGTCGGAAGCCTTTTTGTTTGTCATGACACCGCGCGAGGTGCTGAGGATGGCGATACCGAGGCCGTTGAGCACACGGGGCATATCTTTGTAGCCGGTGTACTGGCGGAGACCCGGACGCGATACTCGCTTGAGGCCCTTGATGGCGTTGACGCGGTCGACGGGATCATATTTCAGAGCGATCTTGATGGTGCCCTGTGCGTTGTTTTCACCTTCTATAAACTTGTAGTTAAGAATATAGCCCTGCTCGAACAGGATTTTGGTGATTTCCTTTTTCAAGTTTGAGGCAGGAACCTCCACCACACGGTGGTTGGCCTTAATCGCATTCCTCAATCTTGTGAGATAATCTGCTATGGGATCAGTCATTGGTTTGAATTTGTTTAAATTGATTGGGCCTGATTGCCCAACAATATTTAATTGCTCTCAAGGCGATGTCTGATTGCGGCCCCTGGCCGATCCGGAACATCGCCGGCTTTTCTTGACGAGGGGAGCTTGCCGGGGAGAGCTTACCAGCTTGCTTTCTTTACGCCGGGAATGAGACCTTGTGAAGCCATCTCGCGGAACTGGATACGGGACAGACCGAACTGACGCATATATCCTTTGGGACGACCGGTGATTGAGCAACGGTTGTGCTTGCGGATATACGAAGAGTTCTTGGGGAGTGTCTGAAGCTCCTGTGCAGCCTCGTATGCAGCCTGACGCTTCTCATCGTCGCCGTCGTAGGCGGCGTTGATGATTTTCTTGAGGGCGGCGCGGCGTTCGGCGTATTTAGCCACCAGACGTGCGCGCTTCACCTCGCGGGCTTTCATTGATTCTTTAGCCATAATCAGGTATTATTTTTTTGCGTTTTTGAAGGGGAGACCGAAGTGCTTGAGGAGGGCGTAGCCTTCTTCGTCGGTTTCGGCTGAAGTCACGAATGTGATGTTCATACCCATCAGCTTGTTGATGTTGTCGATGTTGATCTCGGGGAAGATGATCTGTTCGGTGATGCCGAGGGTATAGTTGCCACGACCGTCGAGCTTGCCTTCGATACCTTTGAAGTCACGGATACGGGGAAGAGCCACGCGGATGAGACGCTCGAGGAATTCGTACATGCGCTCGCGACGGAGTGTCACGCGGACACCTACGGGCATCTTCTTGCGGAGCTTGAAGTTCGAGATGTCTTTGCGCGAAAGGGTGGCGACGGCTTTCTGGCCGGTGATTGCGGAAAGCTCGTTGATAGCTGTTTCGATGAGCTTCTTGTCCTGGGTGGCGGCGCCGATGCCCTGGTTGATAACGATTTTTTCGAGGCGGGGCACCTGCATGACCGTTGAGTAGTTGAACTCACGCTCGAGGGCGGGCACAATGCGCTCTTTGTAGTCTTTTTGCAGTGTGGTTGCCATTATTTGATTTCCTGGTTGGATTTTTTAGAAATGCGAACGGCCTTTCCGTTTTCACGCTTGATAGCGATGCGGGTGGGCTTACCGGTCTTTGGGTCGACCAGGTTGAGGTTTGAGATGTGAATGGGGGCTTCTTTCTTTACGAGGCCTCCCTGGGGATGCTGTGCGCTGGGCTTGGTAGCCTTGGTGACCATGTTTACGCCTTCAACGATGGCGCGGTCTTTTTCGCGCTGCACAGCCAGGACACGACCTGTCTTGCCCTTGTCTTCTCCGGCGAGGACATAGACGGTGTCACCCTTCTTGATGTGCATCTTGCTCATATTGCTGCTTTATTAATTTATCGGGTGTGCTTTTTTAAAGTACCTCGGGAGCGAGGGAGACAATTTTCATGTTCTTCTGACGGAGCTCGCGGGCTACGGGGCCGAAGATACGGGTTCCGCGCATTTCGCCGTCGTTCTTGAGCAGAACGCAGGCGTTGTCGTCGAAACGGATGTAGCTGCCGTCGGGGCGACGCACTTCTTTCTTTGTGCGAACCACCATGGCGCGCGATACGGTGCCTTTCTTTACGTCGGAGCCGGGGATAGCGTTCTTGACGGTGACTACAATGATGTCACCGACCGATGCGTAGCGACGGCCGGTGCCGCCGAGCACGTGGATGCACAGTGCTTCTTTGGCGCCGCTGTTGTCGGCTACGGTGAGGCGTGATTCTGACTGTATCATTGTTATTTAACTTTTTCGATGATTTCTACTAATCTCCAGCGTTTTGTCTTGCTCAGGGGGCGTGTTTCCATCAGACGGACGGTATCGCCTACAGAGCATTCGTTGTTTTCGTCGTGGGCGTGATATTTCTTCGATTTGTTCACGAATTTACCATAGATGGGGTGTTTTTCTTTCCACTTCACCATCACGGTAATGGTCTTGTCGCCCTTGTTGCTGGAAACGACGCCGATACGCTCTTTGCGAAGGTTACGTTTTTCTTCCATTGTTCGCTTTGCTTATTTGATGTTAAGTTCGCGACGGCGCAGCTCGGTTTTCACACGGGCTATCATACGGCGGTCGGCGGTAATCTTTGCGGTATTGTCGACGGGAGTCACGGCGTGATTGATTCGCTGCTGCATGTAGTCCTTTTCCATCTGGACGAGGCGTTCCTGCAGGTCTGCGGTCGACATTTCGCGTATTTCTTCTTTCTTCATAGCTTAATTACACGTTTTGGGTGGGATCGTAGTCGCGGCGCACCACGAATTTGGTCACTACGGGAAGTTTCTGAGCGGCCAGGCGGAGTGCTTCTTTTGCGATTTCGTAGCTCACACCTTCGACTTCGAGAATCATGCGGCCGGGGGTGACGGGAGCCACGAATCCTTCGGGCGAACCTTTACCTTTACCCATACGTACTTCGGCAGGCTTCTTGGTGATAGGTTTGTCGGGGAAAATGCGGATCCAGATCTGACCCTGACGTTGCATATAGCGAGTTACCGCGATACGGGCTGCTTCAATCTGACGGCCGGTGATCCATTTGGATTCCAGAGTCTTGATACCGAAGCTGCCGAAGGCCAAGGAATTGCCACGCTGGGCATTTCCTTTCATGCGGCCTTTCTGCATGCGGCGGAATTTGGTTTTCTTAGGCTGTAACATGTCTATGTTGTGTTAGCGTAGATTAACGTTTATTTCTTGCGCCGCGGAAACCGCCGCGACGGCCGCCGGCTGCGGGGCGTCCTTCTTTCTGAGTGTTGGTGAATGCGGGAGCGAGGTCGCGCTTGCCATAGACTTCACCACGGCAAATCCAAACCTTCACGCCGATTACACCTACTTTGGTGTGAGCCTCAACGAGAGCGTAGTCGATGTCGGCACGGAGAGTGTGCAGAGGAGTACGGCCTTCCTTGAACATTTCAGAACGGGCCATTTCAGCACCGTTGAGACGGCCTGATACCTGTACTTTCACACCTTCGGCACCTGCACGCATTGTCGAAGCGACTGCCATCTTGACGGCGCGGCGGTATGCCACCTTGCCTTCAATCTGACGTGCGATGCTTGCAGCAACGATTTCGGCGTCGAGTTCAGGACGCTTCACTTCATAGATGTTGATCTGTACGTCCTTGTCGGTGATTTTCTTGAGCTCTTCTTTGAGTTTTTCCACTTCCTGACCGCCTTTGCCGATGATAAGGCCCGGACGGGAGGTGCAGACAGTGATTGTGATGAGCTTGAGTGTACGTTCGATCACGATACGGGACACGCTGCACTTTGCAAGGCGGACATTGAGGTATTCGCGAAGTTTGTAGTCTTCGAGAATATTGTCGGGGTATTTGCCTTTTTCAGACCAGTTGGAGTCCCATCCGCGGATAACGCCCAAGCGGTTGCTAATAGGATTTACTTTTTGTCCCATATTATGCCTCGGTGGTTTTGTTTTCTTTGTTAATAGTGTCGAGCACGACGGTCACGTGGTTGGAGCGCTTGCGGATGCGGTAGCCGCGGCCCTGGGGGGCGGTGCGGAGACGCTTCAGCATGGGAGCGGGGTTCACGAAGATCGTGCTGATGTAAAGTTCGCCTTCTTCAGCCTTGCGCTCGTTCTTTTCTTCCCAGTTGGCAACTGCGGAACGGACGAGTTTCTCGAGACGGGCTGCCGCCTCCTTGTTGTTGAATTTGAGGATGCCGAGGGCGCGGAATACTTCTTTGCCGCGCACCAGGTCGGCGACCAGACGCATTTTGCGGGGGGAGGTGGGAACGTTGGTCAGTTTAGCGAATGCTATAGACTTCTGTTCCTCCTTGCGACGGTCGGCTGATAGTCTTTTTCTTTCACCCATTTTATGTTTCGTCTTTTTATTCGATGATTATACGGGTCCCTTATTTTTTCTTGTTGCCGGCGTGACCGCGGAATGTGCGGGTAGGAGCAAACTCACCGAGCTTGTGACCTACCATGTTTTCGGTCACGTAGACGGGGATAAATTTGTTTCCGTTATGAACGGCGAAGGTATGTCCCACAAATTCAGGGGCGATCATAGATGCGCGGCTCCATGTCTTGATGACGTTTTTCTTGCCGGAAGCATCCATGGCTGCTACCTTCTTCTCGAGCTTCACGCTGATGAAGGGGCCTTTTTTTAATGAACGGCTCATATTGTGCTATCTTATCAGATTACTTCTTTTTTCTTCTCTCGATGATGTACTTGTTCGACTGCTTCTTGGGCGTACGAGTCTTAAGGCCCTTGCTGTAGAGACCCTTGCGCGAACGGGGATGACCACCGGAAGCGCGGCCTTCACCACCACCCATGGGGTGATCGACAGGGTTCATAACAACACCGCGGTTGTGCGGACGACGGCCGAGCCAGCGGCTGCGGCCAGCCTTGCCTGAACGCTCGAGAGAGTGCTCGCTGTTGCCGACAGTGCCGACAGTAGCCTTGCACTCGGCGAGCACCTTGCGGGTTTCGCCAGAAGGCAATTTGATGATAGCGTAGTTCCCTTCGCGGGAAATGAGCTGGGCGAAAGTGCCGGCAGAACGTGCCATGAAGGCACCCTGGCCGGGACGAAGTTCGATGCAGTGGATAAGGGTACCGACGGGAATCTTGCTCAGGGGAAGTGCGTTTCCTACTTCGGGAGCGGCTTCGGGGCCACTGAGCACTTTTGTACCTACTTCAAGGCCGTTGGGGGCGATGATGTAGGTTTTAACGCCGTCTACGTAGTACAGCAGAGCGATGCGGGCCGAGCGGTTGGGGTCGTACTCGATGCTCTTTACTACAGCGGGGATTCCGTCGCGGTTTCTCTTAAAGTCTATGAAGCGGTATTGGCGCTTGTGACCTCCGCCAAGGTATCGGGTGGTAAGGTGGCCTTCGTTGTTACGGCCGCCGGAGGAGCGCTTGCCGACTGTAAGAGATTTTTCCGGTGTCGTAGCAGTGATGGTACCTTTGAAAACACCGATAACTTTGTGACGCTGCCCGGGGGTTGTGGGCTTGAATTTTCTTACTGCCATTGTTGCTTAGATGTTGCTGAAGAATTCGATGGACTGGCCTTCGGCTACTGTTACGTAAGCCTTTTTCCATGCGGCTGTCTTGCCGCGGAGGAGGCCGCTCTTAGTCCAGCGCGACTTGTTCTTGCCGCGCATGTTCGCGGTATTTACGCTTGTCACCTTCACACCGTATATATCCTCGACAAGTGCCTTGATCTGGTACTTGTTGGCATCGGGGGATACGCGGAAAGTATAGCAATTGCGCTTTTCAGAAAGCTTGGTTGCTCTTTCGGTGATGATCGGTTTGATAGTTATATCCATTTTGTTTCCTCCGTGGGTGCTTAGATGTTGTTAATGACCTCAACACCGGCCTTGTCAAGGATAAGGACGTTGTTGTTGAGGACTGCATACGTATTAATGTCCGACGCAGTCATAAGTTTAGCGTCGGGCACATTTCGCATAGACAAATATACGTTATTATTCTTGTCCGCTAAAACGAGAAGCACCTTTTTGCCGTCAACTTTGAGATTTTTAGCAAAATTTATGAATTCTTTAGTTTTAGGGGCTTCGAAATTGAGCGTATCGACCACGATGATCTCGCCGGCAGCTGCCTTGAGCGAGAGAGCCGAACGACGTGCGAGGTCTTTGAGCTTCTTGTTGAGTTTGAAGCGGTAGTCACGGGGACGGGGACCGAATACACGGCCACCACCTACGAGGACGGGCGAGTTGATGTCGCCGATACGGCTGCCGCCGCCGCCTTTCTGCTTGTGGAGCTTGCGGGTAGAACCGCTCACTTCGCTACGTTCCTTGCTCTTATGAGTACCCTGACGCTGGTTGGCGAGGTACTGCTTCACATCGAGATAGAGGGCGTGCTCGTTGGGCTCGATGGCGAAAACTTCGTCATTGAGTGTCACGCGGCCTGTTTCCTGGCCTTGCTGATTGTAAAGTGCGAGTTCCATGTTACTTTTCGATTAAAACGATTGAACCCTTGCTGCCGGGGATGGAGCCCTTAATCATGATGAGGTTGTGCTCGGGTATTACTTTGATGACCTGAAGGTTCTGGACAGTCACGCGCTCGTTGCCTGTCTGGCCGGCCATGCGCATGCCTTTGAAGACCTTTGCGGGGTAGGAGCAGGCGCCTACCGAGCCGGGTGCGCGGAGACGGTTGTGCTGGCCGTGTGTGCTCTGGCCCACACCGCCGAAGCCATGGCGCTTAACAACGCCCTGGAAGCCCTTACCTTTGGAGATGCCTACAACGTCGACGAAGTCAGCTTCGGTGAAGAAGTCTGCACCGATGGTGTCGCCTGTCTTGTAGCTGTCACCAAATCCTTTGAACTCGGCCAAGTGGCGCTTGGGAGTTACTCCGGCTTTGCGGAAGTGACCGAGCTCGGGCTGTGTGAGGTGCTTTTCTTTCTGCTCCTCGAAACCTAGCTGGAGGGCGGCATAGCCGTCATTTTCCACAGTCTTAACCTGAGTAACGACACAAGGACCTACTTCGATAACAGTGCACGGCACATTGCGGCCGTCGGCACTGAAAACGGATGTCATTCCGATTTTCTTTCCAATTAATCCTGGCATTTCTCTGTTAATTTGATATTGTTGTTTGTATGAGGTGTCTTTATGTTTGCTCTTAGCACTTGATTTCGACTTCAACGCCGCTGGGGAGTTCGAGCTTCATGAGAGCGTCGACGATTTTGGGAGTAGCGTTGTAGATGTCGATGAGGCGCTTGTAGCTGCTGAGCTGGAACTGCTCGCGGCTCTTCTTGTTAACGAAGGTTGAGCGGTTGACGGTGAAGATACGCTTGTGGGTGGGCAGGGGGATAGGACCGCTGATGACCGCGCCGATGCTCTTCACTGTCTTTACGATCTTCTCTGCGCTTTTGTCGACGAGAGTGTGGTCGTAAGATTTAAGTTTGATACGGATAACGGGATTCATATAGAGTTGTTATTTTTATTTTATTTAAGAAGGTCTACACGGCCCTGGCATTCGGTGAGCACTTCCTTGGCAATCGAGCTCGATACTTCGGAGTAGTGCGAGAAGCTCATGGTTGAGGTTGCACGGCCAGAGGTGATGGTACGGAGGGCTGTCACGTAACCGAACATTTCGGCCAGAGGAGCCTTTGCCTTAACCACACGTGCGCCTGAACGGCTGCTTTCCATGCCTTCTACCTGACCGCGGCGCTTGTTGAGGTCGGAGATAACGTCGCCCATCGATTCTTCGGGGGTAACGACTTCGATCTTCATGATAGGCTCAAGAAGAACGGGACCGGCCTTTTCGCAGGCTTTCTTGAATGCCTGGATTGCGCAGAGTTCGAACGAAAGCTGGTCGGAGTCAACGGGGTGGAACGAACCGTCGATAACGGTAACCTTGAGGTGTTCCACGGGGTATCCGGCAAGCACACCGTTCTTCATCGCGGTAGTGAAGCCCTTCTGGATAGAGGGAATGAATTCCTTGGGAATGTTACCGCCCTTAACTTCGTCTACAAACTGGAGGTTGCCTTCGAAGCCTTCGTCAACGGGTTCGACACGAACGATGATGTCGGCGAATTTACCGCGGCCACCGGTCTGCTTCTTGAATACTTCGCGGAGCTCGACGGGGCGAGTGATAGCTTCTTTGTATGTAACCTGAGGACGACCCTGGTTGCACTCTACCTTGAATTCGCGGCGGAGACGGTCGATGATGATGTCGAGGTGAAGCTCGCCCATACCGGAGATAACGGTCTGGCCGGTTTCTTCGTTTGTCTGCACGCGGAAGGTGGGGTCTTCTTCGGCAAGTTTCTGGAGGCCTACGCCGAGCTTGTCGAGGTCCTTCTGAGTCTTGGGCTCTACAGCGATACCAATCACGGGTTCGGGGAATTCCATAGCTTCGAGAACTATGGGAGCGTCTTCAGAGCAAAGAGTATCACCTGTGCGGATATCCTTGAAGCCTACACCGGCACCGATATCACCGCAACCGATTTTCTCCATCGGGTTCTGCTTGTTGGAGTGCATCTGGAAGAGACGGCTCACACGCTCTTTCTTGCCCGAACGTGCGTTGAACACGTAAGAACCGGCGTTGAGGTCGCCCGAGTAAACGCGGAAGAAGCACAGACGGCCAACATAGGGGTCGGTAGCAATCTTGAACGCGAGAGCGCACATGGGAGCGTCGCTCGAGGGTTCGCGGGTGATAATTTCATCGGGATTGTCAACAGAACGGCCTTCGATAGCACCACTGTCAACGGGACTGGGAAGGTATGAGCAGACAGCGTCGAGGAGGCACTGTACGCCTTTGTTCTTGAACGAAGAACCGCAAATCATCGGAACGAGGTCCATCGAAAGGGTAGCCTTGCGGAGAGCGCGCTTGATTTCCTCTACAGTGATTGTAGAAGGATCGTCGAAGTACTTGGCCATGAGGTCGTCGTCGTATTCGGCGATTTTTTCAAGCATTTTGTCGCGCCACTGTTCTGCTTCTTCCTGCAACGAAGCGGGAATTTCTTCTACAGAATAGTCGGCACCCATGGTCTCGTCGTGCCAGAAGATAGCCTTCATCTGAATGAGGTCGACAACACCCTTGAATGTTTCTTCAGCACCGATAGGTATCTGAATAGGACAGGGATTTGCGCCGAGCACGTCCTGAAGCTGGCGTACCACTTCGAAGAAGTTGGCACCCGAGCGGTCCATCTTGTTTACGTATCCGATACGGGGTACGTTATACTTGTCAGCCTGGCGCCATACTGTTTCGCTCTGGGGCTCAACACCACCTACAGCACAGAAAGCAGCAACGGCACCGTCGAGTACACGGAGCGAACGCTCTACTTCGACAGTAAAGTCGACGTGTCCCGGGGTGTCAATCAGGTTGATTTTATATTTTTCATCATTATACTTCCAGAAAGTAGTGGTAGCGGCCGAGGTGATGGTAATGCCTCGTTCCTGCTCCTGCTCCATCCAGTCCATGGTGGCGGCACCGTCGTGCACCTCACCGATTTTGTGCGTAAGGCCTGTATAGAAAAGGATACGCTCCGATGTGGTGGTTTTGCCGGCGTCGATGTGAGCCATGATGCCGATGTTGCGGGTATACTTAAGAAGTTCGTCAGATTTTGCCATTTTAGGAATATCTATTGGATTATCAACTAAAGAATAGGCTTAGAAGCGGAAGTGAGCGAAAGCACGGTTGGCCTCGGCCATCTTGTGCATGTCTTCTTTGCGCTTGAAAGCACCGCCCTGCTGGTTGAATGCGTCGACGATTTCAGCGGCGAGCTTGTCGGCCATCGTCTTGCCACCACGTTTGCGGGCATAGAGAATTAGATTCTTCATTGATATCGATTCCTTGCGGTCGGCACGGATTTCGGTAGGAACCTGAAAGGTTGCACCGCCTACACGGCGGCTCTTAACTTCTACCTGCGGAGTGACGTTCTCGAGCGCTTTTTTCCAAATATCGAGTGCGCTGAGTTCTTCGTTGGGCAGTTTCGACTTCACAGTCTGAAGTGCGTCGTAGAAGATGGTGAAGGCGGTATTTTTCTTACCGTCGTACATAAGGTGGTTGACGAATTTCGTCACTCGCACGTCATTGAAAACGGGATCGGGGAGAACGATCCGTTTCTTAGGCTTTGACTTTCTCATTAGAGTTGTCTCGGTGTTGTTGTTTTTGATTGCTTGGTTGCTTGCTTCGTTATTCTTCAGCCATGGCGACCTCTGTCGCGGGCTTACTCAACCAAAAGAGTAGCTGCAAGAAATGCAAAAACGAGTTTAAAATTAATTGTTTAATCTCGCGGTGCGTTCAGATTCGCTTCACCCGCCTTAAAAAGGCAGATTACTTCTTGGCTGCACCGGCCTTGGGACGCTTGGCTCCGTATTTGGAACGACGCTGTGTGCGGTCCTTCACCCCTGCGGTATCGAGAGTACCACGAACGATGTGATAGCGTACACCGGGAAGGTCCTTAACACGACCGCCACGAACGAGCACGATTGAGTGTTCCTGCAGATTGTGGCCTTCGCCGGGAATGTAGGAGTTCACTTCCTTGCCATTGGTGAGACGGACACGGGCAACTTTACGCATTGCCGAGTTAGGTTTCTTGGGGGTGGTGGTGTACACACGCACACATACGCCGCGACGCTGGGGGCACGAGTCGAGAGCGGGGCTCTTGCTCTTGTCTTCCAGACGAACGCGTCCTTTGCGTACTAATTGCTGAATACTGGGCATCTTAGTTTGTTTGTGTTGTTACTTATAGTATTTCTTTGTTCGTTTTCTCGTTTTTGTGCGAAGAGCCCACAGTTCAACCCGTAGGATTTACACGCCTACAACATCGCCCATTGCATTATCATTCAACAGATTAGCAACGGAGCGACATGTGCGCATGCTCTTCAACGCCGCAAAATTACTAATTATTTCGCTAACTACCAAACATTTTAGCCCTTTTTCGCGCAAAAATTTTTCAAAGAAAAAGATAGCGGCAAAATCAGGCATCGTCGGAACAGTTCCTGCACCGAATAAGCTCTTACTTACCGATACTCAAGACCCGCTCCCAAATGAGCTCCACAAACGACCGCGCGTCGGGCGCCATATAATCGACTCCGCCATAGTTCACATGGCCGCCGTCAGCCATAGAGCCTAACACCCAATAATTTTGCAAAGATTTCTCAAGTGTGAAACAGCGAACACGGTCACCGTCCGGCATAAAAGCCACATACCTGCACATCGGAATCTCATCAGGCACGGGAAAAGTCCATACATACACCTCCCGGCCTCCGACCTCATGCTTGCTCACATCAATTTCGGCCGCCGCAAAAGGAGAGCGCACTCCGTTTGCAGCCGCAATCTCATTGTTGATAGACCCGGGAGAACCAAAAAGCCAGTCCGGAGCCCCTATCTCATTTACTTGCGCGCCTACAGCCGGCAACCATCTGAAGAAATAGTCGTATGGTCTCATCGGCGGCGTCTGAATATCACTCTCGAGACCGGCCGCCCACTCTTTGGACTGCGAGTCGACACAGTCTGATTCGGCAATGTCGCGACAAGCCTTCAAAGCCGCCGTCGTATCGCCTTGCAGATAATACAGATACGCTATATTATAGCGAACGAGCCCGTCGCATGGCCGCAGTTCAACAGCTCGCCGCATATATGCGATAGCAGCCCCGGCATCGCCCGATTCAAACGACATTGCGCCCATCAGATTGAGAAGTTCCACATTTTCAGGAAAACGAGCCAAAGCCTTGTCGCCGAGAGCGGCTGCAACAGCCAACGAAGCCGAATCGCCGTCCATATAAATATCGCGCACATAATCGAAAGCCGCATCTGAAACGATGCTGTCAGCCGACGCGCCCAGAGTCTCACAGCCCGTCCAGAGCCAATTCCGCCCGGAGTCTGTCAATACACCTTCCACCACAGACGAGACCATGTTCCAGCGATGAAAACAGCCGGCCGCAGCCGCTTTGCCGAGCCGAAAATCGAGTCTGTCGGGAAATGCAGCAATTCCTCTGTCGATCTCAGCCATAGCGAGCTCATAGACAGAATCATTGCGAATCTGCCGCTCGGCAAGCGACCCCACTACCCTACCCGAAGAATCTGAAAGAATCAACGCGTCACCACCGGGAAGCGTATCGCCAGACAACTCTATGTACGAACTCTGAGCACGGTTAAAAAGCAGATTGAACCTCGCCGGATACAACTCAGGGTCTGCAGAATCCGACGCTTCCCAAAGTCTGAGCAAACTATCGGCCGCTTCAAGACGCCCGTCTCTTATTGCAGAATTGAACTCCGACGTATAATCAGTCGCAAAACAAGCAAGAGCGACAGCAGCCAAAGAAGAGAACAACAACTTTTTCATAGCACAATATTTTATCTGCCAAATATAAGCATTTTACACCACTGCGCCAAGAAACATGAAGCCTCGGTAAATGTTAAATATAATTAAAACATCTATTCGTTATGCAATAGACAAGCACTCCGATAATCATTAATACAAACGCCTTCATTCATCTTACCTTAGAGGTTGTTTAATAAGCTCTTAATTCTTGCAAACGCAAGCCAACCCACTCCGACGCCATGAAGAAAATCACATTTAAGACAAGCCAGATTATCTCAAGCATGATTGCAGGCACCCTGTCTATGCTTGGTTTCTCAAGCTGCGACAATGCAGAATGCATGTACGGCACCCCTACCGGCCACTACGAAATAAAAGGAACAGTCACAGAGGAGTCCGGGCAGCCCGTAGAGGGAGCCAAGGTAATAATGCGCCACATAGGTAGAAATCATGTATTCACTGCTTATGGCGACACTGTCATCACAGATAGCAAAGGCGACTATATGCTGAAAACCGGCGGCTGGCCCGATAACAACATCCGGCTCGTCTGCAAACCCGAAGACAACGCCCTCGAAGCCGATTCCATAAATATGACTGTATCGTTCAAAGACAGCAACGGCCCATGGAACGAAGGGACCGCCAGGGAAACCGTTGATTTCAGGCTCAAATTCAAGAAATGAAACAATTGTCATTGCGGCGACGGCTGGCCCTGGAGATACACCGCAAACTGCACCGCGATAAAATCCGCGAGCATGCCTTGCGCCAGCTGTTCTGGGAATGCACGCAACGCTGCAATCTCAATTGCCGTCATTGCGGCAGCGACTGCAAAACTTCGTCGCTACAGCCCGACATGCCGGCAGAGGATTTTCTGCGCGCCATCGACAGCCTACTGCCGCATGTCGACCGCCACCGCCTCAACATAGTCATCACCGGCGGCGAACCGCTCGTCCGCCACGACCTCGAAGACGTCGGCCTTGAGCTATACCGACGTGAATTGCCATGGGGAATAGTTACAAACGGGCTCCTCCTCTCCCCTGCCCGCTTCGAGCGCCTCAGAGCGGCCGGAATACATAATCTCACCATAAGCCTCGACGGCGACGAGGAAGACCACAACTGGATGCGGAGCAACCCGCTCTCTCACCGGCACGCTCTCGAGGCCATAGCAATGGTGGCAGCAACGCCCGACATAAACTTTGATGTGGTGACATGTGTGAACCAGCGCAACATCGACAAACTCGACGCCATAGCCGCCTCCCTCGAATCGAGGGGCGTAAGACGCTGGCGTCTTTTCACAATATTCCCCTCAGGGCGCGCCCGCGACTACCCCGAATTCAGTCTTTCGAAAGACCAATTCATAAGGCTGATGGATTATATCAAAGAGAAACGACATAGCGGCGGAATCCGCCCGAGCTACTGCTGCGAAGGCTTTCTGGGCAACTACGAAGGCGATGTCCGCGATGGTTTCTACCACTGCGACGCCGGCATAAGCGTCGGCTCGATACTTATCGACGGCTCTATAGGCGCGTGCCCGAGCATACGCGCCGACTATACGCAGGGCAATATATATACCGATGATTTCTGGACTGTCTGGCAAACCCGCTTTGAGCGCTACCGCGACCGCTCATGGATGAAAACAGGCATATGCGCCGACTGCAGTATGTTCCGCTACTGCGAAGGCAACGGTTTCCACCTCCGCGAAGCCGACGGCTCAATGAAGCATTGCTATTTTAGTAAAGTAATAAGTGATAAGTAATAAGTTAAGAAAATGGCTCCGTCTGCAACTTTGAGACGGAGCCATTATCTTAACTTATTTAACTATTTACTTCTTTAACTCAGAATCAAATTCAACCCGGAATCAAAGATTAAGAATAGTGGTGACAGAGGGGCGGCCGTTGAGCCAGAGTTTTGCGCGGATTTGCGAGGGGCGTGCGGCAAACTCACCCAAATTAACTGTTGCACCGTCTTTGAAAGCGGGAGACTCTTCAGTCGGCTCGGTGCCGTCGAATGTCAGGCGTATTTCGGCGTCGGGATATGGCGAATTGATTTTCACGAAACGGCCATCAGTCACCTTGACACCCGGCTGGCGCACATGGTATGCGAAGCCACCTGCCTCCCATTTAGGTATTTCATTCAGAATCACGGCATGGAAATCGGGCTCAGAATACGTGCTGTCGGGATTCCACGCGCGCTCGGCCAGACCGAGAATCTTGGGGAAGAGCATTTCTTCAAGATGATCGCTGTTGCGTATGGTTTCAGACCACACCTGCCCCTGCACACCGAGCACATTGGCACCGGGAAGAGTGCAGAGCTTCGACGGATAGCCCGACAGCGACGAGAATTCATCGGTTGTTCCGGCCCATGTGAGACCGCGCTCGTAGGGGTGGCGGCTATAGCAAAGGTCGAAATAGAAATGGTCGGCATTGCTCAGAACCACGGGATATCCGGCCGCAGCCACCTCATCGACCACTTTGCCGTTGCCCTGCGACGACAGCGTACGCCAGCAATTGACCGAGAATACCTGCGGACGCACAGCGGCGTCGAAATCCTCCGAATGCTTCCATGCAATCTCCTGCCAGCCAGAAGTGGGAATGCCCTTGGCTGCAAGATCGGAAGCAAGCCGCTTCACAAACAAGGCATGTACTTCCATATCCTTTTCAAGACCTTCGCGCTCCTTGAGTGCGTTGACAGCGGGGCTGCCGCCCCACGCTCCACGGGGCACTTCGTCGCCTCCGATATGAATGGCCTTGAGAGGCACGCCGGCCGCACGGTGCATATCGGCGATCTCGTCGGCTACCATATTTATAACCTTATACGGACCTTCGAGAGCCGGATTCATCACATTGTCGTGGAAAGACTGCGCCGAAGTGTAAACCGAGGTATCGCCCGGCTCCTGAAGCAGCCACGAGTCGTCGCCTGTGCGGCGTGCACGCACCTCCATAGCCTTTATGGCGGCGCGGGCATGTCCGGGCGATTCTATTTCGGGAATTACAGCGATGCCGAGGCTGTCGGCATGCCGGAGAAGGCTGATATATTCGTCGCGGGAGATAAAACCGTTGTTCGAGGTCGCGCCGGAATCCTTATTGCCGTCGCCGCCGAATATCTGAGGCAGGAAGGAGCCGTCCGAACCAGGCGTATATCCGCGTCGAGAGCCAATCTCAGCCAGTTCGGGCAGTGTCTTTATCTCCAGGCGCCATGCCTCGTCTTCCGAGAAATGGAAGTGGAATACATTGAGACCATAGGCCGCCATCATATCGAGCACACGGTGCAGTTCTTCGGGCTTCTGGAAATTGCGGGCAATATCAATCATCAGCCCGCGGTACTGAAGCGAGGGGCTGTCTGTAATGACAGCATCGGGCATCTGGCGCACACCGGTGCCGAAAGCCTGGCGCAGACGCATGCGCAGACGCGGCCAGAGGGCCTTGTCGGCTTCTACTGTCACCTCGCCGCCGCCGACGGTGACGCGATATTCTTCGGCCTGCAAAGGCTCCGACGGCTCATTGAAAGTAATTTCGTCGAGATTGACTGTGCTTGCTCCACTGCCGAGCTTCACGTCCTTGAAAGACGGCACAACATCGTAGACACCGGCCTTTCCGCCGGCAATCTCCTCATTGCGGGCATAGATGGCGTCTCCATAAGGCATATAGTCTCTTTTGCCGGAGGTATAGCCGCTCTTGTCGGCGGTAATATCGGCCTGAACCAGCTTCACAGGCAGTATTCGGCCGTCGGCCATCACGGCATGGAAGCCTTCGGGCGCATAGCGTATAGAATAGAGCGCGCCCTTTGTCATTATTTCGAAATCGAGGGTATCCGAACCGGTGGCGGCGGCGAAACGCGGACTGCCGATGGCATAGTAACCTGGCACAATCTCGATTATCGTATCGGCCGCATCAGTCGGCGTCATCTTGCGGGCGAACTGATTGAACGCCACACGCTCCACACCGCGCAGGTCGCCGGTCATACGTATACTCTGCCGGTAATGACGCCCGAGCGAGTCGGGTTCGAGATTCTCTACATTCCAGTGCACCTCGAATGGCGCCTCGGCCACACTTTCAGCTCCTCCCGAACAGGACGAAGCGGCAGCCAATGTTAAAAATGTGCTAACAAAGGTTAAATAATGTCTCATGAACTGTATCAGATAAGTAAAGAAATAGTTATTTCGATTGCAAATGTACATTTTTTCCGGCAGAACAATGCAAAAATGAGCATATAATCAATACAACCAAAATGCATTCAGATATTTATTTTGATAAAATGCCATTAAAACTGCTATTTTCACAAACACAACAATTTATTTTTGCGATTCGACAGAAATGTACTAACTTTGCAACTCGAATTGAAAACTTGCACTGGATCCTCCCCTCGACATCACTATTGTAATCTTAGCATTTTTTCGCGACTATGACAACTTGTTCATATTCCATAACCGTATCAAGGACAGCATGCAATATCTGCAAAACTGTTAGTTTAAGTATCTACCCCCCCCCACTTTGCAAAAGCCTACCTGACAGGTAGTTACGCCAATCATCGTTCTGCCGGTTGCCTGATTCACGCGAATTTCGGGCGATTGGCATAATCTTTGCGCGTACCTGCGCCTCTTTCTGCGTATAAAAATACGTATCTGATCATAGAACTATTCATCATCATTTCTACAGCATAACGCGACCGATGAAACTGAAAAAACTTGCAACGCTACTGCTTTGCCTCATAGCCCTGCTGCCGGCAAGAGGACAGGATGTGGCTCTCAAAACCAATCTTCTTTACGACGCAGTACTCACTCCCAACGTCGGAGTTGAAGTCGGACTTGCGCCCAAATGGACCATCGATTTATCAGGCCAGATAAACAACTGGAAAGTCAACAATCACCTATGGAAACAATGGGTGGTTCAGCCCGAGGCACGCTACTGGCTCTGCGAGCGCTTCGCCGGCCACTTCTTTGCAGCGCACGCCATCGGCGGCCAGTATAACTTCGGCCACATGAATCTGCCGTTCTCCTTCCTCGGTACTGATTTCCGCGAGCTCAAGGATCATCGCCGCCAAGGCTGGATGGTCGGAGCCGGCATAGGCTACGGCTACTCATGGATTCTCGACCGTCACTGGAATATCGAGGCCGAGATAGGCATAGGCTGGATCTATACGCGCTACGACACCTACCGCTGCGCCGACTGCGGCAAGAAAATCAAAGAGAACACTCCCCACAACTACTTCGGCCCGACCAAAGCAGCCATAAACATTATCTACCTCTTCTAAGCACGCAACAGTCATGACCATCAAACGCATACTCAGCATCGCCGCAATCGCGGCAACGGCCGCTCAGGCCTCTTGGGCTATCGACATGCGTGCCGACAGCTCGACAATAAATCTTTATGACGTAAAACTCGGTGTCGACGAGACAAATCGCCGTGTGCGCGTGCAACTCGACATCGATGTGGCCGGATTTTCTCTCGGCCGCGACCGCGAAATGGTGCTCACGCCCGTTCTCATGGGCGCCGGACGCACCGACAGCCTCGAACTCGAGCCAATAACCGTTGCCGGCCGCAACCGCTGGTACCACTACCTGCGCAACGGCTTTCTCGACGGAGACGACGCCGACATATACCGCGCCGGAAAAGACCTCAAGGCACACTACGACCGCGAATTCGACCTCGCGCCATGGATGGAGCACTCGACACTCGAAATGCGCTGCGAAACGGCCAACTGCTGCGACAAGCCCGAACCGATGCCCGGTCCTTCGGCTTATGGCATGGTGCCCATCGCCGGAATTGATGTGGCCCGCCCGGTGCTCGAGGCTGACTATATATTCGCGCCTCCGGTCGACGCCGGCCCCGTGACCCGCAACATCGAAGGCAGCGCATTCATCACCTTCGTAGTGAACCGCACAGAGCTCAAGGAGAACTACATGAACAACCGTCATGAGCTCGACAAAATCATAAACTCAATCGAATATGTGCGCCGCGACACCGATGCCACCATCACACGCGTGCACATCAAAGGTTTCGCATCGCCCGAAGGCCCCTACGACAACAACGTGCGCCTCGCCATGGGCCGAACCGAGACCCTGCGCCGCTATGTGCGCGACCTCTACCGCTTCCCCGACACGACTGTCACCTCGAGCTATGAGCCCGAGGACTGGGCCGGCCTACGCAAGTATATCACCGACTCGATGCAGTTCGACATACGCCACCGCCCCGAAATCCTCGAGATTATCGACGGCCCCCTCGGCTTCGACAACAAGAACCTCGCAATCCAGACCCGGTACCCCGACGACTACCGCATAATCCTCAAGGATATCTATCCCTGGCTGCGTCACTCGGACTACACCGTGCGCTACACCATAAAGACATATACCTCGCTCGAGGAAATAAAGCGTGTCTTTGCCACCGACGCCACACGCCTACGCAACGTAGACTTCTACACCCTGGCGCAGTCATATCCCGAAGGCTCCAGAGAATATTGCGACGTGTTCGAGAAAGCTGTCGAGGTTTATCCCGATGACTCCATGCTCAATCTCAACGCCGCAAACATAGAGCTGCAGAGAGGTGAGTACGACAAGGCCCAGAGCCACCTCCTGAAAGCAGGCCACTCTCCTCTGGCCGACTATGCGCGCGGCATTCTGGCGGCAAAACGCGGCGATACAGCCAGCGCCCTCTCTCTCTTCCGCAAGGCACAAGCCGCCGGCATGGAGGGCATCGAAAAGGTCATCGCCGACACCGAGGCTATCCGCGACTACTACCCCGTGACATACTTTATAATGGGCAAATGAGCTGTTGGGCTGACGGGCTGACGGGCTGACGGGCTGAATATCAATTAGACAATAAATTATATTAAATATATTAACCAATCATTCAGTAAAAATGAAAATGAACAAATTATCTTACCTGCTGATGGGCTTTGCCGCTCTCTCGTTTGCGGCTTGCTCGTCCGACGAACCCACTGTGGCACCCACTCCCGACGGTGAGGGCACCACTCTCTATCTGAACGTAAATATCACCGACGCAGACAACGCACGCAGCCGTGCCGCCGGCTTCGATGAAAACGGCAACGCCAAAGACCCCGCTGAAGAAGGCGACTATATCTTCGGCGACGACAACGAACACAAAGTGAACCGTGCCGATTTCTTCTTCTTCGACGGTGACGGCAATTTCGTTACCAAGGCAAACATATGGCAGGCTTCCAACGAGACTCAGTCCCCCAATATCGAGTATATGGGCACTAACACTCTCGTGCTCCGCAACCTCAAGAAAGGCACACTTCCCGAATGGGTCATCACCGTGCTCAACGCTCCTATCGAATTTGTCAACAAAGTGCAGGCCAGCAACCTCACTATCAGCCAGGTTCGCAAAGAACTCATGAAGATAGGCGAAAGCGGCAACTTCTGCATGAGCACAACATCGTTTGTAGACGCCACTATCGACGCCGATCGCTATGACAACGTCAACTATGGCGCAACCAAGCTCTTCGAAAACGATTTCACAACAGAACCCGTCACTGCAATGCCCACCAACGCAGTTAAAATCTACGTAGAGCGCCTCGCAGCCAAGTTCACAATCGAAGGCCTTGACGAAAACGGCATCTACGAAGTAGACGTAACCCTTGCAGGCGAAGACAACGGCCCCAATGTAGAAGGCCAGCTGCCCTCCGCCAACGAAAAAGTATACGTACGCATTTTCGGCTACGGTCTCACCGGCCAGGAAAACGACAGCTACCTCACCAAGAACATCGAAGGCTTCGCCACTGACGCACCATGGACCGGCTGGAACAACCCCAACTTCTTCCGCAGCTACTGGGGTATGTCGCCCAACTACGGCAATGCCAACCCCGTACTCAAGTACACCACTTTTGCTGAAGCCAGCACAAGCGTAAACGATCCCCTCTACGGCTACGAAACCACCAACACCGTTGCAAACATCACTACCAAAAACAACAGCCTCGTGATGAGCAACGTTACCAACATTATCTTTACTGCCCGCGTTTACGCCACCCGCGAACTCGCCGAACAAGGCGGCGAAGACACCGGCCTCGACCTCGTAGAGTTCAACGGCGTTTACTTCACCAAAGCCCAGTATCTAGCATACGCTCTCGGCCGCCTCTATCAGGCCGGCGGTCTCCGCTACTTCAAGGACGAAAAGATTAGCACCGAAGAAACTGCCGAAGGCACCGTTACCAAATACGAGTACACTCCCGTTGACATAGCCGACTTCTCTGTTGACTTCGTTCAGCCCGAAAACGCCGAAACAGGCGAAATCCTCATCAGCTACAACGGCACCGAGCAGCTCTACGTGAAGCCCGCCGACTACACAAGCGGCGCTTACACCAAGGTTGACAAGGCTTATATCGACGCCGAACTCGCCAAATTCAACGAATCTACCAAGGCTTATGCTTACACCGGCGGTGCTATGTACTACAACGTGCCCGTTGAACACCTCCTCGGCAAAAACCTCAAGAACAACTACAAAGCCACAGAACTTGGTGAATACGGCATTGTCCGCAACCACTGGTATCAGCTCAACGTTGGCAAGGTTGTGCGCCTCGGTCATGGTGTATTCAATCCCGACCCCGACAACGGCGAAGAAATCAAGCCCAACGACCCCAACAACGAGACATACGCTCTCGCAGCTCAGATCAACATCCTTTCTTGGAAAGTTGTAAAACAGGAAGTTGACCTCTAATCTCCCTCATAACTTTTTTTCATAGAATGATAGCCGGGCGGAAGCCCGCGCCGATGCCCGGCTATCTTTTTAAATTATGAATTTTTTAATTGACAGTTAAGAATTAAGAATTTATAATTTAGAATTCGCCCCCCCAACTACTAACTTCTAACCACTAACTTCCAACTACTATTACCCCATGTTCATATCATCATAGCAGACACCAACTTATTTTTTTATTTCTCCTCATTTTTTATTTATAAGCCAAGAAATTATCACTCCATACGATGAACCGATCGAAAGTCACTCATATCGCACGCAAATTCACAGTAGCCTTGATGGCAGTAGTTGCCATGGGGCTAAACTCATGCGACTCTTTTATCTATGACTATGAAGGCGACTGCGACCCACACTATAAGGTGCGCTTCCGCTTCGACTGGAACCTCCATTTCGCCGACGCATTCCCCCACGAGGTCAATGCCGTGACGCTATATATCGTCGACCCCTCTTCCGGCGACATCGTATGGCAGAAAAGCGAAAGCGGCGAAGCCCTTAAGGCCGAAGGATACCTCATGGACGTAGAAAACCTCGCCCCCGGCACGTACAACCTCATGGCATGGTGCGGCGAAGGCGTCGGACCGCATTTCACCGTGCCCGAAGCCGGCCATCACACCGGCCTTACATGCACCATGGCCCGCAATCACGAACCCGGCCACGACGGCGGCACTGTCCGCTCCGACATCAATCGCCTCTACTACGGCCGTATAGACGCTCAGGAATTCCCCGACGGGGAAGGCACACACATATTCACCGTGCCCCTCATTAAAAATACCAACGAGGTAAACGTAGTGCTCCAGCACCTCTCGGGCGAACCCGTCGACAAAGACGACTTCACATTCACCATCACCGCCGCCAACGGCTCTATGGACTGGGATAACCATCTGCTCGACGACGAGACCATAACATACTATGCCCACACCACCGCCAGCGGCACCGCCGGAGTCACTTGGCCTCAGGGCCCGGGCGACGGTGTCGAGACTCAAGCCGCCCGCGCTCCCATAACCCAGATGAGCGCCTGCGTGGCATCGCACACCATAAGCCGCCTCTGCACCGAGCAGCAGAAAGACGTCCTTGTGACCGTATACAACAAAAAAGGCGAAAAAGTAGTCTCCATACCCCTCATTGACTACGCCCTCCTGGTAAAAGGCAGCTACGCAAAGATGGACGACCAGGAATATCTCGACCGCCAGGACAAATACGACCTCGTATTCTTCCTCGACGAAGGCGACCGCTGGATGAGCGCCTACATCTACATCAACTCCTGGAAACTCGTCCTCCAAAACACCGACCTCTAACCGCCCTCAGGCAATAATCCAAACCGACAAGCAACGATGACTCTCAGCATCAACATCATTCTCACCTCGCTTTCAAGGCTGTTCAGACAGTCGGCAGCCGTCATGCTGGCCGCAGTCATCCTGCTACCGGCTGCGGTGTCGTGCTCGGAGGCAGCCGAGGAGCATGAAACGCCCCCCTCTTTCCCAACCGATAAAGCCGAAATAACGGCAGGAATAGCCATCACCGTAAGTAGCGGCAACCTATCAAGAAGCGCCGGCACCCTCGGTCCCGATTACGATACAGGCTCTGGCTATGAAAACTTCATCGATATAGAGCGCGGCGACTTCCGCTTTTATTTCTTCGATTCTGAAAACAAATATGTGGCGCCATTCACAATCGAAGTGCTGATTCCCCAAAGCGAGAACATGTCTTCGAAACGATACATAGCCTCAGGAAAAGTAGAGCGCGACATGCTTGAAAGAACAGATCTCAAGATGGTTGTTCTGGCAAACTGGAAAAATTATCCCGATGAAGCCACCCTCGAGCCAGGCGTCTCCACCATCGACGACATCTGCGCCCGGCAATACGACTTCACGGCCTCAATGATGCAGCTGTCGGAAGAAAACACCATTCCACTCTATGGTGTCACCAATATCCTTGCGCCTAATTTCGTAAACGTATCCACCGCCGACCTCGGCACCATACATCTGCTCAGAGCCTTTGCCAAAATCGAAGTCAACCGCCATGACGGAGGCTTCGAAATAGAAAGCGTAAGTCTGCGGTGCTTTAACACCAAAGGATTCTGCGCGCCGACCAACATATATCTTCAGGACGATTATGTGCACGGAAATTACGAAGACGACTATGCCAATACTCCCCATATACCCGAAGGAGCATACACTGAGGCATCGCTTCCGTTTGTGAAGGTGAGCGACGATGTATATGTTGCCTATGTTCCAGAATTCGACAATCTGACCGACGTCTCCCGCCGGTCTACCATCGCAATACAGTTCCGCGCTACAAGCGAGCCCGACATCGTTGAATTCAAATACTACGACGGCGCCTCGGCCGGCAAGCATTTCGATATACTGCGCAACTACTGGTACCGCTTCAATGTCCGTAAGAAAGGCGTCATCGTACAGGTGATACCCTACAGCGAGGTCGTGCTCAATCCTATATTCGGCCTTGACAGCAATCTCGAACTTGTAGAGATAGAAATAGACAATATAATATACTATTACGACCGCGAGACCGGCCGATACTACGACCAGAATCTGCGTCCGATAGACAATCCGTATTTCACAGACGAAGACCCTTTGACCGGCTGGAGCATACGCCGCGACGACAACAACCACCTCATAAGCTACTACGACAGTAAAACAGGCAAATCATATGCTATCAATAAATTAACCGAGATTCTCGATCCTCTTAACAACCGCGATTCTGAAAACGCCAATCTCATGAGAGTGGCATATGCCCCCGACATGCATCTGTTCTACTATCACGATAAAGCCAAGAGTACACTTCTGGCAAGCGACAAAGCTACGGCAATTCAGAATCCTTTCGACTACTACGACAAAACCGACAATATGCTCCGCTATGTGAGCGCCGACCGCAGCTGGACATTCGGCTACTACAGCATTGACAACAGCGTGTGGTATGCTCCCGACCGCACAACGGCGATTATCAGCCCATTTGTCGGCTACGACCGCAATACTATGCGCGTGAAATATCAGAGCACCGACGGCTCTACCGTCTACGGCTATTATTCGACCGAAGACAAAAAATGGTATGACTCCCCGACCGGCAACACCGAAATCTCCAATCCATTCTGACAAAGACAATGACAAAGACAATATATAAATCTGGCATACTCGCGCTTCTGGCCGCCATCGTGCTTGCGGCCGGAGGCTGTGTCGATGACTTCCGCCCAGGCTTCGGCATCGTCGGCGAAGGCGAATCCGAGGTCAATGTCACGGTAAGCTTCGATGCGCCGGCTTCTGTATCGCTCGAATCACGCAGCGGCGTCGGCAGCGGCAACATGATGGACGGCATAAGCGACTTCCATATGGTGATATACCATGAGAACATCGACGAACTTTTTGACGACAACAAGAACTATAAATGTATACGCGTATTCAAAGACGGAGAATTTGCAGAGTCGACCGACCCCGACTTCCGTTTCGAGGCGATAAAATATGAGCTCTCCGACAACCGCCTGCCATCAGAGGGCGACCTTCAGAACGATGCCACAGGACGCCTTATGTTCAAACTATTCCTCGAATCGGCCCGCTATCGAGTGTATGGCGTCGCAAACATACCTGAACTTGACACTTACGACCTCTCCAGCCCCGACAAGCTCAAGGCCATCGAGCGCACATGGCTCAAAGGCGGCAAAGTAGATCTGGCGGCAAATTCCGAAATGTTCGGCATATTCAGCGTGGCGCCAAACCGCAACGCTCCCGAACAGGCCATTCCGCTCCAGGCCGGCAACGCCACAATGCACTGCTGGCTGCGTCGTCTGGCTTCGAAACTCACAGTATCTTTCGACGGCACCGATCTCTTCGACGACGTACAGATTTTCGTGACCGATGTGAAAGTCTACGACGTGGCTAAAAAATGCCAGCTTGGCAATCCCAACACTCCCGGCCGAGACCTCAGCTCCGACGACCCGACCAAAATGCTCCCCGCTGCCGGCGACATACGCTACACCGTCGAAAACGGCCTCGTAAAAGACGGCGGAAGCATTACTATTCAGAATATTCCCGCCTCTTTCGACCCTATGGGAATAGACCCCGACAATTATATCCACATCTGCAACAACACTCACCCCTACCTCAGCAACGGGGAGAATGGAAATGACACATCGATACGCGACGACCGCCACAAAACCGATGCCACATCGTTTTATTTCTATGAGAACCTTCAGGGAAAAGGCGATTCCAAATTTCAGGATGCCGACGGCGACGGAGTCATAGACACCCCTAACTGGGAGGAAAGAGACGGCGATGAAGGCTGGAAGGACAAGAAGCCTTATGGCACATGGGTGGAAGTATCGGGCTGGTACCGCTGCGGCACCGCTGCCATGGGTAGTGCGCCTCACCTCGGCGGCGGTCCTATCAAATTCCGGTTCATGCTCGGAGCCAACACCGAAAACGACTACAACGTGAGCCGCAACCACCACTACAAGCTCACTCTCAAGTTTAAAGGCTACGGCAACGATGCCGACTGGCACATTCAGTATAAGGAAGAGACCGGCATATATGCCATGACTCCGCAGTACATATCTTATCTCTACAATAAGAAGATGATGTCTACGGTGAAGATTATGGGCAAAGTTAACCCCGACAATCCTTATCTTTATGCCACAATTATAGGCACCGACAATCTACCCTCTGATTTCCCTGCAGGCGACGCATCGCAGGAAGACCCGAAGCAGACATGGTGGCGCCCCTGGGGCGACAACTCCGCTCATTTTCCCGACCCAAGCAAGGAGACAGACAATAACGGAAATCCGATATATTACGACAAATATATCAACGATGCCACACACCCCGACGGCCCGTGGAACAGCTTCCTGACCCTCAGAGAAGTGCAGGCCGTGCGTCTTGCAGAGCCCGACCAGGCCGGCAAGCCATCATGGGGCGCGCGAAACTCAACCTACAACCGCACATTTTTCCGCAAAATGATGTCGGGTTATGCTAAATACGATATCATAAATCCACGGACCGACGGTAACGATGAATATACCACAACAGTCGACGGCAGACTGAACAAAACCGGCATCTACACCTCCGACAAGCTGACGAGCAGCGGCTCCACGATAGGATATGTGGTCAACATACCTTTATATACCCGAGCCAAAGAACTCATTACCAATACCGGATTCACCGGCAATAACCCCTACTCTTCATATCCGCGCCGCATGCAGGTGCGCTATTCGATATCGCTGATAGACCCTGACACCGGAAATCCGCGATGGTACCATACATATGTGCACATCATTCAGGTTCGACGCATAGAAAATCCCAAGGGCGTATGGCGCCGGGCAGGCAGTACCGAAGGCTTCCATGTCACCCTCATGCGAATGAAAGACATCGATGACATAGAAGACTATGAGCCCTTCGAATCTGAAGGCAAATGGAGTGCCGAAGTAATAGGCGACCCAATCATCACACTCAGCACAACAACAGAAGGCAGCGGCGACAACGCCCCGATGCAGTATGTGCGTCACATCGAAGGCATGGCCGACAGAAATATCGACTTCCAGATCAATTTTACCGGCGCTACAGGCTTTGCGGCCGTCAAGGTGAGATATCACAACTACACATGCGAACACGACATCTTCTGCCGCAACGGCTATGACCCTGTAGCACTTGCCGACGGCAGCTATACCAACACGCTCAACGACAACAAAGTGACACCCTACCGAAAATGGTCGTCGTTCAATGTCTACAGCTTTAAGAGCGACGGCACGCCCGTATTCACCAGCTCCCCGATAGACCCGGGCTCGATGTTCCGCCGCGGCAGCTATACGGCCATTCTATCCTCCAACGACGAGAAGTTCCCTACTCCTCCATTCACGCCTTTGTCGCAAGAGTCGATTCCTAAATATCTACCCCAGGTAGCCGGCAAGGACCCATCTACCGGCAACTTCGAAGTGATTGAAAAAGGTGCCACATCAAGTTCTTTAAAAAAATGGGATGACATAAAAGTGGAAAGCAAGGACGTGTATAACAATTGGAAACTCTCAGGATCCGACCAGATTGCGACTATTGACGATTTCTACACACTTGCCAATCCGGGCGACCCAGCCAACCCGCAGAAAGACCTTGACTTTGTGATTAAGAAAGCCTATGGAGTGGTATATGCCGACGGCGCTATCGACACACAGAGTAGCACCGCTATGGCACATGGCTACACTCATGCCGACGGCACGAACTCGCCCAAAGGCATGCGCGGAATCATAATATACAACAGAGACGACCTTCGCCAGATATTTCTGCCAATGGGCGCCTCGGGCTACGGACGCCGCAAAGGCAATAGCGCCTGGGCTCCTGATCCAAAAGATGTAAACGGAACCCTGCGATATGCTACTCGTACGTATTATTATAATTTGAAAGATGCAGATGTTACCGGTTCACTCCAATACGCACCTCTGTTCTACGATATTTTCCGCAGGCCCGGAGCTCTTTACTGGTGCCGAGACCGTATCGACACCCCGGAATCAAACAACATATCCATCTACAAATCCAGCGCTTTCGACATCAACTATTTCACAATGGGCTTCGAAGGCTTCGAAAACGGCTCTGCCAACAAAAACGACGGCTCAATGAGCGACGCCATATTTATACGCACAGTTCAGGATTATCAGGATTAGCCAAAAATCCCGCAGGGCCTCGCGGCGCTGCGGGAGTATGGCAAACAATTCCGTAAATTTTCTGATGCAAAATTACGGAGAAAGCGACTGTAGGTCAATACCCTCGTCAGGGTAATTTCTCTATTTGGTCACTTTGTCTTTTACCTTATTGAATAGGTTGACGGTGCCGTTCTTGGCCTTGTTGTAGGTCTTGACGGTGCCGTTGCCTACTTTTTTGGCGACTTTGACGGTGCCGTCTTTGGTTTTGTCGTAGGTCTTCTCGGTGCCTGCGGCAACTTTTTTGGCGACTTTCACGGTGCCGTCTCTGGTTTTGTCGTAGACCTTGACGGTGCCGTCTTCTACTTTCTCTATGACAGTACGGGTGCTGTCGTTGGAGGCCTCGCCTGAATCGGAGGCCAATGCGGTGTAGGAACCGAATGCGAGCATAAACGCCGCAATTGTAAATATAGCCTTTTTCATAATCCAAACGTTTTTAGAGGATGTTTAATAACATATGTGAAAGCACAGGCCAAAAAGTACGAGATGGATTTATATCTGAGACGAAGGAGCATAGCGGT
>CAJTOB010000006.1 GCA_910578035.1 uncultured Muribaculaceae bacterium
TCTTATACGTCTATATCCCGCGCCAAGGCGGATAAAAAAGCCCTGAAGGTACTCTCGGAGGCTTCTTTCCCTGAAGCCTGCTGCCATGCCTCTTTCGCTTTCTTCACGCTCTGCCTGTCGTTCTCTATGGCTTTGCGTACCGACTCTTCGTCCGAGCAGTCCATTATTGGCTTCCGACCCCGTCCGGAACGTGTTTCCAGTCCTTTGATCCCTTCGGTCTTGAAGCGTTTCACCCAGGAATTGACTGATATATGGGTCATGTCGGTCTGTTCTCCAACCTGTTCCGAAGTCAGACCGGTGGATTTCAGAAGCACTGCGCGACAGCGCATGCGGTATGCATGGCTCTTGCCTTGGCGAAAGCCTTCCTCTAATTGCAGACGTTGCTGTTCTGTCAGTGTATAACTTTGATTTTTGCGATAGCGTTGTGTCTTTGTGTAAATACACAAAGATACACAAAAATTTTGATATAAACTAATTTTCAACATCTACTTAATAGAAACACCACATAGTATTAATAATGGGCGTAGATTATATTGATAAGAGGGTAAACGGCGGGGCTGTGGCATGTTACGGCATCAATAATTTTTTGATATCATTTTGATAAAAACGGGATTTCTGTCTTATCAACATATCCCGGCAATTTTCTACACATTGTAATCATCATTTTCACGCCGGGGCCCGGCTATTCCGGGGGGCTCCTTTTTGGCTCCCTGACCATCGTCTATCCACTTTTCAACACCCCTTATTTTTATTTTTGTCTTTATATCATTAAAAAAATTTTTTCAAAACAAGAATTCAAGAGGAATAGTAAGGGGTGTTGATAAGTTTCATAACTTTTTCGGGCATCTCTTGTAATTATGACCTATTGTGCTTCCCTAAGGCGTTGTTTACAGTTTATCTACATGATAATGTTTTGAAATTAAGGGATTAGGTGCAGTTATTAACATAGTGTTGATAACTGCCGACGTTAATATTTTCATAACTTTCAGGCGTTGAAAACCCTATATTTTTGGGTTGATAACTGCTTGAAACCGCTTTTGTAAAATCATAGGGTAAAAATTTGGATTTGAGGTACAGACCCTTGTATAGAGTCTCAGTTCTAAAATGCAAATTAAAGTTGCTGTCAGTTACAAAAAGCTATTTCAAGGTTTTCAACAGAGTTATCAACAACTGTTGATGAATTTGGCTACATGCCACTTTTTGAGTACTTTTGTGTGCAAAACTTATGTTGATGAAACGTATTTTAGTACTATCTATAATTTCGGGAAGTGTGCTCGCAGTTCATGGCATCACCGTGGAGTGCGAGGCCGGTTTCCTCGGCACTAAAATAAGTAATCCGGAGACAGTGTCGGAACTTGTGCTGAGAGGCTCGGCCGATGCTTCCGATTTTTATTTTATAGAGCGTTCGATGCCCGGTCTGCGAAGTCTCGATATGTCGGGTCTGCGGATTGTGGCATATAACGGCGCACCTCTGGGAGCCCTTAGCAGCTACAAGGCCGGTGAGATTCCGGCAGCCGTGTTTGCTGGTTCGGAAATAACGGATATAGTTCTTCCGGCTGAATGCTCAATAGGTGATTTTGCTTTTTCCGGCAGCCGCATATCTGAAATTTCTTTGCCTGCGGGCGCAAGCGTCGGAGAGGGTGCTTTCTATCAGTGCCGGCAGCTGAAGTCTGTTACTTTTGCGCCGGACCTTTCTATAGGACATAGCGCTTTCCGCGATTGTGCGGCACTTGCCACTGTCGTAGGTTCTGAAAGTTTAAAAGAGATTCCTGCGCGTGCGTTTGAAGGGTGTGTGTCGCTTGAAAAATTCTCGTTTGGACCGGCTTTGCGGTCGGTAGGGGAGAGTGCCTTTTCCGGGAGTTCTCTGAAAACCGCCGATATGAGCGCCTGTTCGCAGCTCGACAGTCTTGGAGCCTGGGCTTTCGCAGGCGATACTTCTCTTGAAAAGTTTATGGCACCTTCTCACCTCGACAATATAGGAAAAGGTATCTTTTTCGAGTGTGGAGCGCTTGCAGAGGTAGTGCTGCCCGATGGTATTTCAGAATTGCCGGCATATGCGTTTAAAGATGTGACAGCAATGGAATCGAGCGTCATTTTACCTGAAAATATTGTTTCAATAGGCGAATACGCACTTATGGGAGCCTCGTCTGTCACAAGCGTCGAGCTGCCCGGAAGTCTCGAGACTATAGGTCATGGGGCAATGGAGGGCATGTCGTCGCTTAACTCTGTAGATGCTCTTTCGCTGCTGTCTGTGCCGGCGCTCGGAGAAGACGTGTGGGCCGGAGTGGCTCAGAAAAATGTGGTTCTCAATGTAGACCCCTCCATGCAGGAAGCATTCGAGAGTACGCCACAGTGGCAGGAATTCAGCATTCAGGGCACTTCGACATCGTCTGCGATACCGGTTGCAGGCGAAAGTAAAATCCGCGTCGCCTCAGACGGTCATATGTTGATAGTCCAAAGCATAGGAGCCGCTATCAACAGTATCCTCATATGCGATATTGCCGGTAAATATATCTTCACAAAATCAGGCATACAGGCCGATATGATAAGAATAGACATGTCGGCCCATGATACGGCCGTTTATATTATAGACTGCACCCTTTCCGACGGAACACGCGGATCGGCTAAAATACTTCGCTAAAAAATGGGTAAGAACAAACTTAAAAAATTTGCGGAGATGAAGACCATAGACCTGGTCTTCCAGTATCCTTTTTCACGTCTGAAAGAGGAAGGTTTTCCTCTGCGCGGTAATTGGAGAAGCGATTTCTTCGGAAACGATAATCCTATAGTGCTCGAACTCGGGTGCGGAAAAGGTGAATATACCGTGGGGCTTGCCCGGCAATTTCCCGACCGCAACTTCATCGGCATTGATATAAAGGGAGCCCGCATGTGGACAGGCGCCTGCCAGGCACGCGACGCCGGCA
Source organism: uncultured Muribaculaceae bacterium (assembly GCA_910578035.1). GTDB lineage: Bacteria > Bacteroidota > Bacteroidia > Bacteroidales > Muribaculaceae > CAG-873. The sequence continues at coordinate 2,925 of CAJTOB010000006.1, forward strand.
TGAAAAATGTGGCCTTTATCCGCACGTCGATAGAACTTCTTGAGAGCTTTTTCGCTCCTGAAGAGGTCGATGAAATATGGATTACTTTCCCCGACCCGCAGATGAAGAAAGTGCGCAAGCGCCTCACCGGCACACGCTTCATAGAGCTATACCGCCATGTGAGCCGCCCCGGGGGTATTGTCAATCTCAAGACCGACAGCCCTTTTCTATACGCATATACGAGCATGATGGCTGCCCACAACGGCCTCGAAGCGCTCGAGTCTACCGAAGACCTCTATGCCACCATCGCTCCTGATAATCCTATACTCAATATCCGCACCCACTACGAAAACCAGTGGCTCGACCGCGGCCTTACTATCAAATACATAAAATTTCCTCTCGGCGAATCGCCCCTTTCAGAGCCGCCCGGTGCAGAAGAACTCGAGCACGACACCTACCGCAGCTACTCGCGCGGCTACATTCAGATGCCCGATATGCTATAGTGACAAATTAGAAGTTAGTAGTTAGAAGTTAGTAGTTTAAACTTCTAATTTCTATCTTCTAACTCCTAACTCCATAATTTCCTAACCTCCTAACCTCCTGACATATGGATTTGTATCCTAAACTGATAACAGATGCCCTTGCAACGGTGCGCTATCCCGGTTCGGGCAAAAATATAGTCGAGCTCGATATGGTTGAAGACGATATACGCATTGCCGGAAACCATGTGAGTTTCACCATAATCTTCGACAAGGCAACAGACCCCTTCAAAGCCTCCTTGCTCAAAACTGCCGAGGCGGCCATAAAGCATGCCGCACCCGGCGCAGAGGTCGAAATCAACACATTGGTGCGCCATGCCGCTCCTGTTGTGGAGAAAGCGCCGGTACTTCCCGGCGTGAAAAATATTGTGGCCGTATCGTCGGGCAAAGGCGGTGTCGGCAAATCGACCGTAGCGGCCAATCTCGCTGTGGCTCTCGCAGCCGAAGGCTACAAAGTGGGCCTTCTCGACGCCGATATCTTCGGTCCGTCGGTGCCAAAGATGTTCGGTCTCGAAAATGCAGAGCTGTATATGCACGAAGTCGATGGCCGCAACCTTATAATCCCGGCTGAGCGCTATGGCGTCAAGGTGCTGTCTATCGGGTTTGTGATAGACCCGGCGAGTGCTGCCGTATGGCGCGGCGCCATGGCCTCCAATGCTCTCAAACAGCTCATCGAGCAGGCCGACTGGGGCGAACTCGACTATTTCCTCATCGACATGCCTCCCGGCACAAGCGACATTCATCTTACCCTCGTGCAGACTCTTGGCATAAGCGGCGCTGTCGTGGTTACTACTCCCCAGCAGGTTGCTCTGGCCGATGCCCGCAAAGGCATAGCCATGTTCCGCGACTCTAAAATCAACGTGCCTGTGCTCGGTCTGGTCGACAATATGGCATGGTTCACTCCCGAAAAGCACCCCGACGAGCGCTATTTCCTCTTCGGCGACGATGCCAATGTCGATGCCCTCGCGGCCGAATACTCCGTGCCCGTGCTTGCCCGCATTCCGCTTGTGGCTGCAGTGGGCGAGCATTCCGATGCCGGCAAGCCCATAGCTCTCGAGAATACTATGTCGGCCCAGGCTTTCGTACACCTTGCCCGTGAGGTGGTCGATGCCGTCGACCGCCGTAACGACACTCTTCCTCCTACAGAAAAAGTGCATACGAAATGAAAAAGAGAGTACTTGTGCTCAATGGCCCCAATCTGAATCTGCTCGGACGGCGCGATCCGACCCATTATGGCTCCATGACTATGGAAACCATACTCGAGGGGCTGCGCAGCCGTTTTCCGCAGATTGATATAGAGTATTTCCAGAGCAACTGCGAGGGTGCGCTTATAGACCGCATACACTCCGAAGGCTTCAGTGAAGATATGCTCGGCATTGTCCTGAACGCGGGTGCATATACTCACACCTCGCTTGCCATCGCCGATGCCATCGAGGCCGTGACGGTGCCTGTGGTGGAGGTCCATCTGAGCAATGTCTTTGCCCGCGAGGAAATACGCCGCCGTTCGATGATTGCGCCGGTATGCGCCGGCTCCATATCGGGCTTCGGCGCCGGTTCATATGCATTGGGCATACAGGCTCTCATAGACAGAAATCATGAAGATTAAGGGCGGAGAAGCCATGCTTGTAGGCATGGACGGCAAACGCGCCGTAGAAAACAATACGGGCCTGGGCAACTACAGCCGATATGCCCTCAATATGATGTCGATGGCCTTTCCCGGCACTCGTTTCAGGCTATATGCGCCCCGCGAGAAATCCAACGACCGCTTAGACCCTCTGCTGGCGCGCGAGAATGTGGATATAAGTTATGCGCGCACGAGTTTCGGCGCTGCCGGACGTGCGTTGTGGCGCACTGTCGACATGCCCGTGACCCTCGGCAACGACGGTGTGTCGGTCTATCACGGCCTTTCAAACGAATTGCCACTGACGATAGGCCGGGTATGCCCCTCCGTAGTGACAATACACGATATCATATATCGCCGCTGCCCCGAAGACTATACAGCCATAGACCGCCGTCTATACGATTTCAAATATCGCCGCTCGGCCCGCATAGCAACACGCGTCATCGCCATCAGCGAGTGCACCCGCCGGGACCTCATTTCAGACTATCAGATATCTCCCGATAAGATTGATGTGATATATCAGGGAATAGACCCTGTTTTCACGCTTGAAATCCCTACGGTGAAGCGCCAGGAAATACGGGCGAAATACGGCCTGCCGGAGACATACATAGCCTGTGTCGGCACCGTGCAGCCGCGTAAGAACCAGCTCCTTGCAGTGCGTGCGCTCGCAAAGTTGGCCGCCGGCGTGAAGCTCGTCATCGTAGGCCGCATGAGCGGCGACTATGGTACTAAAGTGAAGGCTGAGATAGCGCGTCTGGGGCTCGCCGACCGCGTTATGCACCTCGAAGGCATTCCTTTTGCCGATATTCCCGCTATCTATGCCGACGCCGTGCTCAGCGTCTATCCCTCGCGCTACGAGGGCTTCGGACTCCCTGTGGTTGAGTCTATCACAGTAGGCACGCCGGTAATTGCCGCCACAGGCTCCTGTCTCGAAGAGGCCGGAGGCGACGGCGCCGTATATATAAATCCCGACGATGCCGACGCTCTTGCACACGAGGCATTACATATAATCGACGACCGTATTTTCCGCGACAAACTTGTGCGCCACGGTCAGCGACATGTCAAAAAATTTTCGGCCGACAATTTCGCCAAAGCCACGATGGCGGCCTACAATAAAGCTATACTCGCTTTCTGATTATGGAAGAAAAGAAAAAAACGCTCCTTGTGGTAGGTGCCGGCGGTTTTATCGGCGGTTTCATTGCCTCCGAGGGTCTGCGACGCGGATTTGATGTCTGGGCCGGTGTGCGCGAATCCACGTCACGGCGCTATCTCGCCGACCCGGCTCTGCATTTCGCCGTGTTCGACTACGACGAGCCTGCGACGCTTCTCGAACAGATACAAAGCACCGCTCCCGAAGGCGGCTGGGATTATATAATATATAATCTCGGCGCAACAAAATGTGCCAATTTCGGCGATTTCAACCGCATTAACTTCAACTATCTGCGCAATTTCTGCGAGGCGCTTCTCGGAGCCGGAATGATGCCGCGGCGTTTCCTCTTCATGAGCTCGCTAAGCGCTCTTGGAAATGCCGATTATCTCGACTACGGCCCCATCACATCTGCAACCATACCCAAGCCAAACACGCGCTACGGTCTGTCGAAAATCAAGGCCGAGACATGGCTCGAGACACACCCCGACATTCCATGGACCATCTTCCGCCCGACGGGTGTCTACGGCCCCCATGAGCAAGACTATCTGATGATGATAAAGAGCATCGACTCGCGCTTCGACTTCGGTGTGGGCTATAAGAAACAGCTCCTTACGTTCATATATGTATCCGACCTTGTCGGCGCCATGTTCGACGCCATAGAGTCTTCCGCAACCCTGCATAAGAAATATATCATCAGCGAGCCCCGGGCCTATACTCAGAGCGAATTCCGCACCCTGGTAGCCCGCGCGCTCGGCAAGAAGTTTGTGATACCAGTCAAGTTGCCTCTGTGGGCGGGCTACATAGCTTCTGTCGTTGCCGAAAAATGGGGCGCGATACGTCTCAAACCCTCCACTCTCAACCGCGACAAGTTCAAAATCATGCGCCAGCGCAACTGGAACTGTTCCGTAGACGATGCCGTGCGCGATTTCGACTTCCATGCCGACTATCCCCTCGAACGCGGCATAGCCGAGACCGTAAAGGCATATCTGGCTGAAAAAACATCTAAAAAATGAGCGGAAAGTACAGCGATATGCCCCTGTGGGCCAAGATTCTAATAATAGTCTCTGCCCTGCCCGTCTTCTCCTATCCTTGGCTTCTTGCCAATGCCGGCGATGACAGCGAAACGCGCACATTCCTATGGCTATACCCAATATATGTGCTCGTGTCGGCAGTCTGCGCATGGCTCTGCTGGCCCGACCGCCGCGAAATATCCTGGATTCTCATCGTCCTCATGCTCCTCACCCACGCCGCGATGCTCTATCTAACTAATAATTTATAGCCGGACTAAAGCCTTAAGCGCAGACAGACCTTTGTTTGTGTTTAGAGTTTTAGCACGAAAAAGAGAAAATGACTGAAGAGCTTTTAAACGACTATATAGAGGCGCATATAGGCGCCGAGCCCGAGATTCTGCGCCGTCTCTACAGGCAGACACACCTCACGCGGCTCTATCCGCGCATGTGCTCGGGCCATGCGCAGGGGCGTCTGCTGGCTATGTTTACACGCATGATACGTCCGCACCGTATCCTCGAACTCGGCACATTTACGGGATACTCGGCGCTGTGTTTCGCCGAGGCCATGCCCGAAGGCTGCACGATAGAAACAGTAGAGGTAGACCCCGAATATGCCGACAATCTCCGCGAACTTTTTGCGTCTTCGCCCCGCGGCAGGGATATACGCCTGCACATAGGCGATGCCAAGGAACTCATAGACCCTATAATGAGCGAAGGCGAGCCTGTAGATATGGTGTTTATCGACGCCGACAAGCGGGCTTACCGGGCTTATTATGAGGCTGTGATGCGCCATCTGCGTCCGGGTGCATTCATTATTGCCGACAATACTCTCTGGGATGGCAAAGTCATAGATACCGGCGCACACGACCTCCAGACCGAAGGAATACGGGCTTTCAACGACCTCGTGGCCGAAGACCCGCGTGTGACAAAGGCCATTATTCCGATTCGCGACGGCCTTACCATCATACAGGTTATATAACAACTTTTTTGCAGGATAATGCATTATAAATACATGCAAATCCTGTGAAAATGAAAGCTGGAAACCGTCATAAATTCAGCCTCGTCGCCTATCTCCGTCTGGTGCACCGTAAAATGCCCCGGAAGGCATATTTCATGATTCTTGCAGCTGCCGTAGGTTTCGCTACCGGAATTGCCTGTGTTGTTCTAAAGACGCTTATCAAGTGGGTGTCGCATGTCATGCTGAGCCATTTTCACCCTGAAGGCAACTGGATTCTGCTCATTCTTCCTGTCATTGGTATCACACTCGTTGCTATATTCTGCCGATACATAATTCGCTGTCAATTGTCGGAAGGCACCGACCGCCTTATCAAATTTCTGCATAAGGGTGGCTATAGGATAAGCAGCAAACTCATGTTCGGGCCTATTATAGCCAATGTACTTACGCTCGGCTTAGGTGGCTCGGCCGGTGCCGAGGGGCCTATAGCAGTGACAGGGGCGTCGATCAGCGGCACTCTCGCGCGATGCCTCGGCATGACTCCGCATCAGATACGCATATTCATAGGGTGTGGTGCCGGTGCCGGTATAGCTGCCATATTCAAGGCTCCTGTGGGCGGAATGCTCTTCGCGCTCGAGATTCTGCAACTGCCCTTTACCACCTTTACGGTGCTGGCCTTGCTGCTGTCGTGCCTCGCGGCGGCTCTGACATGCTATATATTTACCGGATTTACATTCGACGTATTTCTTAACTCGGCCGAACCATTCGGAGCCGAATCTTATGTGGCCTTGGCCGTATTCGGCGTCGTGGCCGGTCTTTACAGCCTCTTTTATAACCACAGTGTGCGCACTGCCGGACGCCTGCTCGACCGCATCGGTCCGGTCTGGGGCAAGATACTCACAGCCGGAATCATGCTCGGAATACTTCTGTATCTGTTTCCGGCACTCTATGGTGAAGGCTACGGCGTGATGGACAGTATGCTCAACGGACGCATCGATGCTCTCTACGACGGTACTCCAATAAGCGCCGGGCGCGGTCTCGGTCATATAGCCCTGATAGTAGGAGGAATACTACTTTTCAAGGGCTGGGCTGTCGGCCTGACAACCAAGGCTGGAGTCGCCGGCGACTTCGCTCCCACACTCTTTGCCGGTTCGTTGGCAGGGCTGCTTTTTGCTATGGTGGCCAATCATCTGTGTGGCTGTTCTTTGCCTGTTGGCGATTTTGCTCTTATCGGCATGTGTGCGGTGTTCGCGGGAGTCATCAGGGCGCCATTCATGGCAATGTTCCTCACTCCGGAAATGACCGGTAATTTCACACTTTTTTTGCCGATGGTGCTTGCTTCGGCGCTATGCTATGGTGTGGTCCGTCTTGTAAAGTCGGAAAACTTCTATCACGAGAGATTTTTCAAGTAAAGCTTGTCGTAGGCTTCGATAGTGCGCGAAATATCGAATCGACGCACGTATTCGAGAGCCTCACCGGCGCGGGTAAGTGAGGCAGGATAGTCATTCATCAGCTTTTCGATGGCGTCAGCAAAACTTTCAGGACTCCCCTTTTCTGCCGAGAGGCAGAGGCGCCCGTGGTCGGCCACTTCCCAGGGTCCGTCGTGCTCGGTGAGTATCAGCGGAAGTCCTGCGGCCATGCCTTCGGCCACGGTGAGTCCGAAACCTTCGTATCGCGAGGGGTGTATCATGGCATCGTATTGGCAAAGATGCGAATAGATATAGCTTCGGTCGTGTATGCCGGCAAACTCTATCCGGTCTGATACATTCTCGGTCCGGGCGAGTTGCCGGAGCTCTTCGAGCCCTGCGCCATAGCCGATGAAACACAGCGACACGTTTTCGATACCCCGTTTTTTAAGGATAGCAATAGCTCGTATGGCAATATCCTGCCCTTTCTTTTCGGGCATGAGGCGTGCTACCTGCACCAGTCTGAAGACGTCGGGGATTCCGTCCTTACGCCGCTTTATGGCGGCAGTGTCGATTCCGTTTGTGACTGTTGTCACCATTGCGCCCGGCAGCCGTCGCCGTATATCGGAGGCAACGGCATCGGTGATAGCCGCCATATGCACTCCGGCCGAATATTCCATTGTGATTCCGAGGTCGTGCACGGTATAGACGAGGCGTTTACGACGCAGACGCACCAGCCGGCAGAATTTTTCGTGATGCACATGCACAATATCCGGCCTGAGCCGTGCTATGGTCATGTTCAGGCGTGCCATCATCAGCAGCGGGGCGGCGCCCTCACGGCGGCGGAAGCGCACTATCTCCACTGCGGGGTCTATGGTGTCTATGACTTGCGCCGATTCGCGGTCGTTGACTATGAGCAGCGTCACGCGGTGGCCGCGGCGCAACTGCCCGTTCATGATGTCGACGAGCATCGTTTCGGCACCCCCGACTTCCATCGAATATGTGCAGTGAAGTATATGCATGCCACAAAAATAGCCATTTTTCGGAAATTCGCGTAATTTTTCGTACTTTTGTAAGACCTAAAGCGCAGTAATCCTATGACCGACGATAATATAAATCAGCAGAATACCGGCGAACCCGCCGATGGCGTCTTTGCTCCCGCAGCAGCCGAATACAGCGAGGCCGACATTCAGACCCTCGACTGGAAAGAGCACATACAGCGCCGCCCCGGCATGTATATAGGCAAGCTCGGTGACGGCACAAACTCCGACGATGGTATCTATGTGCTCCTAAAAGAGGTGCTCGACAACTCCATCGACGAATATATGATGGGCTTCGGACGCCAGATAACCGTAGATGTCGATGCTCTTTCGGCTTCGATACGCGACTATGGACGCGGTATTCCCCTCGGTTCGCTCGTCGATGTGGCATCTAAGATGAACACCGGCGGAAAATATGATTCGCAGGCTTTCCAGAAGTCTGTCGGTCTCAACGGTGTCGGTCTCAAGGCCGTAAACGCGCTTTCTACAGAATTCGAGATTATTGCATACCGCAACGGTCAGCGCAAGCGGGCTCTCTTCTCTATGGGCAATCTCATAGAAGAAAGCGACATAGAGCCGACAGAAGAGGCCAACGGCACTTTCGTGCGCTTTACGCCGTCGGCCTCCATATTCCGCGACTATGCCTTCCGCGACGAGTTTATCGAGCCGCTGCTGAAGAACTATACCTACCTCAACACCGGCCTGGCAATAGTCTTTAACGGCAGGCGCTTCATATCGAAAAACGGCCTCAAGGATTTGCTCAATGCCGCCCTTACTCAGGAATCGCTCTATCCGATAATCCACCTCAAGGGCCCGGACATAGAAATAGCAATCACTCATGTTAACCAGTATGGCGAGGAATATTACTCCTTTGTCAACGGTCAGCATACCACCCAGGGCGGCACACACCTCAGTGCGTTCAAAGAGGCAGCCAGCCGCACGCTCAAGGATTTCTTCAACCGCAATTTCGAGTACTCCGATATCCGCAATGGTATGGTGGCCGCAGTTGCCGTGCGTGTGCAGGACCCCGTGTTTGAATCGCAGACCAAGACCAAGCTCGGCTCGCGCGACATGGGGCCCGACGGTCCGACCATAGCCAAATATATAGGCGATTTCATAAAGAAAGAACTCGACAACTATCTGCACCGCAATCTCGAGGTCGCCGACGTGATTCTGAAGAAGGTGCAGGAGAGCGAGCGCGACCGCAAGGCCATGGCCGGTGTGCAGAAGAAGGCTCGCGAGACGGCCAAGAAAGTGAGCCTCTACAACCGCAAGCTCAACGACTGCCGCGTGCACCTCAACGACGCCCGCGGCTCTGAGGAAAAGAAGGAAGCAACGAGCATTTTCATCACCGAGGGCGACTCGGCAGGCGGCTCCATCGAGAAGGTGCGCAATGTCGAGACCCAGGCTGTCTTCAAGCTTCGCGGAAAGCCTCTAAACACCTACGGCGCCACTAAAAAAGAACTGTACACCAACGAGGAATTCAGCCTCCTTCAGGCTGCACTCAATATAGAAGACGGCATCGACGGCCTGCGCTACAACAAGGTAATCATAGCCACCGATGCCGATGTCGACGGCATGCACATACGCCTGCTCATGCTCACCTTCTTCCTCCAGTACTTCCCCGACCTCATCAAGAAGGGGCATGTATATGTGCTGCAGACGCCGCTCTTCCGCGTGCGCAACAAGAAGACGGCCAAGCGCTCGGGCCGCGCCAAAAAGGACGACGCACCCGACGATACCGTATACTGTTATACCGACGAGGAGCGCGTGGCCGCCATCAGGCGTTTCGGCGATAATGCGGAGATAACCCGATTCAAAGGTCTCGGCGAGATTTCGCCCGAGGAGTTCCGCGACTTCATCGGCGAGAACATGCGCGTGGACCGTGTGAGTCTGCGCAAGGACGACGGTGTGGCCGAGGTCCTGGAGTTCTACATGGGTAAGAACACCATGGAGCGCCAGAACTTCATCATCGACAATCTCGTGGTCGAAGACGACACCCATATCGACAGCTGAGTTAATTACAAGTTAGGAGTTAGTAATCAGAAGTAACTCCTAACTTCTAACTACTAATTTCTAACTCATATATGAAAGCTTTGTTTCCGGGCTCGTTCCGTCCGTTCACCCGCGGGCATGCCGATATAGTGGAGCGTGCGCTTGCGCTTTTCGATGAAGTGGTGATAGCAGTAGGAGTGAATGCCTCCAAACCTCTTCATGACATCGAAGAAATTATCGGCCCGATAAAAAAAATATACGAAGGCGAGCCCCGGGTGAGAGTAGAGGCTTTTACCGGCCTTACAGCCGAATATGCCCGCACTGTAGGCGCCTCGTGCATAGTGCGCGGTGTCCGTTCTATGAAAGATTACGAGTACGAACGCGACATGGCCGATATCAACCGACAACTTTCGGGCATCGAAACCGTTATATTATTCAGTAGACCCGAATTTGGCGCTATCTCATCGAGCGTTGTGCGCGAGCTCGAGAGCTACGGCGTCGATACCACCCCATATTTGCCATAAAATGAAAAAGATACTGCTTGCTTTCGCCGCTTTTGCCGCTATAACAGTCCAGGCCCAGGAATTTACCCCGGACACCAAACTCCGCATGGCAAACCATGTGATTGAGAATTTCTATGTGGAAGATGTCAATTCCGACACCATCGTAACCGAGGCCATAAAGGCCATGCTCAAGACCCTCGACCCGCATTCGGCATATACCTCGCCGGCCGAGACGAAAGAATTCACGCAGCCTCTCGAGGGCAAATTCAGCGGTATAGGCATTCAGTTCAATATGCTCGAGGACACTGTTTATGTCATTCAGACAATCACCGGCGGTCCGTCGCAGAAAGTCGGCATTATGGCCGGCGACCGCATAATCAGCGCTAACGACACCGTGCTGGCCGGAAAGAAGATGATTAATACCGACGTGATGAAGCATCTGCGCGGTCCAAAGGGCTCTGTGGTAGACCTGCGGGTGAAGCGAGCCAACGATACCATCGATTTCCGTGTTGTCCGCGACGACATACCTCTCTACAGCGTAGACGAGACATTCATGGCCGACCCCACGACAGGCTATATCCGCATCACCCGTTTTGCCGAGGAAACCGGCAAGGAGGTGTGCGATGCCATAGCGAAGCTCAAGAAGCAGGGCATGAAAAATCTCATCATAGACCTTACCGATAACGGCGGAGGCTATCTCGGCGCCGCTTTCGATGTTGCCGGCGAATTTTTGCCCAAAAATACTCCTGTAGTTAGCACCGCCGGACGACGCTCGCCCGAGCATACATTCACAACCGAGACAACACCGTCATTCCCCGACGGCCGCGTGGTAATCATAGCCAATCAGCTGTCGGCTTCTGCCGCCGAAATCCTTTCGGGCGCTATCCAGGATAATGACCGCGGCCTTATCGTCGGACGCCGTACATTCGGCAAGGGGCTCGTGCAGCGACCCTTCCCCTTCCCCGACGGCTCTATGATACGTCTCACGGTATCGCGCTACTATACTCCTTCGGGCCGCTGCATACAGCGCCCCTATGAGAAGGGTCACTCGGAAGAATACTATCTCGACATGTACAACCGCTTCAACAGCGGCGAGCTCTGGAGCGCTGACAGCATTCAGCGCCCCGATTCGCTCAAATATCTCACTCTAAAGAACAAACGCCCTGTTTACGGCGGTGGCGGTATCATTCCGGATGTATTTGTGGCCGCCGATACCTCGCGCTACAGTGTCTACTACCGCGACCTCATTGCCCGCGGCATTGTGAACCGCACATGTATCAACTATGTAGACGCCAATCGCGCCGAGCTTTCGAAGGAATATCCAAATGACAATGATTTCCAGACACGTTTCAATGTGCCTCAGGATTTGCTCGACAAGCTTATAGCTAACGCAACCGACGCCAAAATAGAGTATAACGAAGAGCAGTGGAACCGCTCCAAACCCCTCATTGAGGCGATATTGAAAGGTCTCATTGCCCGCGACCTCTACGAGGATGGGTCGTACTATCGTCCGCTGAGCCGTCTGAATCCTGATTTCCGTCAGGCCCTCGACCTTATCAACGACCCCGAGCGCTATGCCCGCGTGCTCCGCGGAGAGCCCGATTCAGCCCAGTAGGCGCTTCACTTCGTTGCCGGGGCGCATGTTGATAGAAAATGCCGCACTGCGCCCTGTGGCCTCGCTGCGGTATTGTATATGATAGCGCTCTGAGGCGAGGCAGTCTATGCACGCATAGCCTATAGAGGCTGCCTCGGCGCTTCGTGAGCCCGCTGTGAGACGTTCTTCTATCGTGACATCGAACCCCGTTATCTTCACTGCAAGGCTATAGGCGCCTTCCATTGAGATTCCTTCGAGGCCATAGCGGTATATGTCGAGGCGGCCGCGGTCGTCGACACGCGCCACGATTCCGGCTTCCGACGGTGTGCTGTCGGGTGCGAGTTCGCCCGCGAAGAGAAATGTGCGCGCCTCGCCTTTGGTGCGGGGCATGGCGGCCAGACCTATCACTGCGGCGGCGATGAAAACGGCCACCACATAAAATTCGATGCTTCCGAACATGCTGTTTTTCGCTTTTTTCTGCAAAGATAAGCCAAGTAGCCATTCTTTTCGAAAAATAGGACAATAAATGCTCTCCGGCATCGGCTTGTCATAGATTTTTTTGAGTATTTTTGCACCTATGCTACAAAAATACATCACATTATACCGCAGCTTAGTTTTAGCGGCCATATTTTTCTGCTCGGCTTTTGCTGCCGGTGCACAGATTCTTGTCACCGGAGGCGGAGAACCTATGTATGCCGACAGCATCAAACAGGATTTCTCAAATCAGCCCTACTTCGGCCTTTACAAAGACAATTACTTCATATTTGGCCCCTCTGTAGGCCCGAAAGCCAACAAACAGAATACCAACATCAAGTTTCAGATTTCGATAGCACAGCGTCTGACCCGCTCCACGCTTCCGTGGGGAACATATCTATATCTGTTCTATACGCAGAAGTGCTTCTGGAATGTCCTTGAGAACTCCATGCCTATGACCGACCTTAATTTCAATCCGGGTATAGGCATTACGAAACCTTTATTCGTCAAAAACCGATATATAGGCAAGCTCACGTTTATGATAGAGCATGAGAGCAACGGCCGCGACAGCATACAGTCGCGCTCGTGGAACCGCGTGGCTCTTGCGGCAAACGTATTCGTAACCAAAAATCTGATGGTGCACGGCAAAATATGGGCGCCGATAGTCGACGGAGAGAATAACCGCGACATCGTGGACTACTGCGGATTCTGGCAGACAGGCTTTCAGGTAGTAAGCGACGACCGCCGTTTCAGCGGTGGTGTGACAATGGTAAAGCGCAAAGGCTGGAATCTCAATGCCAACGTGATTGTAGACCTGTCATACCGCATTTTCAAGCGCGACAACCAGTATCTCTTCCTTCAGTTCTATAACGGCTACGGCGAGGGCCTGCTTGAGTACAATAAATTTCATTCTCAGGTGCGCGTCGGTCTGCTCATCAAACCCAAATTATTCAGCGATTTCTGATGAAAAAAGCATATATAGGCATTTCGGCGGTGCTGTGTATTGCGGCAGCTGCGTGTACAAACACCGAGCAGTTCCGCGTCAACGGTACCATAGAGGGCAATCCTACCATCAATCTTCGCATCGGCTACTATGCCGACGGTGCCTACCGAACCCAGATTACGGCCGCGCGTGAAGGCGAATTTGAGTTCTTTGGCTCGGCGCGCCAGCCGGCCGTGGTAGATATCTACGATTACGACTACCGTCTCCTCGGGCGTCTTTATGCCCGAAACGGCCAGACTCTCGAAGTAAAGCTTGCACGCTCGAACCCATATGACATCAGCATAAGCGGCGACGAGGTTTCTTCGCAATGGGCCGATTTTCTGCGCCAGAACGCCGACAGCCTGCATGCCGGCGGCCCGGCAGCCAACGGTGTCATAGCGCGATATATAGACACTCACCGCGACAATATACTCTCTACACTCTTGCTTACCACGTCTTTCGACAGTGCCATTGACCCTGAGCTCGCCGATTCGCTTCTTGCCATGATTGAGCCGGCGGCTCGTCCGTCGACTATCACCGACGGCTACAACTATCTGCTGCTGCGTCTGGTATCCGAGACTGCTTCAGAGCCTGTGCAGCCTGTGCGTTATCTCGACAGGAACGACTCTGTGCGCACATTCAAGCCATCGGACAAGGCTTATTCCATCATCGTGTTGTCCGATGCCGATTCATGGCGTGCAGACAGCGTCGTGCCCTTTATACGACGTATCGAGAAAGATAAAAACAAGAAACTCGCAGTGCTCGACCTCGGTCTCGATGCCGATTTGGCAGAATGGAAACGTAGCACTGCTCCCGACAGCGCTGCCTGGGCGCAGGCCTGGGTGCCGGGAGGCGTTGTGGCGGCTTCGGTAGAGCGTCTTGCCGTGCCCCGCCTGCCATATTATGTGGTATGCGACTCTACAGGCGAACAGCTGTGCCGCACTCCCTGGGCCTCCGTTGCCGGAAAATTCCTCGAATCCTTAGACAAATAATACCTTCGTCATGCTCGTAAAATCCTATGCCGCAGCCGTAAAAGGCATCGATGCCATTATCGTGACAGTTGAGACCGTGGTAGATCGCGGTATGCAATATTGCATCGTAGGTCTTCCCGATGCCGCGGTAAAGGAGAGTCAGGAGCGTGTGCGCTCGGCTATCACACAGTCGGGCTATAATATAGGCCGTGCAAAGGTTGTCATCAACATGGCGCCGGCCGACGTCAAGAAAGAAGGCTCGTCATACGACCTCCCTATAGCTGTCGCTATACTTGTCGGCGCCGGAGCAATCAAGGCCCCCGAGCTTGATAAATATATGATAATGGGCGAACTGTCGCTCGACGGCTCGCTGCAGCCCGTGCGCGGCGTTCTGCCTATGGCTATAGCCGCCCGTGCCGCCGGTTTCAAAGGCATGATAGTGCCGCGTGCAAATGCCACCGAAGCTGCCGTTGTCAACAATCTCGAGGTTTACGGTCTCGACAGCCTCCGCGAAGTCATAGACCTCCTCTCGGGCGCATCTGTGCCGGAGCCGGTGGTGGTCGATACCCGCGCAGAATTTGCCGCCGCTCTCGGCAATTTCGACTACGATTTCAGCGAAGTCAAAGGCCAGGAGAACGTGAAGCGCGCTTTCGAAGTAGCCTGTGCCGGCGGTCACAATATACTACTCGTAGGCCCTCCCGGCTCAGGCAAGTCGATGATGGCGAAGCGTCTGCCCTCCATAATGCCTCCGCTCGGCCTGCGCGAGGCCCTGGAGACTACCAAGATACACTCCGTGGCGGGAAAGCTACGCCGGGGCTCGAGGCTGATGACGGCGCGGCCTTTCCGCTCACCTCATCACACCGTATCGCCCGTAGCCATGGTCGGCGGAGGCTCAAACCCTATGCCCGGCGAGATATCCCTTGCCCACAACGGCATACTCTTCCTCGATGAATTTCCCGAATTTCCCCGCGCGGTCCTCGAGGTACTGCGACAGCCCCTCGAAGACCGCCATATCAGCGTGTCGCGCGCCCGCTATCAGGTGGATTATCCGGCATCTTTCATGCTTGTGGCCTCGATGAACCCATGCCCCTGCGGTTACTACAACCATCCGACCAAAGCTTGTACCTGCCCGGCTGGAGCCGTCCAGAAATACCTCGGCCGCATATCCGGGCCGCTCCTCGACCGCATCGACATACAGTGCGAAATCATGCCGGTGCCATTCGATGAGCTTGCGGCTCGCCCCACAGGCGAGACCAGCGCCGACATACGTGCCCGAGTAGTCCGGGCCCGAGAGATACAGGCCGCCCGCTTCGCCGACGAGCCCTCCGTGCATTGCAACGCCCAGATGGGCCCTCGCCACATCGCCGCCCACTGCGCCCTCACCCCCGACTGCGCCGCTATCCTGCGCAAAGCCATGCTCAAATACGACATGAGCGCCCGCGCCTACGACCGCATTCTCAAAGTTGCCCGCACCGCTGCCGACCTCGACGCCTGCCCCGAAATCCTCCCCCGCCACATCTCCGAAGCCATCTCCTATCGCAACCTCGACCGCGGCACCTGGGGCACCATGTCTAATGCTGCAAGCAGCGGACTCTAAAACAAAATTTGTTCAGAATAGGCAGCTTGCTGCCCCTATCAAAGCAAAAATGCGCAGAGCACTCTTTCACGACTACAGAAGCCGCTCAATCTACCATATAACCATAAATAAGGCTAAGGCCATGCCTCTTTTCGGGCACCTTACTGGAGGTGTGAGCAATACTAAAATTGAAAAGAGCCGTCTTGGTTTGATTATAGAGCGTAATATACGTGCCATCGGTGCAATATGCCCCAAACTAAGGCTACTTCAGTATATAATAATGCCCGATCATGTTCATTTTCTGCTTTTTGCCACTGAACCTCTTGAATTACCTGTCGGCAAGTATATATCGATGTTGAAGATAAGGATAGGGCAGGAATGGCGCCTCGAAGGAGGAGAAGAAGGACCGGTTTTTATAGAAAACTTCTATGATAGGATTATTAGCCGTAAGGGCCAGCTTGATGTAGCTTTTCGCTACATTCGCGAGAATTCGCGGCGGCTGGCGGTGAGGCGTGCGCGGCCGGAGTTTTTCAGGCGGGTGAATGGGCTGGATATTGGCGGGAGGCGATATGCGGCTTATGGAAATATCTATTTGTTGCGCAACCCGTTCCGCGAACAGGTGGTGGTGCATCGCCGCGACAGCGAGGCCGAGCGAGCCGCAAAGCGTGAGCGTTGGCTTCATGCCGCGGCCAACGGCGGCGTGCTTGTGTCGCCTTTTATATCGCCGGCCGAGAAGGCCATACGAAGCGAGGCCGAAGCCCTCAATGCCAAAATAATACTCATTACCAACGAAGCGATGCCCCAGCGCTATAAGCCCGCCGCCCACGACTTCGCCCTCTGCGAGGCCGGTCGACTGCTAATCATATCGCTGCCCATGGAAATCTCCCGTACATCCTGCCTCGCCATGAACACCCTCGCCGCCACAATATCAGAAGGTGAAGCCGGTGAGGGCGTGTAGGAAGAAGGTGGAGGTGTTGACGTAGATGATTAGACCTACGATGTCGTTGGAAATCTGAATGAAGGGGCCGGTGGCGAGGGCCGGATTGATGTGGAGTTTCTCGAGGGTGAGGGGTACGACGGTGCCGAGTATAGTAGCGAACATTACCACTATGAACAGCGACACGGCTACCGATATGGTTACGGCAAATTCGCCCGGCATCGTTATGAGATTGTATATGAAAACAACCGACGACATTACTGTGGCGTTCAGAAGTCCTATAAGAACTTCCTTGCCGAGCTGCGATGCGAAGTTTTTGATGTCGAGACTGCCGTTGGCGAGGCCCTGCACGACGATTGCCGAGGCCTGCACGCCGACGTTACCGCCGGTGCCTCCGATGATAGGAATGAAGAGTGCCAGCGCCGTCACTGCCTGTAGTTGCTCTTCGAAAGAGCCGAGAATGACCGACGCAAGCAGCCCCGAGGCGATGCCGACAAGGAGCCAGGGTATGCGCGCTTTGGTCTGGGCGAAGACGGAGTCGTCGGCATCGACGTCGCTCGAGATACCTGAGGCGAGCTGGTAGTCGCGTTCGCTTGCCTCGCGCACCTGGTCCATGACGTCGTCGACGGTTATGCGGCCGAGCAGTCGCCCGATGGAGTCGACCACGGGCATTGCCACGAGGTCGTATTTCTCGAAGTCGAGGGCAACCTCGTCGATAGGAGTGTCGGCCTTCACGCTCACGGGGTCGGTCTCCATTACATGCTTTATTTTCGAGACCGAGGGGTGGGTGAGCATTTTTTTCAGAGGGAAGGTGCCGCGCAGGCGGTAGTCGTTGTCGACCACGTAGACGTAGTAAATCTCGTCCATGTCCTCGGCCTGGAGGCGCATCTGCTTGATGCATTCGGGCATGGACCAGTTTTCGTTCACCACAATCATTTCGGTGCCCATGAGGCCGCCGGCGGTGTCCTCGTCGTATTTGAGAAGGTCAATGATGTCGCCGGCCTGCTCTACGTCGTCGATGTGGCTGAGGATTTCGTCGCGCTCTTCCTGGTCGAGCTGCTGTATGAGGTCTACAGCGTCGTCGGTGTCGAGGTGGTCTATCTGTTTGGCGATTTCCTCTACGGGCATGGCGTTGAGGAGCTTGAGACGGTCGTCTTCGTCGAGCTCCATGAGTACGTCGGCCGCCTGCTCCTCGTCGAGAAGCTTGAAGAGATATTCGGCTTCCTCGAGGTCGAGGTTGCGGTATAGCTCGGCTATGTCGGCCGGGTGCAGCGATGCCAGTTCGGTTCGTGCGCGCTCTTTGTCGTCGGCCTTTATGATTTGGGCCAGGTGGTCGAGATACTCTTCGGTAAATTCTTTCATACGGCGGCGTTTTTACGCGCGGCCTCGACGGCAGCGCTGAGTTCGACGAACTGTTCTACCGACAGCTGTTCGGGCCGCATGGCTGCATATGGCATGGCCGCGGCGTCGGCGCCGGGAGGCAGCAGGCTTCGCACGGAGTTGCGGATTGTCTTGCGGCGCTGCCCGAATGTGGTCTTCACGACGGTCTTGAAAAGCGCTTCGTCGACGCCAAGGCTCTCGCGGCCGTTGCGTGTGAGGCGCACTACGCCCGATTTCACCTTTGGCGGCGGGTTGAACACCTTCTCGCTCACGGTGAACAGGTATTCAACATCATACCATGCCTGTAGCAGCACGCTCAGAATGCCGCGCGCCTTGGTGCCGGGGCCGGCAGCGAGACGTTCGGCAACTTCGCGCTGCAACATGCCGCTGCAGCATACTATACGGCGGCGGTAGTCGAGTACGCGGAAGAATATCTGCGACGATATATTGTAGGGGTAATTGCCGATGACACAGAAGTCGTCCGACCCGGGAAAGAGCTCGTCGAGGTCCATCTGCAGGAAATCTCCCTCGACGATACGGGGCTGAGGTTCTGGCAGATGTGTCTTGAGCCAATCGACGCTCTCGGTGTCTATTTCGGCAAGGGTAATCTTGTCGGACGGGTGTTTCTGGAGCAGAAACTGTGTGAGCACGCCCATGCCCGGGCCGATTTCAAGTACGTCGAGGCCGCGGTAGGTATCGAGTGTCGAGGCGATACGGTCTGCCACGCCGAGATCGGTGAGAAAATGTTGCCCCAGGGCTTTTTTAGGCTTAACTCCGCTCATAGTCTCTGTTCTTTTATATTGCAAAGGACAAAATTAGCAAATAACATCGCTATAGGCAAAAAAAAGTGCGGACGCCCCGTCGGAACGCCCGCAATATAATGGTTTTGTGAACAGCTTTTCAGTTTTTACGGAAGGCGAGGAAGAGTACATAGGCCGCGCATATCCAGAGCGGAATCAGGCTGGCCGTGAGGCCTCCGGCATCTGCTGCCAGACCCATCACTGGAGGCACGAGTGCGCCGCCGGCAACGCCCATTATCATCAGGGCCGACACTTCGTCGCTCTTGCCGGGTGCAGCCTCGAGGGCGAAGGTGAAGATTATGGAAAATACATTGGCCCACATTGCGCCGATTACCACAATCAGAGTGCCCATTGCCCACATGCCATTGGTGAACATGAACACCGTTGTTGCGACCAGCGCCACAACGATGGTAATCTTGAGGAAATCAGCCGGATTTGTACGTGCCAGTATCACTGCGCCGGCGAGGGCGCCGACGGTGCGGGCGAAGAAGTAGAGGCTCGTGCCGAATCCGGCTTCATGCAGGGGCAGCCCG
Organism: uncultured Muribaculaceae bacterium; assembly: GCA_910578035.1. GTDB lineage: Bacteria > Bacteroidota > Bacteroidia > Bacteroidales > Muribaculaceae > CAG-873. The sequence continues at coordinate 22,370 of CAJTOB010000006.1, forward strand.
CAGCGCTCCATCATCAGCTTGGGGATGGCCGTGTTGATGCCTACGTCGAGGCCTACAGCGCAGAGAATGCCGCAGAAGAGCAACAGTATTTTCTTGTTCTTGAGCAGGCTCCGGACCGAAGCGAGCGAGGTGCTCTGGCGGTCGTCGGCGGCTACGCTGTCGGGCTTGACGGCTAAAAGAAGCCAGAGGAGCGAGAGCAGCGAAGCAAGGGCATATACGGGGAAGATGAGCTTCCAGTCGCCCCAGGCGGCGACCACGCAGCCGGCAAGCACAGGACCGAGCATCGACGATATCGCCTTGATGAACTGTCCGAGGGTGAGCGTGCTCGCTACCTTGTCGGGCTTCACGACGGCGGCTACCATCGGGTTGAGCGACACCTGGAGTATGGTGTTGCCTATGCCGAGGAGGGCGAAGGCTACAAGGACTACAGGAAAACTATAGTGAACTACGGGCACAAGCATGGCTGCGGCGGTGACGGCGAGAGACACGGCCACAGTGGCGCGGCGTCCGTGCCGTCCCATCCACAACCCCGTGGGTATGGAGAAGAGGGCGAACCATACGAACACCATCATCGGCAGTATGTTTGCCAATGTGTGCGAGAGGCTGAAATCGGCCTTTACATAGCTCGTGGCAACTCCCACGAGGTCTACGAAGCCCATTACAAAGAACCCGAACAGGAGGGCGGGCATGGCCCTGCGGGTGGTGCGGCTGTCAGTCTGCATAGTTGTCGCGTGGTGTTGAACTCATTTTCAGATGTAGATGTCCGCCCTCGGTGATTTTGTCGAGCGGAAGGCGGAGAACCGACATTTTTTCGCCGTTGAACGAGGCTTCGGCTACGTAGACATTGCTATCGGAGTTGCCTTCGGTGGTGATGACAAATTCCTTGCCTTTGTGGTATCTTGGCGAGAGACGGAGAGTGATTTTGTCGAATTTGGGGCTGCCGACGGCCATGTCGGGGTTCTGGCCGGCAAAGCCTTTGACGTCGAACAGACCCATTGACGAAAGCACATACCATGCGCCCAGCTGGCCCTGGTCTTCGTCCTGGCCGTAGCCGTAGCCGTGAATGCCGTCGATGCCGTAGAAGCGGTCGAGGATAGCGCGCACCCACTTCTGCGAGAGCGATGGGCGACCCGACTCGTTGAAGAGCCACGAAATGTGGAGACAAGGCTGGTTGCCCTGGTTGTAGAGGGTCTGGAGACCGGCGAAAGCGCCTACTTCGGTGCCTCCGCTGAATATTTTATCCTGCGAGACGGTGAAAATGCTGTCGAGGCGCTCGTTGAAGCGGTCGCGGCCCACTTTGGCGATAAGGCGGTCGGCCTGGTGAGGCACATAGAAGGTGTATTGCCAGGCGTTTCCTTCCTGGAAACCGCGCCACACCTGCATGGGGTTGAAATTGTCTATGAATTTGCCGTTTGCCATGCGCGGGTGCATGAAGCCGGCCTGGTCGTCGTAGATTCTCTCCCAGCCTTCGGCAAGCCAGTCGAGCTGCTTGCAGTGTTCGGTCTTGCCAAGGCTGCGTGCAAGCTGCGATGTAGCCCAGGAGCTGTAGGAATATTCAAGAGTGTGCGAGGCCGAGAAACGGAATTCCTCTTCGAATCCGCTGCCTTCGTCGGCATGAGGCACGTAGCCGTATTTCACGAACTTGTCGGTATCCGACTTTCCGGCGCCGAAGGGGCGGTTTTCGCCGCAGAGTTCGTTTTTGAGGCATGCCTTGAGGGCAAGGTCGGTGTCGAAGTCGGTGATTCCGGCATGATATGCGCCCGAAATGATGACGGGCAGGAGGTTTGTGCCCACACCCGAGACATAGCGCGAGGCGGCGAGACCGTCGCCGAGCCAGCCGCTGTCGGCAAACACCCGCAGATGTGTGCTCACATAGTCAGAGAAGTACTCAGGATAGGCGAGCGCCCATATCTGCGAGAGATTCCACTGTGCTCCCCATGCGGCGTCAGTGTTGTAGAAGTTATATCGGGGCTTGCCGTCGGCGGTCATCGGAATATAGCCGACAGAGCCGTCGTTGCGGGGATATGCTCCGTTGATGTCGTTGGCAAGGCCGCGGCCGAGGATTGCGTGGTAGAGGCCGGTGTAGAACTTTACCTTGTCGGTCTTGCTGGGGGTTTCGACTGTGATTCGGCTCAGCATTTCTTCCCATATGTCGGCGGCTTTGGCCGCAGCGGCGTCGAAGTCGAGATTTTTCGACTCGGCGAGACGATTGAGGCGGGCATTGTCGACTGAGGTGTACGACAGGCCTATTTTCACGGTCACCGGCGTGGCCTCGCCCTCGGTATCGAAGGTGAGATAGAGACCGGCGCCGGGCCCCTGTGCCACTTTTGCGCCGGGGGTGCTCTTGTCGCCGTTGAAAGTGCCGTATGCACTGGGGCGGCGGTCTACGACGGCCGAGAAATAGATGGGAACCTCGGCTCCTGCCTGGTATTTCTTCACATATTCCGGCAGAGTCACAACGTAGCCCTCTATCGAGCCGTCGAAGCGCAGCTCGACTCTGGCGTCGGCCACAGCGCCGCTTTCGCCCTGGCGCGAACCTATGTCGAATAGAATGTGGTTGTCGTCGCCGGCGGGGAAGGTAAATCGCTCGTAGGCGGTGCGGTCGGTTGCGGTGGTCTCGGCCAGAATGCCGTAGCGTTTCAGAAGCACCGAGTAGTAGCCCGGACGAGCTGTTTCATTCTCGCGGTCGAAGAAGGAGCGGTAGCCGCGGCCTTCGGTGTTGTCGACCTCGCCGGGATAGGTTATGAGCTCGCCTTTGGTCGGCATGAGCGAAATGCCTCCGAGCTGAAATTCGTGAATGCACGGGAAGCCTTCGATGCTCGACTCGCGGTAGTCGTATCCGCTTGCTTCCCAGCCCTGTTCGTTGCCGAGGTGGCCGTTGGTCGAAGGCCCCGGCTTAGCCATGCCGAAGGGCAGGGCGCCGGGTGCTATGTGGAACCAGCGGCAGTGGGCGGTGCCTATGCGTGGCTCTACGTATTGACTCACGTTCTCGGCCGTAGCCGAGGCTGCAAAGCCCAGAAGAGCAGCCGAAAGGAGTATGCGCGATGTTTTCATTGTATATAGGTGTGTTGTTAATTTCTAAGCTTGTTTATTGCAAATTGATATGCTCCCATGGAAATTGCCGCCGGAGCGCCCATGCGGCTCACGGCCACGCCTGTCTTCTTGGCCCGGCGGTAGGGCACAGAGCGCGACGAGCCCGGCACGGAAATCATTTCGGTGTCGTCGGCGGCAAAGATGGCAAACTGTTCGGGATCATCGAGATTATAGACGCGGGTCTGCATTCTGCCGAGGCGTGTGCCGTCGAGCATGGCGATGTCGGAGTTCATTTCGTCTACCAGCGCCGGAATGATGTATTTGGCCGCTCCCGCGACGCCTCCGCCGATGGCTATGATGCCGTCGATGAGTGTAGCGGCTGTAGCGAGGGTTGCGCCGGCGGCTTTGCCGAGCCGTGCGAAAGAGGCGCGGGCAGATTCGGCATCGCCGTCGGCTTCACCTTCTGCAATTCTGAAAATATCGTAGGGCGTGAGCTCGCGGTCGTCGCCCGAAAGCGTCTTGTAGACACGCTTTACGGCACGTATGCTCACCGATTCTTCGGCAATGCAGCCCTGTTCTATCGAGTCGGGCAGGCACCAGAGGTCGCCGCCGGTGCCGTTGTCGCCAAGAAGTAGGCTGCCGTCGATGACGGCACCGCCGCCAAAGCCCGTGCCCAGGGTCACGCCGATAAGATTGCTGTAACGGCGCCCCGAACCGGCCTCTTCGAGACGGCGGTTCACTTCGGGCAGCACGCCCGCCATGGCTTCGCCGTAAGCGAAGAGCTTGCCGTCGTTATTTATGAACACAGGTATGCCGAAGGCGTCTTCAAGCATCGGGCCCAGAGGTATGCCGCCGCGGAACGACGGGAAATTGGGCAAATCGCCTATGATTCCCGCAGGATAGTCGGCCGGCCCGGGAAAGGCGAAGCTTATGGCGGCCGGAGCGGCGTCGAGACCGGCGCGCACGCGGCTGAAACCGGCTATGAGATTGCCCGTGCATGCGTCGAGGTTGTCGGCGCATGCAGGGAGAACTATCTGTTCGGCCACACTGCGTCCGCCAGCCATGGCTGAAAAAACGAAATTCGTGCCGCCGGCATCGAGTGTGAGTATAATAGGTTCGTTCATTTTTGCTGATTTAAGGTCTGTAGAAGAGTATAAACTCGCTCCTTATTGGCGGAAGCGCACGTAGGCCTTGATTGTGCCGCACTGCTTGCCTTCGGAGGGGCCATGAGGACGGATAGTGTAGCTGCCTAGAGAGGCGGGTACGATGAATGTCTCGGCATAGTGCACCACGAAAGGCTCGAATGCGCCTGTCGGGCTTTCGACGATGAGTTCGTCGCCCTCGATGACGTTGAACACGTTCACGCCGTCGCCCGTATCGTGTGTCACCGGGCCGGTGAACCAGTGGCGACGGGTCTCGATAAATTCGTTCTCATGCAGGCCGGTGCGCTCCTCGCGCCAGCCCTCGCCCTCGGCAACAGGCTCTATGCGGTTGATAAAGCGCTTTGATATGAGGTCGGTCTGGCGCTCCCACTGTATCACATTCGAGCCGTGGCCTATATTGATGGGGCGGGGCAGTCCGTCGAGGCCGAGGCGCCCCCAGTCGTAGAGCTTGAAGGTGAAAATGCTCGGAGTGGCGCTGATTTCGAGCACCATAGCGCCGGCCCCGGAGCAGTGTATGGTTCCTGCCGGAATGAGGTAGTGGTCGTGTTTTTTTGCCGGCCATTTGTTGACGAAGCGCTCGGCGTCGAAGGGCTCGCCCGTTTCCTGGCTGTGGTTGAGGGCGGCAATCATTTCGTCGGGGTCAACGCCCGTCTTGAGGCCGAGATATACTGTTGCGCCCTCTTCGGCGTCGAGCAGATAGTAGCTTTCGTCCTGGGTGTAGGGAATGCCGAAGGTCTCGCGGATATACTGTGTGGTCGGGTGCACCTGGAGGCTGAGGTTGCCGCCGCCGATGGTGTCGAGGAAGTCGAAGCGGATAGGAAAGTCCTTGCCGAAGCGTGCTTCTACGGGCGCGCCGAGCAGACGGCGCGTGCGGCCGAACACGAGGTTGTTCGACGGCATTTCGAACAGAGTGCCGTCTACTTCGAGGTAGAGGCTGTTTTCCTCGGGCACGCAGTCGAAGCACCAGCCGTAGTTGGCCTGTTCGGGGTCGAGGCCGCATACTTCCTTCATCCACTGTCCTCCCCATGGAGCGGGGTCGAAGAAAGGCACCACGCGGAAGGGGCGTGCCACGGTCGCGTCGAGACCTCGGGCGAATGTCTCGGCGTCTATCATCTTCGGGCTGCCGGCTTCGACGGTGTCGAGCCAGAAATCGACCTTGTCCATAATGCGGCGTTTGAGGGCGTCGCAGATTACCCAGTCGAGGAAATAGCCGCGTTTGTAGTGTATCGACGGGGCGTCGGCGGCGTTGTCTACGCCTATGCCCGTCACTTCGTGGCGGCGCGAGCGCATCTGGATTTCCCAGCGCGGCATGTCGGCATATATAATTAATGTGGCTTCGGGTGCTACGAATGTAGCGCCATGGCCGTAGACTATCGTAAGACCGTCGGAATCGAGTTTTAGAGCCTCGAGTTTTCCGGCGTCGAAGAAATCGACGTAGTCAAGAGTATTGCGGCGCCCGAAAATTCGGTCGTCGGTCAGATATGTGTGTGTCATGGCGGCTATTTCGGCCGGTGAGCGCATAAGGTCGGCGGTATCGATAAAACGGTCGGCGCCGAGTTTTCCGAAAAGGTCCTTTAGTTCATTGTGGCGTACTCCCTGGTAGCATTCCACAGCCCATATGCCTTTCTTGTGTTCGCGCAAAGAGGCGAGTGCGGCGATAATTTCATCGCTGCCGCGCCATATATTTCCGGCGACTCCGGTAGCCGGTTTTTTGTCGTAATTACTTTTTCTCATCGGTATTGATTGATTATGGCGCAAAGTTAGGACGAATATAAGAAAAAAATATGTACATTTGTTGCTAATGACTTGGATAATCTTACTATGATACAGATTAAGGAAAGTTTTAAGGGTCAGAGGGTGCTTGCTCTGCCCGATTCATTGCTCGACGCACTCCGTTCGGACCCTGCGGTAGGCAATCTATATGTTCGTAAAATAGGCTTTTTCCCAAAGGCCAAATATCACAGCGTAGCTAAGCCGCAGGGCTGCCCTTATGCGCTTCTGTTGCATTGTGTCGACGGACAGGGCTGGTATGAGACCGACGGCACCAAGCACATTATTCCTAAAAACAGTTTTGTTATACTTCCGGCCGGCATGCCCTATTCGTTCGGGTCGGACAACAGCAATCCGTGGACTATCTACTGGGTGCACTTCTGCGGTACGCTGGCGACACGCTTCGCCGACGGCAGCCCCGTGCGAGGCGCCATAGAGCCGGCCGACAATTCGCGCATCGGCGAACGCCTGAAGCTTTTCGAGGAATTATACGATGCTTTCTCGCAGGCAATGGTGCCAGGCTACCAGGCCTATGCGTCGATGTGTCTGTATCACTATCTGGCATCGTTTACCATGCTCGAGCAATATCGCCATATGGCCGGCCCGGCCGACGGCAACCGTTCGTTCATAAGCCGAGTCATGCATTATATGAATGAAAACGTGCACCGCACCCTTACTCTCGAGCAGCTTGCGTCGCACTTCCGTTACTCACCCTCGCGCTTCTCGGCCATTTTCCGTGCCGAGACCGGAATGTCGCCGATGAGCTGCTTCATGCGCACGAAAGTACAGCACGCCTGCGCGTATCTTGAGCTTTCCGACCTTAAAATCAATGAAATATCCTTGCGCCTCGGCATCAGCGACGCTGCCTATTTCTCGCGCCTTTTCCACCGAACCATGGGCATGTCGCCGCAGGCCTACCGCCGCGAAGCCAAATAGTGTCACGGGAGGACGATGAGGGGCGAGGACTCGAGGCGGGGGAGGACGGCTATATGCAGGCGCAGGTCGTGGGCCGGCGCTATGGCTGCGGATGCGATGTCTATGCCGGCTTCTTCGAGGGCATGGCGCACGGCGCCGAGAGCTTTCTGCGGCGTGTTGTTGTCCTGGCTGAGGTGGCAGAGGAAAATACGGCGCAGGCCTGCGGCCGGAGTCACGGCGGCAAGATAGCGGGCTGTGTCGGCATTGTCCATGTGGCCTGAAGTAGAGGTGATGCGGGCTTTCAGATATACGGGATAGTGCCCGTTCCGGAGCATTTCGGCATCGTAGTTGGCCTCAATCATCAAGTGCCTGGCCTGGCGGATATAGTGGTCTGCACGGGCTGTGATTGTGCCGGTGTCTGTGGCTATTACGAAGCTTGTGCCGGCACCTTCGATGAAAAAGCCGGCATTGTCTGTTCCGTCGTGGCTTGTCTCGAAGGCCGTGATTGTCATCGGGCCTATAGTGAAGGGGAATTCCTTGTATATCGGGGCATGGTAGTCCTTTATACGTCGCGACATGCTGTGACGGCGCAGAAGTCCTGTCATGGCCTTGGGTGTTGCGAACAGTCGCATATGCTTGAAGCGTCTCAGAATGGCATATGCGTATCGCACATGGTCGCCATGGTCGTGGGTCAGCAGTATGCCCTGTATTGTAGCGGGGTCTATGCTGTTTGCGGCCAGCTCGGCGAGCACGCGGTTATTGTCGCAGCCGGCATCTATGAGAACGCCGCATGAAGGCGTGCCGATATATGAGCAATTGCCGCTGCTGCCGCTGCCGAACGACATGAACCTCAGTTTTTCGGGAAGCACCAACTTTTCAGGGTCGATTGCCTCCAACAAGGATTCGCCGGCCTCGTCGGAGAGGTCGAAAAGCCCCGGGGAGGTGTCGGGGAATGCTTTCTGGCGATATTTTTGTCGGCGGCGGGTCATGAGGGTGCTTTCGAACGGTTTAGCTGTGGTAGAGAAGGAATATCGCGGGGCGTTTGGCGTAGTCGGTGTTGTCTTTGCGCCATTGCGACAGCGGCATCGTCCTTACCGATTGTGTCGGGCCCGTTAGGTCGCAGGCCACACAGAGAAGAGTGGCCGGCGGGAATGCCGCGGCAAGCTCGTCGATGAGTTTTCGGTTGCGGTATGGAGTTTCGATAAAAATCTGTGTCTGGCCCCGGCGTATTGCCCGCTCCATATCTTTGAAGGCGGCGGCGCGTTTTGCGCCGTCGAAAGGCAGATAGCCGAGGAAGGCGAAACTCTGGCCGTTGAAGCCCGAAGCCATGAGCGAGAGCAGTATGCTCGACGGTCCGACCAGAGGCACTATCTCGATTCCTTTGCGGGCGGCAGCTGCGACGAGGTCTGAGCCGGGGTCGGCGACTGCAGGGCAGCCGGCCTCGCTTATGAGGCCTATGTCGTGTCCGGCCAGAGCAGGCTCAAGCATTGCCGGCACGGTGCCGGGGTCCGTGTGCTCGTTGAGCACTTCGAAATGGAGCGAATCGATGTCTATGGAACGGTCGCATGCCTTGAGAAAACGGCGGGCGGTGCGCAGTTCCTCGACCACGAAATATTTTACCTTCGACAGCAGGGCGATATTGGCCGCCGGAAAAACCTCATCGGGATTTACCGGTGCCAGGAACGACGGAAATAAGTAGAGTTTGCCTGCTGACATATAATGGTCTGACGCTTGTTGAAATGCAAAAATAGCAAAAAAATCGCATAATTGCAAACAGAGTGTGTTTTGCCTATGCCACATGCCGGGGCGTAGTGTATATGTTGCAGATTCTGATTGAGAAAAAAGCTTTTATTGTTTTTGCATATTATTAAACAAATAGACTTTTGATGATGTTAAAAATAATAAACATATAAACAATCTGCCTTTCCTCAGATTGCTCCGCTTGAATATACACAAGATAATGAATAGCTTCAGTTTTTCTCTTTGCGTGGCCTCTCCGATGATGCTCGCCGCGGCCGCCTTGTTGTCGGGCTGCAAACATACAGAAAAGGCTCAGGTCGAACAGCCTGTGAAGGTAACGGTAGAACCGGTACGATTCAGCCGCAGCCATAGCCGCACATCGTTTTCCGGCACGGTTGAAACCGCCGAAACAAGCACCTTGAGTTTCTCTGTGCCGGGCACAATTTCAGATATATATGTAGAAGAGGGTCAGCGTGTGACAAAAGGGCAGTCTCTCGCCCGCGTGAAGAGCGCCAATTATGTCAATGCCGGCAATATTGCCGAAGCCGAACTTGCGCAGGCCCGCGATGCATATGCCAGACTTAAAAAACTGCACGACGCCGATGCCCTTCCCGATATCAAATGGGTAGAGGTGCAAAACAAATTGAAGCAGGCCGAAAATGCTGCCGAAATATCGCGGCGCGCCGTTGCCGACGCCACTCTCAGTGCGCCGGCGAGCGGTGTCGTAAGCCGGCGCATTGCCAACGTTGGGCAGAGTGTAGTTCCGGCCGAGCCGGTGCTCGAATTGGTGACATTGAGCGATATCCGCATAAACGTGTCTGTGCCTGAGAGTGAAATCGGAGATATATCCGAAGGGCAGCCCGCAACGGTCTCTTTCAAAAATCTCGGCATCGATTCCATTGCCGGGCGTGTGGTGCTGAAATCTGTTGTGGCCGACCCTCTTACCCGTGCTTATGCTGTCAAAATATCTATTCCGACGGCTGATGGCTGTATACTTCCGGGTATGGTAGGTGATGTTGCCATGTCCGGTGTGTCTTCCGAAGACAGCATCGGTGCCGGAGGTGTCATTCTTCCGTCGCAGGCTGTGCTGCTCGATTCGGATAACCGCACATTTGTGTGGGTTGCAGACAATGGCAGGGCTTCACGACGCTTTGTAAGGGCCGACGAGCTTTCTTCAGGTGGCATACTTGTGTCCGACGGACTTTCGGAGTCCGACAGTGTGATTGTTGCCGGAATGCAGAAGGTAGGCAGCGGCACGCCTGTAAGCGTCGATATATTAAATGCCGGTAAATGAACTTACGACAGACACTATGACACAGAAAACCGATTCACGCAGACCTGTTCCGGAACCGCTGGCGAAGCCTTCGCCAATAGTTTTGGCCGGCATGAAATACAGCAAGGAGATAATACTTATCACCTGTATTTTCATCGCTTTCGGCATTTATGCCCTTAAAGTGATGGACAAGAACGAGTTCCCGACATTCACTATTCGCGAGGGAGTGGTCGGAGCCGTATATCCGGGGGCATCTGTCGAACAGATAGAACAGGAGGTGCTTAAGCCTCTGGAAGACTACGTATTCTCCTATAAGGAGGTAGACAAGACGAAGACCCATTCGCAGATTTCAGGAAATACAGCCATCATATTTGTAGAGCTCGACGACAATGTAGACGATGCCGACAGTTTCTGGAATGAATTTAAAATCGGCATGGAAGCGGAAAAACTCAAACTTCCGCCGGGAGTTCTCGGAGTAGAGACCCTGAGCAATTTCGGAGAGACTTCGGCCCTGCTCATAACCATGCAGAGCAAGGAGAAGACCTACCGTGAACTCCGCACATATATGGACGAGCTCAAAGACCGTCTGCGCTCTATCGAGAGTGTGGGTACGATGTCGGTTTCGGGCATGCAGACCGAACAGATTGCCGTATATTTCGACCCCGAGAAGCTGCAGCATTACGCGCTGTCCGAGAAAACCGTCGGTGCGACTCTTCTGGCACAGGGATTCCAGACAACGGGGGGCGCTCTGCGCAACGGCGACTATACTCAGCCTGTTTTTGTTGCCCGGCCGGTCAATTCCGTGGCCGATGTAGAGGCTATGGTGGTATTCAGCTCTCCCGACGGCAGCGTGGTGCGTCTTGGCGATGTGGCCGAAGTTAAGAAAGAATATCCCGAGCCCGACAGCTATATAACCAACAACTTCGACAAGTGTATTCTTTTGAGCGTAAGCATGAAAGACGGCTATAATATTGTCGAAATGGGGCAGGAGGTAGATTCCAGGCTCGAAGAACTTCGCGGGGAGATACCTGAATCTGTCGAGCTCTACAAGATTACAGACCAGCCTGTGGTGGTAAACAGTTCGGTCAACTATTTTCTTGTAGAATTGCTCATAGCAATTATCGCTGTGGTGGTTGTCATAATGATTTTGCTGCCTCTAAAGGTGGCTCTGATAGCCGCCACGACTATTCCAGTGTCGATTTTTATTTCGCTTGGCCTCTTCTATGCTTTTGGCATTGAGCTCAATACAGTTACTCTTGCTTGTCTGATAGTATCATTGGGCATGATAGTGGATAACTCTGTTGTGATTATCGACGATTATGTCGAACTCATATCTGAAGGCATGGACCATATGTCGGCCACTTTGCGGGCCGGTACCGAGTTTTTCAAGGCTATTTTCTCGGCGACTCTTGCCATTTCGGTGACTTTCTTTCCTTTCCTTCTGACTGTGACAGGCATGTTCCGCGATTTTCTCACCGATTTTCCATGGGGCATGACGATAATACTGTTCGTATCTCTTCTTATTGCCGAACTTCTTGTTCCGTTCATGCAGCTGAAACTGATAAAAGAACCGATATACAAGGAGCAGCAGGAAGCTCTCGCCTCGGGAAAGAAAAAAATCAGCATTTTCAACAGCATGCAGAAAGGCTACGACAAGCTGATAGACCGGTGCTTCAAATGGCCGAAGACAACAATCCTCATCGGAGTGGCATGTGTGGCCGTAAGCGCATGGCTGTTCATGTCGACACCGCTGCAGCTCATGCCTATTGCCGAACGCAACCAGTTTGCGGTAGAGATATTCCTTCCGCAAGGCACGTCGGTAGAGCGCACTACCATTGTGGCAGATTCATTGGAGCGCATTCTTGCCGCCGACGACAGAGTGGTGTCTATAGCGTCGTTTCACGGTTGCTCATCGCCGCGCTTTCAGGCAACGTATGCACCTCAGGTCGGCGGCCCGAATTTCGCGCAGTTTATAGTCAATACAAAAAGTAACCAGGCTACAATCGACGTACTCAACGAATATACAGAAAAATATGAGAGCTGGTTTCCCGACGCTTTTGTGCGCTTCAAGCAGCTCAGCTATTCGACGGCCGACTATCCTGTCGAACTTCGTTTTACAGGAGCCGACGAAGCCACTCTGCGCCGCACATGCGATTCGATGCTCGCCGTAGGGCGCCGGGTACCGGGTCTGCGTAATGTGCGCTCGTCGCTCGACAATCCTGTGGCGGCGGCGATGATACGGCCCGACGTCACGAGGGCTTCTCGCCTCGGGCTCAACAGTGTCCTTATAGAGACAACCCTTGCCATGCGATATAGCCGAGGGCTTCCTGTAGCTACTGTCTGGGAGGGCGACTACGGTATTCCCGTTGTGCTCAAGACCCGGACATCGGACCGCGCGACGGCTGCCGACCTTCTTGACGAGCCCATGCCTGTAATCGGTTTCGGGAATGTTCCTTTGCGACAGATTGCCGAGCTGACGCCCGAGTGGCATACCGGCATGCTCACACGCTACAGCGGCATCCCCTCGGTGTCTCTTATCGCCGAGGTGCAGCGCAATGTCAATGTCATCGACCGTACGGAAGCTCTTATGGACAGTATCGGAAAGTATAATCTTCCTGAAGGAGTGCAGCTGACCCGCGGAGGCGAGTGGGATAACACCATGAGCACTCTACCTCAGATTCTCGGAGGTCTTGCAATAGCTGTGGTGATAATATTCTTTATCCTGTTGCTGCATTATGCGGCGGCAGACACGGCTCTGCTGCTTCTGGCCTGTCTGCTGCTTTGCATTCCTGGAGCAGCCGCGGGTCTTCGCATTCAGTCGACCGATTTGTCGCTCACTTGTGTGCTCGGCCTGGTTTCTCTCATGGGCATTCTTGTGAGAAATGCTATAGTCCTTCTTGACTATGCCGAAGAGCTCCGCAATCAGGGCGCAAGTGTATATGATGCGGTGCTGAATGCTTCAAAACGTCGTATGCGTCCTATTTTTCTCACTTCGGCAGCCGCCACTATGGGTGTTCTGCCGATGGTGACGGGCGACAGCGCCCTTTGGAAGCCTATGGGGGTCGTCATATTCTGGGGCACTCCTATAACCATGGTATTTATTCTTACCGTAATCCCGGTAGCCTATTGTCTGATGAAAGGGCATAACAAGGGCGCCGACAAACCTGTTGAAGAACCTTTAGAAACCCATTTGCTTTGAAACACCTTAAATATATAATATGCGCTGTTCCGCTGATGTTTGCATTCGGTCTCAGAGCCAGACAAGCGGATTCTGTCGTGACCCTCGAACGTTGCATCGAGCTCACTCTGGCAAATAATGCGACCGCACGGAATGCCGCCAATGATACAAGGGCGGCCATAGAACTGCGGAAGGAAGCTTTTACTAAATATTTTCCGGAGGTTTCGGCTTCGGGTATGGCTTTCTGGACTCATAACGATGTTTTCCAGTATAATATTCTTGACATTGTTGAAATCGGATTTATCAACAAGGGCAAGATGGCCGGAGTGCAGGCTTTGCAGCCGGTGTTTATGGGCGGCCAGATTGTAAACGGCAACAAACTCGCCGAGGTCGGCGAAGATGTGGCAAGGCTGCGGCAGCAGCAGAGCCGCGACGAACTGCGGCTTACCGCCGAGTCGCTTTATTGGAAACTGGTGACTCTTAAGGCTACCCGCGAAGCGCTCGAGGCCGCCATCGTTACCCTCGATACTCTCGACAGCCAGGTGAATGTGGCCGTCGAGGCCGGAGTGGCTATGCCGAACGACCTTCTTAAAGTCCGGCTCAAGCGAAATACATATCGAACGGAGAAAGTAGACCTTGACAATGGAATAAAGCTCGTAAAAATGCTGCTCGGTCAGTATATGGGGCAGGGAGTGGCCGGAAATTTCGATGTTGCAGGCGCTGTGCCCGATTCTGTGCCTGAATTTCCGCTTGACCTCTATATGAGCGGAAGCGATGCCCTTCCCATGACTGCAGACTATATGCTGCTACAGAAGAATGTCGAGGCCAAACAACTTGAAAAACGTATAGAGATAGGAAAAAATCTGCCTCAGGTGGCGGTGGGCGCCGGCTGGTTCTATCACGATTTGCTCAGCCAGAATCATAATTTCGGAGCGCTCATGGTTGCGGTCAATATTCCCCTTTCGGGGTGGTGGGGTGGCTCTCATGCCATAAAGAGAAAGTCGCTGGCTCTTGAAAATGCCCGCAATGAGCTCGAGGACCTTGGCGAAAAACTCGAGATAGACATGCAGGATAAATGGAACAACCTCACAGCCGCTCACCGCAAGATGCTCATCGATAAAGAGGGTATAGGCGAGAGTTCTGAAAATCTTAGGCTCAACCGGCTTTATTACGAAGCGGGCATATCCACAATAACAGATGTCCTCGAAGCGGAGGCTGCTCTGAAGGAATCGATAGACCGGTATATTGCCGCATATGGCGATTTCTGCGTTGCACGGGCTGCCTATCTCATATGTACGGGCCGCTCCGGCAATTGATACAAAAAAACGCACCGGGCCGGCCGGTGCGTTTTTTATTGAAGGATAAATTTATCAGCGTTTGATGACGCGGGCTGTGACACCGCCGTCGGTCCATGCAACCACCAGGATATAGTGTCCGGCGGGTAGCGAGGCGACATTGATGTCTACAGTAGCGCCTGCGGTGACATCGGCGGTTTCCACTGCGACAGCCTTGCCGGCAGCATCGTAGAGTGTGAATACTGCGTCGTCGGCGTCGAAGCCGCAAACGGCATGGAGAATGTCTTCAACCGGGTTGGGCATTACGCTTATCTTGGCCGAAGAAGCATCTACCGAAGAGATTCCGCTCATATCCATTACCTTGACAGGAATTGTGGCAACAGCTGTGAGACCGTCGGGGTCTGTGGCTGTTACGGTTGCTTCGACTGTGCCTTCTGCCTTGCCGAAGAATATCACGCCGGTGGGTGTGGTGTAAGCTTCGGCAACTGTGCTTGTGAAGGGCGCGAATGTGTAGCTGAGTTCGTCGCCGTCGGGGTCGGAGAAGAGTTCCGCGAAGCTGATTACGGCCGATGTACCGCCGACGGGAACTTCGATGTCGGCATGTTCTACGGCTTCAGGTGCGCGGTTGACGTGCTCTACGGCATAGCGGACAGTGAATTCGGCGCTCTTGGCGGTCTTGTCTTCGGCTGTGATGACGAAGGCATGGCCGGTAGAAGCCTGGCCGAACTTGGGCGCGATTTCTACATTGACAGTCACAGGTGCGGTGGCACCGGCTACAGTCCAGATGTTTTCTTCGCCGGCGGTGATGGTGGCGGCGTCGCCTTCGGCGGCTTCGACAGAAGCTACCTTAGCCATCGATGCGCCGTCGGAGAAGGCGATGGTGTAGTCGTCGCCGTCGGGGTCGCTTACGGTGAGAGCCACAACGCTGGTCTCTCCTTCCTTGGCATAGACTATGTTTTCGGGTCCGCTGATGACGGGAGCGCCGTTAAGGTCGAGTGTCACGGGGAAGTTGACAAGCGGACGGTTGGGGTCATTCGACTTGATGACGAGAACGGCCTTGTTGCCCTTTTCGAGACGTGCGGCGGCCGGATTGACCTCGAATTTCACTTCGGCTGTCTCGCCCGGGTTGATGGCGTTTTCGCCTGCAACGTCTACGAGCGAAATCCAGGGCTGGCCTGCTACGGTTTCGAGCGGAGTCATGATGTAGCCGAGCGAACCGTACTGGTCTGTGAAGAGTGCGGCCATATCGAACCAGCCATAAGAATCGTAGTAGCCCATGTAGCGCTGAGATACGTAGGCATCCTGCTTGCCGATGATGTAGGCGGGCATTGTCACGCCGGCATCAAAGGTTGCTACCACGCAGAATTCTTCGCCCGGATTGAGGTAGACGCTGCGTTCGAGGGGTATTACATAGAACTGGCCAGAAGCTGTAGTCTGTTCGGCGATGTGGAGTGTGCCACGGCCTGCGACGTCGGTGCCTGTAGGATCAGAGCCAAGAATAACCTCTATGATAACGGTGTAGTCCGAAGCTATCTGAACGCCGTTTTCACTTATCGATGCCAGGGTTACAGGCATGTAGAGGTGGCTCATGTTGAAGCCTTCGGCAGGAGCTGTGAACTGGGTCGATGCCTTGAACTTGTCGTAGAACGAGTTCGAACCGTAGTTGTAGACATTGCCTGTGCCCAGAAGAGCGGGGTAGAACAGAGCATTGTTATATTTGAATGTCTGGGGCACGTCATAGACATTGTCTGAAGTGTCGAACGGACGGGCCTTGGCAATGCCTGCGGCAAGCACTTCGGCGTTGGCCTCGGTATTTGCGCTTACACGTGCGCTCCAGGGAGCGATACCGCCGCCGCCTTCTTCGGGCTGTTCGCCTACGCCCGACGGGTCGAGCGAGAGGGTGTACGAGAGCTTATATTCGCCTTCGTTGCCTATGGTAAGGCTTTCGTGGAGTATGCTTGTCTCGTCGGCAGCCTTGAGGGCGATTTCCTCTGAAGAGAGTGTCATAGCCGGTGCGGGGGTCACGACAAACTTCACATTGACGGTCTTCTGTGCGAAGTTGCCGTTTGCGAGGTCTTCCTGCGAAGTTGCATAGTTGAAGGTGACAGGAATGTCGTATGCGCCGGGTGTCATCCAGAATTCGCACATCATCATCGGTATGGCGAACTCGAGAGCATCCTTGCCGACGGTGAGAGGCATTCCCTGCTGGTATTGTGTCCACATCTTGTTGCCGGTAGGCTGCCCGGTGATCCAGTCGATTTCAGAATCGTAGACCATGAGCATGAATACGGGCATTTCGATGTCGAACCATTCGTCGTAGATTGTCGGGCCGCCGACTTCGATATATGCGATGGTGAACTCGGCGGTGCCTTCGTTCTTGACGGCGAAGGGTGCGGAGTAGCATGCGCCCATCTGAACAATCGGGTCGGAGTAGTCTGTGCTCTGGTAAGCCAGAACGTTTTCAATAGTGATATCGTCGGGCCATACGGGCTTGGCTTCGCCGGTGAGGGTTATGTCGACGGGTATCTCTATTTTCTCGCGGCCGGGAACATTGGTGTTAACCGTCAGCGAGCCGGTGTAGTTGCCGGCCATGTGGCGGGTATCGAAGTCGAGACCGACAGTCTCGCTCTTGCCGGGAGCCAGAGGTGCTTCTACTACGGGCGAGAACATGACAGCCTGATTGAACTGCATCATGCGCTCGGGCAGTTTGATGTAGTTGTCTCCGTTAAGGTCGCATATACCGCCGAGGCCGAATAGGTTGAAAATGATGGCGTTTTCACTGGCTCCTTTATATTGGAACTTTATGGAGCCGTCTTTTTCGAGTATTACCTGGAAGCAGACACCGATATTCATAGAGTTGCCATATTCCATGAATGAAACAACAGCGCGATCGTCGGTTACATAGTGGAATGTACCGGCAGTGCGGGTTTCATCCATCGAATGCAAGCCCCAGTAAGGTGCTATTATATTGGTGTATAGCGAGCCCGAAGGGAATTCGGCCGGAGGTTCTGGCCAGATGCGGTCATCGCGGCGTTCGGTGAATGATATGAAGCCGGTATTGTAGATGTACATCTTGTCGTACTTCTCGCCATAGAAGGGGAATGAGAAGGGCAGATCTACGGCTACGTAGTCGTGCTGCATGTAGTACGATATTGAGAGTTGTTCGCCAAGGCCGTTTGTTTCGATGTCTTCCCATTCGAAAGCAACGTCCGGACCGTCGAGCGACGACGAGTAGCTGTAAGAAGTAGTAGCTTGGTCGTTGTCGGGCAGTGTAAACGATACCATTGAATTGGGAACGAGCGAATAGCGCAGGGTTTCATTACCCTTGTTGGATACGGTAAGTTCCTTGGAGAGGGCCGTATAGGCTTCTACGGTCTCGGTGACCTCTGTGAGGCTTAACTCGGTTTCAGGGCAACCGATGACATTTGCCTTGATATTGGCTGACACGTTTCCGGCATCGGTAGTTACAGAGAGCACGTCTGCAACAGGACCTTCGGTAGCTGTCGGCACTGTCACGACGATGTCTTTCGCCATTCCGGCATCGAGAGTGAAGGGCAGCTCGATTTCGGTGCTCATTATGCCTTTTTCAAGAGCTACGGCAGTAACCTCGAGAGCGCTGTGACCGGCGTTCTTCAGTGTGACAGGAGCCTTGGCCGTTGCTGTGCGGAATACTTCGCCGAGGTTTATATTGTCATTTTCGAGCTGAGCCACAGGAACGAGACTTTTGCCTGTGATGGCAGCGTCGAAACGAACGAAGGTATATTCCGGCGACGGGTCGTTGGTAACGATTGCAAGATTATTGAAGGTCGGGCCGGCATTCATATCGGCGTTGGCGGCTACGGTGGCGTTTATCTCTATGCTTTCGCCGGGGCTTACCATGCCGTAGGGAACACTGAGTGCGGTGACGAAAGAAGGCTTGGGCGCAGAGAATTTAACAGCAGTGCCTGTGCCGAAGTTACGGAAGCGCGAGTTGTCCGGAGTTACTTCCTCGTAGCCCCAGTAATCGGCCATGTCGGCTGAAGTAACAACAACGCAGTCTGAGCATGCGAGATCGGTGATGCCGCAGAAGAGGGTCGAGCCCGACTGGAACATGGCCTCTGGGGTATAGTCGTCGTAGAAAATCTCGATATCGCCGTTGCTTGCCAGAGTCATGTGGTAGCTTACGGGGAGATAGTCCTTGTCATATACAGGAGCAAGCACATCGACGAATTTAACCACGAATTTGCCGTCGGCCTTGGCATATTCTATGCGGGAGTTCGGACCCATGCGCATTTGCGAGCCGTAGGCCGATATAAGGCCTGTGCCACGAACGCCGTTGGCGGTAGGACTGAGCAGAGGCCCGAAATTGTCTTCGTTAGGAACAAACATCACGCCGCCATAGCTTGTCACATATACCTTGTCGTAGCTGTTGCCATAGTAGGGGAAGTTGAAACCAAGCGAAATAGTGCGCGACACATATACATCATCGGTAAATTGCGAACTGATGTCGGTGGCGCCGATAAGTGCGGGGTTATTATCGTATTCGAAAGCACTATAGCCTTCGAGGTTGGACGATACTGTGTATCCGAATTTATGGTTGGCGGCGGTCTGTCCGTCGATGGTTTCGTTGGAGAAGCGCGGGAATACGTATTCGAGCGGGTATTTGCCTTCGTTCTTTATCTTGAACGATACTTTCGAGGGCTCGGAGGCAACATCGAGAGTGCCGGCATCGACCGTCGGGGGCTCAAGTACGAGTCGGGCTGGCTCGGTGGCAGCGCCTTGTACGAGAATACGCACCTGGCGGCCGTCAGCGTCAGTGAACATGATAGTGCCGCTGTGGCTACCGCTACTCTTGGGCGCATAGGTGAGTTCCACATTCACGTGTGTGCGTGCAGGGAAACCCGACTGGATATAGTCTGGACCGAGGAAGTGCTCTGAAGAGCAGCTGATATTGTCCTTATAGATTCCTGCGCTATACTGGCTTCCCTTGAACGAACCGTAGCCTCGGTTATATAGTTCGACGGAGAGGGTCTTGCTCTCGCCGACCAGAAGTGAGCCGAAGTTGACAACCTTGGGAGTGACGACGTCAGGTTCGTTGCCCTGTACAGTATAGGTCATAGGAACTGCGCGCTGTGAGCCGCTGCCTTCGTTGGTGTTGAGGAGCACTTTGAAATTATAAGTGCCGTTGATGAGCTTGGTACCGTCGGCACTTACAGTGACATTCTGTGTCTCGCCTTTTTTAACGGAGCCTAAGGCCGGTGCGAGTTCTAGCACCTGGCTCCAGTCGGGATTGGCCGAGCGGGCAGTTATGCCCCATGTCATGTTTTCGGCCTCCGGCTCGTATATGCTGCCGCGTAGGGCTACAGATAGCTGAGTCCATGTGCGGCCCATGTCGTTACTCATGAAGCTGTAAGAGGCGGAGCCTTCTTTGTCTGCCTTGTGCATGGACAGAGGATAACCGTTCTGATTGCCTTCGAAGTGGACTACAATCCAGAATGATTCTCCTGGACTGAAGAAAAGTTGTTCGTCGAGTTGAACGGCATAATTGAAGCCGAAGAAAGTATATTTTACATCTTTGAGCAGAGTGGCCGACGAAATTGATGCGTCGCCACGGTAAATCTGGATTACAGGATCTGAGCCATATGCGCCATCTATTACGATGTGAGTGAGGTTGAAGCCGTCGGGATACTGCGAAGCATCCACGCGGAACCACTGTGCCATTGAGTTGGGGAGAGTGCGGTTGGTGTCGCCGATATACGCCCAGGGATCGGTGCCGTATGTGAAGTTGATGGGGTAGTCGTCGGCTTCATAGTCGCTTGTCACGAGGCTATAGGTCTGTACCTTGTTTATGCCGAGTTTGCCCTCGTAGGGCTTCACGGTGCCAACCATCGGGCGCGATGCCGACGAAGTGCGCACCGATACAGTGCGGGAGCCTGCCGACCAGCGCAGAATGCCGTCGGCCGTGTTGCCGATGTTGAAATTGGTCGAAGCCACGGGTGCGGCCTTGGTCGATGTCATGCTCAGAGATTTGGCATCGACGGTCATTTCCGGACCTGCATTGGTGGTAATGCTCTTGACGGGCGAGAGTTCAGACGCCGCGCCCCAGCGGTTGATGGCCGCCACAGCCACATAGTATGTGGTCATCGGCTGGAGGCCGTCGATTTCGTGGGAGTAGCGCGAGCCCGAGTTGAGGAATTTTGTGTCTGCCACAGAGGTAGAGAGCTTGCTCAGGTCGCTCTGTGCGGTGAATGGCTCTGTCGAGTAATATATTATATGGTGGTGCACGATGCCGTCAGCTGAAGCCGGAATGGTCCAGTCGAGCACCATATAATCCTGGGCGGCCGAAACTTCGAAATCGGCTACGGCAGCAGGTGCCGAGCCGTCGCCCATCACCAGAGCCTTGCCGGCGTCGATGTAGCCAGAGCCGTACAAGCCTTCGAAGCGCGAGTTATTACCATAGCCATAGAAGTCGTTGACAGAGGTAAGAAGCTGTGTGCGCAGGCTTTCGTTTACGAATGTGGGGCTTCCGTATTTCGACAGTACCAGAGCTGCGATGCCCGATACGTGCGGAGTAGCCATTGAAGTACCTTCGTTATAGCCGTAGCTGTCGTTGGGAAGGGTGGAGAGCACACCGTGGGTCTCGCCGAAATCGAGGAGTCCGCCTGGAGCGATTATGTCTACCCATTCGCCGTAGTTGGAGTAGGAGGCGGGCAGGAGGTCGTCGGTCATAGAGGCTACTGAAAGCACTTTTTCGTAGCAGCCTGGCCAGTAGTCGCCTGTCTCGCCGTTATTTCCGGTTGCGAAGATACAGAGGCCACCGGTCATCACATTGGAGCGGGCGGTTTCGGTAAAGTAGTCGATAGCGTCGATTACAGATTGTTCGCAGTAGCCGGGAGTTCCCCAGCCCCAGGAGCACTGAGCTATAGTGGCGCCCATTTCGGCCGCGTAGATGATAGCCTGTGCAAAGTTGCCCTCGGGTGTGCCCGAGCGGGAATCGAATACCTGGCACGAAATCATGCGTACGCCCGAATCTTTCGAGCCGTCGCCGCCGGCCACGCCGGCCACGCCTATGCCGTTGTTGTTTACGGCGGCTACAGTGCCGGCCACGTGTGTGCCGTGCGAGTGGGGATAGATGTCGGCCGACATTGTGCAGAAGTTGTAGCCGTATATGTCGTCGACATAGCCGTTTCCGTCGTCGTCGACACCGGGTGTGCCGTTAAGTTCGGCTTCGTTTACAAACATGTTCTGCGCAAGGTCTTCATGACGGTAGTCAACACCGCCGTCGATGATGGCGACAAGCACTTCGGGGCGGCCTGTGGTAACCTTCCACGCCTCGAAGAGATTTACGTCGGCGCCGGCCACAGTGCCGGGAACGGTGCCGAAGTTCTGATAGTGCCACTGTGCGGGCAGCTGGGGGTCGTTGAACATGTAGTCGGCCGCCGTTGCCTTCATCGGCGGTCTGGAGGTGCTCACAAAGTTGCCGGTGCCCTCTTTGAGTTCCATCGGCACTACAACTTCGGAGATTTCAATGCCTGCGGTACCCGAAAATATCTTGCGGGCCGTCTCGGGATCGACATTTTCGTCGAATTCCACCTCATACCAGCGGTCGAGGCCGTATTTGGCGCGTTGTTCGGCAAATTTGGCATTGTAAGGCAGCATAGGCTGTATCTTCACAGCTTTGATCTGCTTGGCGGCCTTCGTAATCGGCGCTGTACCGGCATCGATTGTGCCGTGTGCCTTCATTCGAGGTGCTTTGCCGACCATTTGTGCCGCTTCTGCCTGTAGTTTTACGCGGATAATGCCTGCACGGGGCTTTTCGACCGTGGCAAATGTTCCATTTTCACGCGCATGCAGATTCCCGACCCCGGCAAGCAATGCTGCCGCGACCAGAAACCGGACAAAAAGTTTGTGCATGATTGGTTGGTTTATTGGTTAATATATAAAGGATTATTGTTTAAAGCGTATGATTTTATATGGGTGCTTAAACTATATTTGCTTAAAAATCGAAAACAAGTGTAAACGTCCGTTTTTCAAGGAAAATTATTATCTTTGCAAAGATAATATTAAAAATTTAAACTTTTTGTATGGATTACGATATATTTGAGAATTTTAGCAGGACGCGCCTTCTCGCCGGCGACGGCATGATGGAGCGGATGGCGGCCACAAGGGTGCTGATTTTCGGTGTCGGCGGTGTCGGGTCGTGGTGTGTAGAGGCCCTCGCGCGGACAGGAATCGGACATATAACGATGGTCGATTCCGAC
The DNA here is from genome assembly GCA_910578035.1 of uncultured Muribaculaceae bacterium. Taxonomy (GTDB): domain Bacteria; phylum Bacteroidota; class Bacteroidia; order Bacteroidales; family Muribaculaceae; genus CAG-873. The sequence continues at coordinate 44,977 of CAJTOB010000006.1, forward strand.
ATTGTGGCGCCAAGCAATATCAACCGTCAGCTGCCCGCGAGGGTCGATACCGTCGGATTGCCAAAGACCGAAGTTCTTGCACGTCATATTCTCAGTATCAATCCTCTGGCGCATGTAGAGGCTGTTCAGGCGCGCTACACACCTCAGACGGCAGCCGATTTCGGAATAGAAGGGTTTGACTATGTGATAGATGCCATCGACTCGCTTGCCGACAAAGCCGATCTGATATTGCGCTGCACAGACCCGGCTACGGCACCTCGCCGCGCCTTTTTCTCGTCGATGGGCGCCGCGCGGAAGCTACATCCCGAAATGATACGTACGGCAGAGTTCTGGAAGGTGGAGGGTTGTCCGCTGGCACGGGCGCTGCGCACGCGTTTCCGGCGTGCGGGTGTGTATCCCCGTCGTAAATTCAAATGTGTATATAGCCCCGAATCTCTTCCTCATCGCGCTGAAGGTGACTCAGGTATCAACGGCACCTTTATGCACACCACGGCCATCTTCGGCCTCACCCTCGCTTCGCTCATCGTGGAGCAGGAGTATAATGTAGGAGGTTAGGAATTTAGGAGGGAAGGGGGGGTAGGAGGTTGGGAGGGGAGGATTTTAGGGGGGATAGGAGGTGAGGGGGTAAGGTGTTATGATTTCAGGACTTTAGGAGACTCTCGCCCCTCGTGCCTCGTTCCTCGCCCCTAAATACCGGAAAATCGGCGGTAGGCGGCGGCCATGCGGGTGTGGTAGCCGCGCGATGCGTAGGAGGGGCCGTTGTATATTTTGGCGAATGCGGCCCAGTTTTTGGTTTTGAGGTGCTGCACAAGGCCGGTGTTGCGCATATAGTTTGCGAAGAGGCGCAGCTGGTCGTACTCAGAGCGTTGCATGCGTCGCACGAAGTCGGCGCGCGATTCGGCTCCGCACAGTTTCCAGTTGAATCCTCCAATCTGGAACATACCCCAGAAAGTGCTTTCGATGGCGGCGATGCTGTCGATAGTCAAGGCGGCGTCGAGTCGTGCCTGCTGAGCGCGTTGCTGCGACCCGTATTTTCGAATGTTGGGGGCAGAAAATACTGTAGGATGAGTAGAACTGTACTTCGACAGATTTATGCCTCGGCGAGCGGCGGCGCGGCGGAATACAGGTAAGTCGAAGTTTATTATCGGGCAGCCTTCGGCATAAAAGCCGTGGCGAGTCTTGCCCGTCTCTATTTCTACTACGGCATGTATTGCGGCCGGCTCCACGCCGAGCTCTTCGGCTATCTCGCGGTAGTCGGCTTCTGTCAGGGGGCCGTAGTGGGGTATTTCGATGGGTTCGGGTAGAAAAGATGTGTGGATAGTGTCGCCGTTGAAAATCATTATTTCGCGGTCGAGCGAGTCGGTGAGCACTTCCTGCAGTTCGATGGCGAAGCCGTGGTGTTCTTGCGGTTCGTCAGCAAATAAGCCGCAGACAGCCCACGGAAGGAGGGCTGCTGCGGCTGATAAGCGATATATAGCGGCCTTGCGCATAGGCGCGTCAGGCTTTCAGGTCTGCTACTTTTTCGAGAGTGCGGGTAAGCTGGCCCCAGAAGCGTTCTACGGCAGGAATGTGCATTCTCTCGGAGGGCGAGTGTACGTCGCGCAGAGTCGGGCCGAACGATACCATGTCGAGGTGCGGGTATTTCTGCAGGAAGAGGCCGCACTCGAGACCGGCATGGATAGCCTTGATGGCGGGCTTGATGCCATACAGCTCCTCGTATGCCTCAGATGCGATGTGCATGATGGGCGAGTTCATGTTCGGAGCCCAGCCGGGATAGCCGTCGCCGTGTGTCACTTCTGCACCGGCAAGGCGGAAGAGGGCTTCTACCTGGCGGGCGATATCCCACTTGCGCGATTCAACCGACGAGCGCTGCGATGTGGTGACAAGAATCTTGTTGTCGGGCTGCATCTTTACCGACGCGAGGTTTGTAGAGGTCTCTACGAGGCCTTCGAGGTCGCGGCTCATGGAGATAACACCGTGAGGAGCGCAGTAGAGAGCTTCGATGAGTGCGGTAGTTGTTTCGGAGTCTACGGCATATTCGGGTTTCTCGGTGGTTTCGAGCTCGAATTTGAGGCCGTCTTCGAGGCCTGCATATTCATTCTCGATTTCAGCCACATAGGTGTTGAATGCCACGCGGACATTCTCCTTGCTTGCGGCGTGGATACCAAATACGGCGTGAGCTGCGCGCGGAATGGCGTTGCGGAGGTTGCCGCCGTCGATTTCTACGAGTGAGAGCTCATGCTCGAGGCTGAGTTTGTAGAGGAAGCGAGCCAGAAGCTTGTTGGCATTGGCGCGGCCAAGGTGTATGTCGCCGCCCGAGTGTCCGCCGAGGCCGCCCGAGATATCGAAGCGGAAATAGTGGAAGTCGGTGGGCGCGAAAGAGCGCTTGTATGTGAAAAGGCATGTGGTGTCTACACCGCCGGCACAGCCTACGAAGATTTCGGCGTCGTCCTCAGAGTCGAGGTTGAGCAGGATAGAGCCTGTGAGCATTCCTTCGCCGAGGTTATTTGCGCCGGTGAGACCGGTTTCCTCGTCGACGGTGAAGAGAGCTTCTACTGGGCCGTGAACCAGGTCTTTGTCTACCATCACGGCAAGCGATGCGGCCATGCCGATACCGTTGTCGGCACCAAGGGTGGTTCCGTCGGCACGCAGCCATTCGCCGTCTACGATAGTGCGGATAGGCTGGGTGTTGAAGTCGAAGTTCTTGTCGTTAGACTCGCATACCATATCCATGTGCGACTGGAGCACGATTGTAGGAGCATTTTCCTTGCCGGGAGTGGCCGGCTTGCTCATAACGACGTTGCCGATGGCGTCGGTGCGCACTGCGATGTTATGACGGGCTGCGAAGTCGAGCAGATATTCGCGTATTTTTTCTTCTTTCTTTGAGGGGCGGGGCACATGGTTGATTTCATCGAAAATCGAGAAAACCAGAGCCGGTTTGAGATCTTTAATCGTCATGTCGATTTATAAATTTGGGGGGGTAAAAGTTCTAATAAAGATTTCGGTATTAGAAAGAATGTTAAAAAACATTCTATTCATGCCCCTAAATTACAAAATAAAATTCGTACCGCGAAAAAAAACCGCCATTTTAGCTATATTTGCAGAGTCAATCAGCCTGAAAAGCCATGAAAACAGTTATACTGGCCATACTCATGCTTTTGGTCTGCATTGTCCTGCTGGGTATTAAGGTGCTGTTTATCAAAGGAGCGCGTTTCCCTTCGGGCCATGCGGGCGCCTCGCCTCATTTACGTAAGAAAGGCATCGGGTGCGCTACAGACGAGCGAAATTTGAAATAATCAATATCACATATATATAACTTATATGAAAAAACTGTCTCTTACAGTAAAGACATTTATGGCTTGCGCCCTGGTGGCCGCCGCCGCTTCATGCTCGAAACAGGAAGCAGCTCCCGCAGCCGCTCCCGTCGCCGGCGACTCCACAGCCTGCGCAGGTCTCAAGATAGCTTATATCGATGCAGACTCTATCATGAGCGCTTATAGCCTTGCTCGCGAAATAGCCGAGGAAGGCCAGCGTCTGATGAACAACTATCAGCGTCAGGAGCAGTCGAAGCAGCAGGAAATCCAGAACTTCGGCAACAACATCGAGCAGAAGCGCCAGAACAACGTATATCTCTCGGAAGCCTCTTTCCAGGCCGATGTTGAGAAACTGCAGAAGATGCAGAACGACGCTGCCCGTGTGCTCACAAACCAGCAGAATCAGATTCAGAACACCATAGCTCAGGCTCAGGCCCGTCTTCAGGACTCTATCATGAGCGCTGTAAACGCTTATAATGCTCAGGCAGGATACGACGCTATCCTCATGCGCGAATCGGGCGTGTACTTCAACCCCTCGCTCAATGTCACTTCCGACATTATCGAGATTCTGAACTCCCGCTATACCACAGCGAAATAATAGCCGCCCTGTCAGCCCGACGGCTTGATGGCCGGCAATACTGTTGGCTGAAATGCATGTCTGCTTGTCGGCCTAACAGTTCAATATAGTGCCTGCGAGGCAAGCAAAAGTATAGACCGTCGGGTCCGATATCAACGGACCGGGCGGTCTTTCGGCGTTTAGGCGCATGTATGACACAGTTTTTTCAACACTATCCAATACTTTACCATGGAATCTGTATTTGTATTATTGATTGCAGTCGGTTATATAGTGTTCGCCATCATTCGGAGCGACAAAATTTCCGGGCGTCTGCGCGATATAAGCGACGGAGTGAGCGATGTGAGTGCTAAAATAGAGTACCTTGAGCGCAAAATAGAGCGTCTGGCGGCGGCCGGCGGCAAAAGCGACGGCGAAAGTACTGTGGCAAAGGTCTGCCCAGAGCCCGAGCCGATGCCAGAGCCTTGCGCTGCGCCCGAGCCTCTTGCTTTTATCGAGGAGGAAGATGCAGCACCTTCGGAAGTCTTTGAGATTGATGCCGATGAGCCCGAGGCTGCAGTCCTTGAGCCCGACCCCGTACCGACGCCGACACCTCAAGGTGCGGGTGCCGACATGGAGCGCTTTATCGGGGTCAATCTGTTCAGCAAGATTGGCATAGCTGTTCTTGTGCTTGGCATAGGATTCTTTGTGAAATATGCCATCGACAATTCATGGATAGGAGAAGTTGCCCGGACTGTGCTGGGTCTTGTTGCGGGTGCGGCGCTATGGACGGTATCATATTTTCTTAAAGATAAATACCGTTCGTTTTCGTCGGTTCTTGCCGGAGGCGGTTTTGCAGTGTGCTTCGTCACCATCGCTGTGGCCTATAACTTCTATGGTATATTCTCGTCGTTGACCGCATTTATTGTTCTCATAGCGCTGGTCTTAGCCGAGATTGCCGTGGCGCTGTGGTATAAGCGCCGTGAACTTGCCGCTGTCGGTATTGTGGCAGCCTTTGCCGCTCCTTTTCTGTCGGCCGGCCCCGATGGCAGCACTGTTGCGCTTACGGGCTATGTGCTCGTTCTTAGCGCGGCGATATTTGTCGTGTCCTTCCGCCGTCCGTCGTGGTATGAATTGCCTCTCATAGGGTGTGTTCTCAGCTGGATTATAGCCGCGATGGCGGCTGTGTCGGTGAGAGAAGGAGAATCGTGCGCACTGATACTCTTGTTCGACACATTGATATTTATAATATACTCGCTGCCTCTGTCTAATATCCTCGGCCTGTCGCCTGAGGGGAAGAAGCATGTCGGGGCGATTGTCGGGGCCATGTTTGTCAATAACTTCGTCTATGTCATAGCCGGTCTGCGGCTGATGAAGGGTGTGGCAGTGCCCTGGCACGCCGATGGAATAGTGCCTCTCGTTGCGGCGCTGGCCGACGGTTTTGTTTTCTACAGATATTATATGAAGAAACAGCCGTCGCTGCCGCAGGATATCCTCGTGCTGCTGATAGCCGTGAGCAGTTGCCTTGTTTTTCCGGTGCAGTTCCGCTCGCAATGTGTGTCGATAGCCGCAGTGGCCTTCTATACCTTTGCGATGAACTATCTTTATTGCCGCACAGGCCGGCGTATTTTCAAAGTTCTGGTTCTGCTCTGCATCATCGCTCTGGTGTTTGCTCTTGAGCAATTGCGGCTGTCCGACTCGCCCTTGAGTGCGTTCTTCAGTTATGCCTTTACCGGCGCGGCCCTTATATCTTGCGCTGCTACACTGTCGTTCTATCGGGCGGCATATTCGCCGGACCACGGCCTTGTCTATACCTCAGTGCTGTGGCTGGGCATTCTTTCGTGTGTTTACGGCACATTTATTCTCATTGAGCCGTCGCTTGGAGGTGTATCGGCTTTCCGCGGGGCTGTTGCCGTGTACCTTGCCGCTTCGCTGGCCCTGGCCGTGCTCTCAGACCGTGGCGGCAATGCAGGCTGGCTTCTTCCGACGCTTTCGGCTGCGGGCATATCCTGTGTCTGCATGCCGTGCTCAGATACCGGCACCGCCGGTACGGTACTGTTCTGGGTGTGTATGGCGCTCTATCCGTTTGCCATCGTCATTCAGAGCCGCAAATGCTACGGCAATGTGTATTTCGGACCCTTCGGCAAGAATCTGTTCACAGTGCTGCTCATTGCCTCGGCCGCGATAGTGGCAATAGCCGCAGCATTCAATATACTCATGCTCTGCAGCCTTCGGAATCTGAACAGCGCCGCTGTATCGGTGCTCCTGTCGCTGGCCGGTGCGGCCACGGTTGCCGTCGGATTGCGGCGACACGACAAGGCGCTGCGCCTTACGGGGCTCGGACTCTTCGGGATAGTGCTTGTGAAGCTGGTTGCCTACGATTTATGGAAAATGCCGTCGGTAGGCCGCATTATAGTCTTCATAATACTCGGTGTACTACTTCTTGCTATTTCGTTTCTTTACAATAAGTTGCGCCGTGCACTTTTCGACGATTAGGACGACCTGTCAAATTTTTTTGAAAAATCAGTGAACAAAACAACGATATAATTGTTGTATCATTCAGAAATTTTGTACCAATTAATGACCTTGAATCAATTTATTAAATCTGCCGCGCTGTTCCTTGCCGGAACTGCCGCAATGGTTTCTTCGGCACAGCGCAGCGAAACAACTCTCAACGAAGGCTGGCTCTTTACTAAAGGCGACGGTGTTTCCGCCGCCAAATGGAAAGCGGTGCGCGTGCCCCACGACTGGGCTATCTACGGGCCTTTCGACCGTGCGAACGACCTCCAGACCGTAGCCGTGGAACAGAACGGCGAAACCGAAGAAACCGTCAAGACCGGTCGCACCGGCGGTCTGCCCTTCATAGGCAAAGGCGCATATCAGATTGATTTCGAACTGCCCGATACCGCCGGGCGGGCGACTACGCTCGTTTTCGACGGCGCCATGAGCAATGCTCAGGTGTTTCTCAACGGCAAGTTGCTCGGCACATGGCCCTACGGCTATAATTCGTTCTATATCGATGCCACAGGCACTGCCGTGCCCGGTAAGAACCACCTCGAGGTAAAACTCGAGAACAAGGAGCGCGCCTCGCGCTGGTATCCTGGCGCAGGCCTATACCGCAATGTGCATGTCATATCGACCGACAAGGTGCATATTCCTGTATGGGGCACATATGTGACCACTCCGAAAGTGACTCCCGAATATGCCTCGGTGCATCTTCAGATGAAAATCGACGGCGCAAAGCCCGACTCGTGGGTGACTGTCGACACCGATATCCTCGACCCTGAGGGGCAGGTAGTGGCTTCCGACCGGTCTGTCTATGTTGCCCGCGGCCAGGAGTTTGGCCAGAACTTCCTCGTGGGTTCGCCAAAACTCTGGACTCTCGACAAGCCCGAGCTCTATACCGCAGTGACGCGTCTGAGCGTCGACGGCAAGGAGGTGGACAGCTATAAGACAAGATTCGGTATCCGTACAATTGAGTATGTGCCTGAAAAAGGATTTTTCCTCAACGGCGAGCTCACCAAGTTTCAGGGCGTGTGCAACCACCACGACCTCGGCCCTCTCGGCGCGGCCGTCAACCGCTCGGCTCTCCGCCATCAGATAGAACTTCTTAAGGATATGGGTGTGAACGCTATCCGTACATCGCACAATATGCCGGCCCCGGAACTTGTCGAACTTTGCGATGAAATGGGCGTAATGCTCATGGTAGAGCCTTTCGACGACTGGGGCTTCCGCCCCAAATCGCCAAACGGCTATGGCTCTGTCTTCAACGAATGGGCCGAACGCGACATTACCAACATGGTAGAGCATTTCCGCAACAGTCCTTCGGTTGTCATGTGGTCTATCGGCAACGAGGTGCCATCGCAGTGGGGCCCGACGGGTATGGGCGAGCTTACAATGCTCCAGGACCTTGTGCATAAGCTCGACCCCACACGCCCCGTGACATGCGGCATGGACCAGATAGGCGCCGTGCTCGGCAATGGTTTCGCCGCCGCACTCGACATACCGGGCTTCAACTACAAGCCACAGTACTACGACGAGGCCTACGCCAAACTGCCTCAGAAACTTATTCTCGGCTCGGAGACGGCTTCGACCGTATCGAGCCGCGGCAAGTACTACTTCCCGGTTGAATTCGGCGAGCACTACGGTGCCATGCACCCCGACAACCAGAGCAACAGCTACGACAACGAGTCGTGCTCCTGGAGCAATATCCCCGACCTCGATTTCGAGATGGACGACGACCGACCCTGGGTAATAGGACAGTTCGTGTGGACCGGCTTCGATTATCTTGGCGAGCCTTCGCCCTACGATACCGACGCATGGCCCAGCCACAGCTCATATTTCGGTATCATAGACCTTGCCTCGCTCCCCAAGGACCGATATTACCTCTACCGCTCGAAGTGGAACAAGACCGATGCCACGCTCCACGTGCTGCCGCACTGGACCTGGCCGGGCCGCGAGGGCAAGGTGACGCCTGTATATGTATATACCTCCTATCCGTCGGCCGAGCTGTTTGTCAACGGCAAGAGCCAGGGGCGCCGCGCTAAAAACGACAGCACCGTCGTAGACCGCTACCGCCTGCGCTGGAACGACGTCGTGTATGAGCCCGGCGAAATCAAGGTCGTAGCCTACGACGCCGACGGCAATCCTGCTGCCGAAAAGACAGTGCGCACCGCCGGCAAGGCAGCCTCTCTCCGCATTACGCCCAGCCGCGACAAGATTGCCGCCGACGGCGACGAACTTGTCTACTTTACTGTCGAAGCCCTCGACCGCAACGGCAATCCCGTGCCCGACGCCGACCAGGTGGTGAAGTTCACCGTCACAGGAGCCGGCACCTACGAGGCCGGAGCCAACGGCGACCCGACATGCCTGCTGCCTTTCCAAAAACCGGAAATGAAGTTATTCAGCGGCGCCGCCACAGCCATAGCGCGCTCCGCCAAGACTCCCGGCACACTCACCATCAAGGCCACCGCAAAAGGCCTAAAACCCGCCACAGCCACAGTTACCGTCGAATAAGACAGATAAAAACAGAAAGTGAGGACAAGATTTCCCGCAACGGGGCTCTTGTCCTCGCTTTTTTATGTGAATTTCTAACTTCTAACTATTTACCGACTGGTCGAACTCGGCAAGGATTTTGTTGAGTTCTTCTTCTGTGCGGGTCAGGCGCGCGCGGCATTCGCTCAGCAGGGTTGCGGCGCGGCGTGTGCGCTCGGCGAGGGTATCGATGTCGCTGTTGTCGGCACGGAGTTGAGCGAGGATTTTTTCGAGTTCTGCGAGTGCTTCGGAGTATTTTATATTGCTGTTTTCCATTGTGTTCAGAGGTTGATGGTTGATGTTTTGGTTCGTCCGCCCGCGAAAGTGGTTGTGATTACAGTGCCGGGCTCGAGGGCGTCGGCTTCTGTCACGGCGTGGCCGTCGACGCGGGTTATGGAGTAGCCGCGTCGCAGAGTCGCTTCGGGCGAAAGTGTGTTGAGGAGCACGCCAAATGCGTTGAGCCGCTCTGCCGAGCGCACAAAGGTGCTTCGGACTGCGGCCGTGATGGCAGCCGGTATCTCGGGGCCGAGACGCTGGCGGTTGCGGTCGATGATACTGCGCGCGAGAGCCGGTATGGAGCCCTGGTAATATGCGAGCTGCTGGCGCTGGCCCGATATGCGCTCGCGGACGAGAGTGAGGATAGCGTCGCCGGTGGCGCGCAGGCGGTCGTAGGCGGCTCCGGCCATTCCGATGAGAGCTTCGGCGGCGGCAGTAGGGGTCTTCACGCGGGTGTTGGCTACGTAATCGAGCACCGTCACATCGCGCTCATGGCCTATGCCTACGATTATAGGCAGGGGGAACTGGGCAACGTTTGAGGCGAGGGTATAGTCGTCGAAAGAGGCGAGGTCGCTCACGGCACCGCCGCCGCGAATCAGGACCACGCAGTCGAATTCGCCGTCGCGGGCTGCAATGGCCTCCAGAGCCGCCACAACGCTCGGTACGGTGCGCTCGCCCTGCAGGGTGGCCTCGAATAGCTCTGTCTCGAAGCGAAGGCGCTGAGGGTTGTTGTGGAGGTGCTTCATGAAGTCGCCGTAGCCGGCGGCGCCTCTTGCCGAGATAATGGCGACGCGCACGGGCAGCTGAGGCCACGGCAGGCAGCGGTTCATGTCGAAGACGCCTTCGGCGCGCAGACGGGCTATGATTTCGTTTCGGCGCCGGGCGAGGTCGCCGACAGTATAGTCGGGATTGATGTCGCTGATGACAAGCGACATGCCGTAGACGGGGTGATAGTTGGCGTTGACTTTCACCATTATCTTCATGTCGGAGCGCAGGCGCGTGCCCGTGGCGGCATAGAACATTGCTCCGAGGCGCGAGAATGTCGAAGCCCACATCACGGCGCGGCTCTTGGCCAGAGGCGAGCCCGTGCGCTCGTCTTTCTGCACCAGCTCCATGTAGCAGTGCCCTCCGGAAGAGCGCAAATCGGAGGTCTCGGCGGTAATCCACACACCTTGGAGCCCGGGAGCGACTGCAATGGCCGACGTCACACGCCGGTTCAGCTCAAGCAAGCTTATAGCCTGTTCTTCCATCACTTTTTTCGGTGAATTTACCGCCGGAGAGGCGCATTTCTATATTCTGCCTGAGCAGACGGAGGCCTTCGGGCCGGTCTGCGTCGGTGTAGTATGCCGGTGTGGTGTCGGTGAAGCGGAAGAGTGCGGTCTCAGGGTCGAATTCGGCTCTCACGAACAAGTATTCGGGCATTTCGGCTGTTTTGAGCTCCTTGCGTCGCGCCGGGTCGGCAAACTGAGCTATGCCGGGCATGGAAAGCGAGGGCAGCTCTGTCCAATCTGTAGCGCGGAACAAGCGTATGCTGCTGTCGGCCACCGGGGTAAGGACAGTCTCGATTACAGCGATGACGGTGTCGCGGCCGTTGGCTACGAGGGCTATCTGCATGGAGGCGTCGCGGCTCAGCTCGATTGTCATGGCGCGGTCGGTCAGGGCGGTGATGCGCGAACGGCCTCCGAGGGTGTTTGCCGAGGGTGTCGGCAGGCCGCTGTTGAAATAGTCGAGCATGTCGAGCCTCGTATTGGTCTGGAGCAGCGGCACGACTGTTGCCGGCGCCTCTTTGAAGACGTCGGCCGCCGTGCGGGCTTCAGCGGTGAGGGCGGCGCATGCTGCTGCTACGAGAATGAGAGCTTTCAGGTTCACTGCTTTTTATATTTTTTCTTTGTCTTGCGTTCGGACGTACGGGCATAGTCGCGTTCGGGGTCGGCAATCTCGCTGAAGACGCGCTTGCCGAAGAATTCGAGACCTTTTAGGGCCGCCACCACACGCTTGGCATCTGCTTTCTTGACGTCGAAAAGCGAGTAAGAGGGCAGGAGGTCGATGCGGCCTACGTCTACACGGCGTCCTTCGACATTCTTGTTGAGCATGTCGATGACGTTGCCGGCGAAGAAGCCGTCGGCCTTGCCGAGATTGACATATATACGTGCCATACCGCGCTCGGCGGTGCGGCGGTCTTTCTCGCGGTCGGTGGGGTGTTCTTTGGTCTGGCGTTCCTTGCCTTTCTTTTCCTTGGCCGGTTTTTCGTCGATAAAATCGATGTTGGGGGCGTCTTTATAGTAGTTGAGCAGACGGTTGAACTCAAGTGAGAGCACGCGCTTGAGGAGGTCTTCGGTCGAGAGCCACGACAGTTTCTTGATGACGCCGGGCAGATAGCGGTTGATTTCCTCTTCGTTGACCTCGACGCGCTCGAGACGGTCGGCGAGGTTGTAGAGCTGCTTCTCGATGATGTGCTCCGGGGTGGGCACTTCCTTGCGCTCGAACTTTTTGCCGATTATGCGCTCTATTTCGCGGAGTTTGCCTTTTTCGCGCGAGTGGATAATGGCTATGGATACGCCTGTCTTTCCGGCGCGGCCTGTTCGGCCTGAGCGGTGGGTGTAGACGGCGGTGTCGTCGGGCAGACCGTAGTTTATCACATGGGTGAGGTCGTCGACGTCGAGCCCGCGCGCTGCCACATCGGTGGCGACGAGGAGGGTGATGACGCCGTCGCGGAATTTTTTCATCACAATGTCGCGCTGCTGCTGGCTGAGGTCGCCGTGGAGGGCGTCGGCGTTGTAGCCGTCGGCAATGAGGTGGTCGGCGATTTCCTGGGTATCGCGGCGGGTGCGGCAGAATACGATGGCGTAGATGTTGGGAGAGTTGTCGGCTATGCGCTTAAGAGCGAGGTATTTGTCGCGCGCGTTTACCATATAGTATATGTGGCGTACATTTTTGGCGCCTTCATTGCGGGTGCCTATCACTATTTCCTCGGGCTTGTTCATGAAGCGCTTGGAAATGCGGGCTACTTCGGCCGGCATCGTAGCCGAGAACATCAGCATCTTGCGGTCTTCGGGCACGTGCGACAGGATATCGTTGATAGAATCGACGAATCCCATGTTAAGCATTTCGTCAGCTTCGTCGAGCACTACGGTGTGTACGTGCTGGAGTTTTACGACGCCGCGATTGATAAGGTCGATAAGTCGGCCGGGAGTCGCTACTATAATCTGTACGCCCTTGCGGAGCGCACGAATCTGGCTCTCGATGCTCGAGCCGCCGTAGACAGGCAGTATCTCGAGTTGAGGCACATATTTTGAGAAATCGGCGAGGTCGCCGGCTATCTGCAGGCATAGCTCGCGGGTTGGGGCGAGAATCAGGGCCTGCGGTTCGGCGCGGTCAAGGTCTACGCGCTGTATAAGAGGCAGCCCGAATGCAGCCGTCTTGCCGGTACCTGTCTGTGCGAGAGCCACAAGGTCGTGGTCTCCGTTGAGGAGAACGGGTATCACTTTCTCCTGTACTGGCATAGGGGTTTCGAACCCCATTTCGGCAATGCCCTTGAGTAAGTCGGGGCGCACGCCTAATTCTTCGAAATTCAGCATATAAAATAATTTAATAACCACAGGCTGATGCCTGTGGTATGTATGTGTTTTTGCCAATAAAACGCTTTCGCAAGCCGCTTTGTTGGCTTCAGTTGTCGCCGTGTTCGCGCAGTAGGTCTGCCGCACGCCCGGCGTCGGCTTCGGCAACGTAGAGGCGCACGGGCGCCCATGTGGCGCCTGCGCCGTAGAGAGTAGACATGGCATCGTCCATCACATGGCATGCTATGCCGTTGTTTTCAAGCATGCCGGCGGCGATGGCGGCATCGCGCGAGTTGGTGAATTCGGCCACCACCACCGGTGCATTCCCTTTCATCGTGCTATGATAAGGAAATATTGCTTCTTGCCCTTCTGCACGATTATATATTTGCCGTCGAGCAGCATTTCGGGCGAAGCGGCAATCTGCGGGTCGGTCACTTTCTCCTTGTTGATAGAGAAACCTCCGCCCTGCACGAGTTTGCGCATTTCGGCCTTGGAGGGGAATACGGCGGCCTTTTCGGTGAGAAGGTCGGCCATGCGGATTCCGGCTTCGATGTCGGCGCGGCTTACCTCGAAGGTGGGCACGCCGTCAAACACGTCGAGCAGGGTGGCCTCGTCGAGCTTGCGGAGGGCGTCGGCGGCCTTGTTGCTGAAAAGTATCTGCGAGGCTTCGACGGCTGCTTCGTAGTCGGCGGCAGAGTGCACCATGGTGGTGATTTCCTGTGCCAGGCGCTTCTGGAGGGGGCGGCGTCCGGGGTCTTCGGCCTGCTCGGCTACGAGAGCTTCGATTTCCTCACGCGAGAGGGCTGTGAAAATCTTGATATACTTTTCGGCGTCGGCGTCCGATACGTTGAGCCAGAACTGGTAGAACTTGTAGGGCGAAGTGCGGGCGCGGTCGAGCCATACGTTTCCGCTTTCGGTCTTGCCGAATTTGCCGCCGTCGGCCTTGGTGATGAGGGGGCAGGTGAGCGCGAAGGCGTCGTCCTTGCCTTCGATGCGGCGGATAAGCTCGGTGCCCGTAGTCATGTTGCCCCACTGGTCGGAACCGCCCAGCTGCAGACGGCAGCCTTTGTCCTTGTAGAGGTGCAGGAAGTCGTAGCCCTGCAGAAGCTGATATGAAAATTCGGTGAACGACATGCCTTCGCGGCTTTCGCCCGAGAGACGTTTTTTCACAGAATCCTTTGCCATCATATAGTTGACGGTGATGTGCTTGCCGACGTCGCGGATAAAGTCGAGGAAGGAGAACTGCTTCATCCAGTCGTAGTTGTTGACGAGCTCGGCGGCATTGGGCGCGTCGGAGTCGAAATCGAGGAATTTGGCGAGCTGAGCCTTGATAGCCTCCTGATTGTGGCGGAGTGTGGGCTCGTCAATGAGCTTGCGCTCCTGGCTCTTCATGGAGGGGTCGCCAATCATGCCTGTGGCGCCGCCGATGAGCGCGATGGGCTTGTGGCCCGAACGCTGGAAGTGCTTGAGCATCATCACGCCGACGAGGTGGCCGATGTGGAGGCTGTCGGCTGTGGGGTCGATGCCGAGATAGGCTGTGGCCATGCCCTCGGCGAGCATTTTATCTGTTCCGGGCATGACAGTGTGAATCATGCCGCGCCAGGTGAGTTCTTCTATGAAATCCATCTTATTAAGCTGTTGGGTTGTCGGGCTGACGGGCTGTTGGGCCAGAGAGCCAACAATTCTTAATTTTAAATTATTAATTTTTAATTCTTTAAAATTCTATGAAGGCGAGGGGAAGGAGAGCCTGAACCGAAGAGAGGCGGTAGACCTCTTCTGCGCCGGCGAGCAATACGGGCACGTGGTGCCCCGCCAGTTTCTCATATTCGAGAAGTGCCTGGCGGCAAGCGCCGCAGGGTGCGGTTGGTTGTGCTGTCGGGAAGCCGTCGGTGCCTATGGCGGCGATGGCTATCATCTCGAAAGCAACGCCCGGATAGTTGGCTCCGGCCCAGTAACAGGCTGAGCGCTCGGCGCATGTGCCCGAAGGATATGCCGCGTTCTCCTGGTTGGCACCCGTGGCGATCTCACCGTTGGCCAGCAGGATAGCCGCGCCGACCTTGAAGTGGCTGTAAGGAGCGTAAGAGCCCTTCAGGGCTGCCTGCGCGGCCTCGACCAAACGGCGCTCGGTGGCGTCGAGTTCGGCGTAGGTCATTGCCTTTATCGGTGTGATTATTTCTATATCTTTCATTTTCAAATATATTTTTGCAAAAATAGTTCTTTTTCCATTATAAACCAAATTCGCCACAGGGTCGGTTCTGAAACTCAAAAAAAAGGGCTAAAATTTTTATATTTGGCGGAGAAAGCGTATTTTTGCAAGCTGAAAGCGGAGTGTCTCCGCATGTGCCTCCGCGCACGCCCCCGAATAGCATAAAAAACGAAACCAGACAATATCAATGGAAAAGAAAACTCCCGCCACCGAGCAAATCGAACAGGCCGAAGACATCGTTGCAAAAGCACGCGCCAACAAGAAAACCTTAGTAGGTGTTTCGGTAGCCCTCGTGGTTGTAATCGCAGCCGTACTCGTATGGCTTCTCGTAGCCCAGTCGGGCAGCCGCAAGGCCGACGAGCTCATTGCCCGCGCCGACGCAGCCCAGAACGACTCTATAGCACTTTCGCTTTATGCCGACGCTGCGAAGGCCGGTTACAAGAGCGGCAACCGTGCCAAGGCCGAAATGGGTATCCGTCTCTATCGCGAAGGCAAATATGAGGAGGCTCTCAAATATCTCGACGACGCCTCGCTTGACGATGAAATCGCCGCCGCCGGCGTATATACCCTTCAGGGCGACTGCCACGTTAACCTCGACCAGCTCGACCAGGCTCTCAAATGCTACAACAAGGCAATCTCCAAGGCCGACAAGAACCCCGAAATCGTGCCTTTCGTTCTCATAAAGGAAGCCAACATCTATCGCGCGCAGGAGAAGTATGCCGATGAGGCAAAGGCCTACAAGACCATCCTCGACGACTATCCCACTTATGTGGCAACCACCCGCGTAGACATCAAGAAGTACTACGAGCGCGCCCTTGCTTCTCAGAACCAATAAGAATATCAAAAGCCATAACTCAAAAAGGGCGTCTGCATCTGCAGTCGCCCTTTTTATGCAATAAATACATAATTCATAATTAAAAACCGTGGATAGGCTTGAGGAATTGGCAAATAAGCCTGTGGGGCGGCTGCTGTGGCAGTATAGCGTGCCGGCTGTGGTCGGTATGCTTGTGATGGCTCTGTATAATGTTGTAGACCGTATATTTATCGGCCAGTGGGTGGGGCCCGACGCTATAGCGGGTCTTGCCGTCACGTTTCCGATAATGAATCTGGCGACGGCAATCGGTGTGCTCGTCGGCGTGGGCGCATCGTCGCGGGTGTCGATAGTTCTCGGCGGGGGCGACAAGCGCCAGGCCGAGTTGCTGCTCGGCAATGCCATGACACTCACACTTGTCAATGCCGGCATATACATATTGGTGTTTTCGGTCTTTATAGATGAAATGCTGCGTGCTTTCGGCGCCAGCGACGCCACGTTGCCCTACGGGCGCGAGTATATGCTCACGCTAATGCCGGGGCTCCTGCTTACCAACATCGCCTTCGGCTTCAACAATATAATGCGCGCGTCGGGCTATCCCAAACGGGCCATGGCGACGATGCTTCTTGGTGCGGTGGTAAATGTGGTGCTCGACCCGATATTTATCCGCGTGCTCGACATGGGCATTGTCGGCGCCGCTATTGCCACCGATGTTGCCATGGCCGCTTCGGCATGCTTTGTGATGGCTCACTTCGGGCGCCGCGATGTGTCGCTCCGCTTCCGCCGCGGCACCTACGGGCTCAAATGGAGCATCATCTGGGGCATCGTAAGCATTGGCGCGGCTCCGGCGCTTGTCAACGCCGCCTCCTGCGCCATCAATGCCATCGTCAACCGCTCGCTCAGCGAGTGGGGCGGCGACCGGGCAATCGGTGCGGCAGGCATCATGATTACATTCACATCGCTGCTCGTTACCGTAGTGCTTGGCATCTGCCAGGGCATGCAGCCGATAGTGGGATATAACTACGGCGCGAAACAGATGCACCGTCTCAAGCGTGCTTACTGGCTGGCTGTCGGAGTATCGTCGGTCATCACTCTGGCTGGTGCTCTCTTCGGGCTTTTCTTTCCGTCGGCAGTGGCGCGGGCATTCACGTCCGACGCCGACCTCATCGCAGCCAGCGACCGCGCCCTCAGCCTCTGTCTGCTGTGCTTTCCTTTCGTGGGTTTCCAGGTAATATCGACGGCATTTTTCCAGAGCATAGGCAAGGCAGGAAAGTCGATTTTCCTCAGTCTTTCGCGTCAGGTGATATTCCTGATTCCGCTTTTGTTGTGGCTCCCGGGCCGTTTTGGGGTAGAAGGAGTCTGGGGCTCGTTCCCGGTATCCGATTTTGCCGCCACGGTAGCCACGGTATTCATGATAGCGTGGGAATTCCGCCGGCTTTCTCGCCGGAATGCATAAAAAAACCGTGCAGACATTCTCTGCACGGTTTTTTAATCTATCTATGTAGCCTTATTTTACAAGTACTTTGCGGCCGCCTATGATGTAGAGGCCGGCGGGGAGGGTCGATGCGCTTTCGCCGGGCTGGAGATTGCCAACGAATACGCCTGAGAGCTTGTAGACAGCGCGGACGCCGCTTTCGCTTGCCTCGATGTTGTCTATGCCGGAGGTGCCAGCCTTCACGATGTTGTATTTGCTCCAGTTTGCGTCGGCCATGAAGGAATCGTAGGCCGCTTCGGGAACGATGATTGTGAGGTCTTTGCCGCGGGCCGGAACAGAATTTACTTTGAACGCAGGCGCTTCGGTGCCTTCGAAGAGAGTCCAGTCTATGGTTTCGAGAGCGTTGCAGCGGTCGAAGGTGCCTCCCTGAGCGAACGAGAAGTTGCCGGGAAGAACGGCTTTGACGAGTGCGGCGTCGTTATAGAATGTATTCTTCGTGTTGTTGAGGCCAGTGCAGCCGCTGAGGTCTATCTCTGTGAGAGCTTCGCAGAGCTGGAAAGCTGTCTCGAACGAACGGAAGTTGGCGGCTTGCTCTGCAACGGGCATAACAACTGTCTCGAGAGCCTTGCAGGACTGGAAGATGCCTTTGGTGACACTGCCGAAGATGCCGGGGAAGGATGCGCTGAGGTTGGTGGCGATGGCTATTTCGGCTTCGCTCATGTCGACGAGACGGAGAACGCCGTTGCCGCTTGTGCCGGTGTTGTTGCCGATGGCAGTTGAGAGAGCCTTGAAGCAGTCTGTATCCCAGTAGCCGGAGAGATAGAGCTTCACGGCGTCGGTAAGGTCAGAGGGTATGTTGGAGCCGCTGATGTGATATGTACCTTCTTCAACTTGTTCTACAGGTTTCAGATTTACATACTGCCATGTGGCCTGAGACTTGAACGAATCGTAGACAGATGCGGGCACCATGACGGTGATGAGCGCTTGCTGTTCTTCTGTGAGGTCCTGGAACACTTGGTCGGTTTCAGGTACTACTTGAGCTGTTTCGGCTGCAAAATTGCTCCAGTCGACCAGGCGCAGCGCCGAGCACGAGTTGAAGAGATACTTGCTTATCGTGAAATCAGCGGGGAGCAGTACGGTTGTCAGTTTAGCGCATTTGCCGAATGCGTCCTCGCTCTTGGTGACGGCATTCCATGCCGACATGTCTACCATTGATACAGATGTGTTGTAGAATGTGCTTGAGATATCGGTGGCATTAACAAGGCGAGAAACGTCGCATGAGGTAAGGTTAGCGCAGTTCCAGAAGCATTCGCTGAGGTCCACGATGTTGGCCACGCTTTCATTGTTGGGGAATTTTACAGATTCGAGAGCCTTGCACATTTTAAACACACCGGCGTTTTGCATTCCGGCAGATACATTCATAGAGGTATTGGGTTTGATTGTTGCGGCCGACATGTCTACAGAAACCAGAGTAGTGTTGCCTACTGGAGGGAATCCCAAGTTGGCGCCGATGGCATTGCAAAGCTTGCTGAATTCGTTAGTGCCCCATTCTCCCGTGAGGGTGAGCTTGACTGCTGTTTTCAGCGACGAAGGTATATCGGTAGCGTCGATTACATACTCGCCTGGTTTGGGAGGAGTTGGCACGCCTACGGGGATGGGTGATGACTCGAATGTAGCATTGCTGTCGTCAACGTAGTTGCCCATTTCGCCCCATCGGTTGGTTCCCCAGCCGTATGCGGAGCCGTTTTTATCGAGAGCAATAGTGAAGCGTTGGCCGGATGAGATTGTAAGGGGCTCGAAGCCTTCGGGAAGCTCTACGCTTACGGGGGTATAGCTGAACTGGTTGTTGGCAACTTCGTAAGCTTCGCCTTTGCCGTTGCCAAGAGCGCCATTTGCATTGGCTCCCCATGCGTATACCTTGTTGCCGGCAACGGCAACGCGAACATACTGGCAGCCTGTGATGGCCGTTATGGGGCCTTCGAGAGCTGTAATCTGACGAGCTTCTTTCACGTTGGGTAGGTTGCCGTCAGTATCAGTGTCGTCCATTTTATCGTTAAGGCCGAGGATATTGAGCTGATTGTCACCCCATGCCCATAATGTGCCGTCGGTCTTGACTGCGTAAGAGGCGTTGTCGATGGCATAGACAGCGCTCCAGGTCTCATTGCTTATCTTGGTGGGAACGCGGACGATGTTTTCGTTGGTGTTGAGGAGTTGGCCGTATGAGGCAAAGCCCCAGCCCCACATTGATCCGTCGTTCTTAAGGGCCAGCACATGTGACGCTCCGACAGAGACCGATTTCCAGTCGTTGTCTTCGCCTACACGGATGGGAACGGCGCTGCTTTCGGCCTTACCGTTGCCGAGCTGGAAATCATCTCCGTTGCCCCAGGCCCAGAGAGAGCCGTCTGTCTTAAGGGCGAGTACGGTGTAGCACCATGTGATGCTGGTACTTACCGAGGCCCAGTCATTATCGGTGCCGATGCGGGTGAGTTCGGTGTGTTTGGTTACACCGTCGCCGACGCCTGACATGCCTTTCTCATTGTTGCCGGCTGTCCATAGCGAGCCGTCTTCTTTGATGCAGAATACTGCACCTCGGCCTCCATACACTGATTTCCATGTGTTATCCGTGCCAATCTGGAGAGGCTTTGCAGAGAACTTGAAAGCCGGCCCAACGCCAAGTTCGGCGTCTTCATTAGAACCCCAGGCCCAAAGCGTTCCATCGGTTTTGATGCCGTATGTGCTGTGGTCACCAGTTCCGATGGCTTTCCATGTCGGAGCTTCGGCTGCGTTGGCAACAGTTGCAGAAGCAATGGCCAAAGCAAGAAATGATGTAAACAAATTTTTCATATACGAGTGAGATTAGTGTGTAAGTGCCTTTTTAGGGTATTAGATTTTGAATTTTGCAGTATTGCCTTTGGCATCGCGCACAATATAGATGCCGTGAGCCCAGCCTGCGACATTGAATGAAGCCTCTCCGCCGTCTGCTGTGCCGATATGCTGCACCGCTCCCGAAATTCCGTATACGGTGAATGTGCCGTCCGCACCGTTGAGAGTGGCTATGTCGCCGCTTACAGTGCATTTTACTGCCGTTGCGGACTCTGTTGCCACATTGGAGATGCCGCTCTGCTGCGTGGTTTCATATCCGCGCACGAGGGGGCATATCATGAAGCTGCCGTAATTGCCGCCGTAGTAGCTCACGGGGCGCAGATAGTCTGTCTCGCCTTTGAGGCGTGCGAAGGAGTTGTGTGCAATCATGTTTTGGGCGTCTTCTTCCTTCATTATCTGGTTTGGCATCACGTCCATGAGTATGGTAAGGTCTTCCTGAGTATAATCTGTGCCCCAACCCGATACAGAGATGAAGATGAAGGGCTTCCCATAGAGGTCTACAGGCTCGGAGAAGCGGACCGGCATTACGGCACCACCTTGTATAGGCACCCATACGCCGTCTTCTGTCGTCTTGATCTGGTCGAGTGTAATGGTGCCGCTTTCGATGGTTCTCAGAGGGGCTGTTAACGAAACACTACCGTTTGTCGGGTCTATTTCAGACATATATACGGTGATAGTAATCTTTCGTCCGGTAGGCCATTTCGTCGGTTTGGCCTGCAGATATATGTTCACGCCGTCGAGCCATATCTCGTTTCCGGGCATCATATAGAAATTGCCCACACCCTCTATGGCGAGCTTGTTTGCGCCTCCGAGGACTCCGTTGATGTCGGAGTATTTCTGATACCCGAGGGCATATGTCGTCTGCCATTCGCGCGTGTCGGCGAGGCATAGCTCGGCAACGCCTCCAACCTTTATTTTCCATTCGGGGGCATATGTTTTCTGTCCGGAAGCAAAGGTTACGGTTTCTGCCGGGAAGTTGTATGTTCCGGGTTTATTATATGTAACGAGGGCATCTTGCTGGGTGATTTCCGAAGGAGTCGCTCCGTCGCAGATCCAGTTCCATGCCTTAGGTGAGCCTGTCGATTTGTCGGTGTACATTACTGTACTTTCGACCGGAGTCCACAGGAACGCTTTTTCATTTATGGGGTTCCGCGAGAGATAGCTGCATGCAGGGTTTACTCTCTGGTCTCCAATAGTGCCAATGTAGCGGAGGCCTTTTGGATTTTCATATACAGCGTCATCTGCGAGAGCAGAGAAAGAAACCGCCGTGGCAAGAACAAGAAAAGTGTAGAGTTTTGTCATTTACGGATTGATTTGGTTTGTGTCTTTTTGCAAAGTTGTGCAATTTGACATAAAAAATGCAACAATTTGAGGTCTACTTGCGGTCTACTACGAGTCTTTTAGGCTGTTTAAATAAAAAATATGTATCTTTGAGCCATGAAAAATCTCGTATCTCTTGCATTTTTGCTATTATTTATTTCGGCGTGTTCCGAAGGCCCCCGCAGGATAGAATCTTTCCGCTGGATAGCTGTTTCGCCCATTGCCGACAGCCTTACCAAGCAGCTCGATTATGGTTTTGTAGACTATGAACCGGCAGAGAGCCTTTCCTCTAAAATTACCAAACTCGAAGAGGCTCTAAGAGGAGACCTTGGTGCCGACAGCATTGCTTTAGCATGCCGGATGGGCTTCTGGCAAGGGAGACTTTATCAGAGGCTCGGGTATCCTGATTCGGCTCTTGAAGAGATAAGATACGCATATGAGATATGCGATTCGGCCCGGTTGCCCTACGAATTCTATCGCTTGCGCGGCCTGCTGCGCCAGCTTGAAAGAATCGGAGGAACTATGGCATATCGACAGCTCGACGAAGAACTCAGATTCTACCAGGGCATAGGCGACCTTCCGATGACTGCCGTGGCATATATTAATTTGGGAAGCAGGCTGTATCATGTCGGCGAATATGCCCGGAGTCTCGAATATCTCAAGAAGGGAAATGAGATAAATTCGGTCATAGGATTCAGGAAGATGCTGTCGAAAAATTCGATAAACATAGCCAATGTAGAGTTTATTCTCGGAAACGACGACGAAGGACGCCGGATTCTGCTCGGACTGCTTGATTCCGACGACCTTGAGGGCGACAGCTCTACAGTAAACCTGATATACCGCAATCTATATGCCCATACCGATGAAATAGACTGGCTTTTTAAGGCATACGAGGGTGTGAGAAACGACCATGGCAGCCACGACCTCAAAGGTCTGTACACGGCTATGCTGAGTAAATATTTTTTTGACAAGCAGCAGCCCGATTCGGGCGTGTTCTACAGCGAGATTGCCTATTCGTGTCTCCCGGCAGTGGCAAGCTATGAGAACAAGGCTTCGGTTCTGGACGTCTACGCGTCGCGGCTCGAGATAAAAGGAGAGATAGACAGCGCTCTGCAGATGCGCAAGCAGATGGAGCTATATATAGATTCGGCCAATATAGAAATGCAGCGCGACGATGTTGTGCGGCTGTCGAACGTGCGCGAGATTCAGCTGGCTATTGCAGCCGAGCGTGAGCGCGCGCAGAAGATGAAGCTCAATTTTCTGGGTGTGATATTCGTTGTTCTGATTGTGGCCGGTATAGTTTTCTTCCTTTTCTACAGGCGATATCAGCGCGACCAGATTGCCAGGCGCGACAATAGGCTCGAGATAGAAAAGGAGCAGCGCCGGCTTCTCGCGCTGACCCTGGCAATGGAGGAGAAGAACAATACATTCCAGTCTATACTCGACGAAATCGCACGCATGCGCAAGGAGGGTACCATCGATTCGTCGGGCGCAGCCATTGTGCAGAATATTGTGAAGATGCATCTTGCCGGCGCCGAGGAGCGCGACAGTTTCAGACGAATGTTCGTAACTGTCAATCCTGAGTTTGTGAGGCGCCTTCAAGAGCGTTGCCCCGATTTGTCGGAGTCGTATGTCAAGTTGGCTACATATATCTATATAGGGCTCGACAACAGCCAGATTGCCCGACTGCTGGTTATCAGGCCGGAATCTGTCAAGCAGGCCCGCTGGCGTCTGCGCAAACAGCTCGGTCTGGGCAAAGACGAGTCTCTTGACGATACTATACGATCGCTTGTTTAGGCGGCTGGGCTGACGGGCGTGCCTTTCTTTCTAATTTTTTTTAGTTTTTTGTCAGGGTTATGAATGCGAAGCCGTCGCGGCGGTCGAGCGTTTTGATGTGGTAGGCGTCGAGGTCTATTGCGGGGAAGCGTGTGTCTGCTTCGGGGTCTTCGCGGTCTACGAGTGTGATGTCGAGTACGTCGGCCATTGGAAGTGTGGCGGCGTATATCTGTCCGCCGCCGATGATGAATGTGTCGCCGGGGCCTGCGGCTGCCATTGCGAGAGCTTCGCCGGGCGATTTTGCAGTTTCGACGCCGGGTGCCGAGAAGTCTTCGGAGCGTGTTATCACAATGTTGCGGCGGCCGGGGAGTGCTCCTCCGGGCAGAGATTCGAATGTTTTCCGACCCATCACCAGGGTATTGCCCATAGTGATAGCCTTGAAGCGGCGCAGGTCTTCGCGAATATGGAAAAGGAGGTCGCCGTTTTTGCCGATGGCGCCTTTGCGGTCTATGGCTACTATGATGTGTATCATACGCTTACTTCGGCTTTGATGTGAGGGTGAGGGTCGTATCCCTCAAGAGTGAAATCGCTGTATTTGAAGTCGAAAATGCTTTTTACATCGGGGTTTATAAGCATTCGGGGCAGCTGGCGCGGCTCGCGTGTGAGCTGCAGACGGGCCTGGTCCAGATGGTTGAGGTATAGATGGGCGTCGCCGAGGGTGTGCACGAAGTCGCCGGCTTCGAGGCCTGTCACCTGGGCTGCTATCATGAGCAGCAGCGCATAGGAGGCGATGTTGAACGGCACGCCGAGGAAGCAGTCGGCGCTGCGCTGGTATAGCTGCAGGCTGAGTTTGCCGTCGGCCACATAGAACTGGAAGAAGGCGTGGCACGGCGGTAGATTCATGTTCTTGAGGTCGGCTACATTCCAGGCGCTCACGATGATACGGCGTGAGTCCGGGTTGTGCTTTATGGTCTCGATGGCTTCGGCTATCTGGTCGATGGCGCCTCCGTCGTAGTCGGGCCATGAGCGCCACTGGTAGCCGTAGATATGGCCGAGGTTGCCGTCTGGGTCGGCCCATTCGTTCCATATGCGCACGCCGTTTTCCTGAAGATAGTGCACGTTGGTGTCGCCGGCAAGAAACCAGAGCAGTTCGTGTATTATCGATTTCAGGTGTAGTTTTTTTGTGGTTACGAGCGGGAATCCGTCGGCAAGGTTGAAACGCATCTGGTAGCCGAATACCGATATGGTGCCTGTGCCCGTGCGGTCGGTCTTGACGGTGCCGTGCTCAAGTATATGCTTTAAAAGTTCTTGATATTGCTTCATTGATAGTTAGTAGTTAGAAGTTAGTAGTTAGAAGTTCGGAATTGGTAACTCATGACTTCTAATTATTGTAGGATTGCTTTGCGGGAGAGTATACGGTGGCCGAAGCGGCAGTAGAGGCATTTGCGCAGGTCGCAGTAGTTTCTGCGTAGTTCGATGAGCGCCTGGCTCGAGAAGGCGTCGCGGCATTCGACAGAGGCTTCGGTAAAAGCGCGCACAACAGAGTTGTTCTCGGGCGGGAGCGCTGTGAGTATGTCGATGGCGCGTTCGTGGAGTTCGGGCTGTCCGTAGCGGTTGCCGTAGGCCGACAGCACCGGCACTACTACGTTGATGATCAGCGATGCGATAGAGGCGTTGCTGAGCGTACGGGACACTCGCGAATCCTGTGTGCCGCCGAGGCTGTAGCGTCGGCGCCAGTAGTCGGACGGCGCTGTGTCAAAGAGCGCTCTCGCGCTTGCCGCATCTTTCACATCAAGAACCCCGTAGCCGGCCCGGAAGCCGCCAGATATCATGGCTGCAAGGAGGGCTATGCGGCGGTGGGGCAGATTCTGAGGGCGTATGCGCCCTGTCTTCCAGCCGAGCGAAGGTGGAGCCTGTAGCCCGAATTTTGCGCTCATGAAGGCGTATTCTTCTTTGAGACGTGCGCAGTAGGGGTCGGAGGAGGGTGCTTCATCAAGAAATCCGGACTGTCCGAAGAGCATGGCCTCGACCGCCAGGGTCGAATCGCCGTGTTTCATTAGCACGCGCAGCGGCAGCGACAGAGCAAGGCGTTCGAAAGGCTCGGCGTTAGTGCCGAAACCGAGGGCGCGGGCCAGCAACACGTAGACTGCGGCAGTCCAGTCGCCTTCGAAGCGGTCGGCCAGCGCGGTGGCGAGGCTGCTTTTTCGGTAGAGGCGTTCGAAAGCGAGTGCCGACAGCCAGTCGGCCACATGCAGCGATGAGAAAGCGGGTAGATATGGCGCGCACGACGGTCCGTCGGCATATCGGCACACCAAATCATCGTAGTGCTTTCGGAAGGACGGGTCGCAGGCCATGACAAGCTGCGGAATCTCGCGTCCGTCGGGGCGGTTTATACGGGTATCGTCGGTGCCTACCACATGCAGAATCACGCTGTCGTATGCGCTGTCGGTGTTGTGACCGTGGCGCAGCCAGTCGGAGGCCCGCACATGTATCTCCACGTTTCCGGCCCACATTCTGTCGCCGATACGTATCTTGGCATTAAAGAAATCGGGCCCCGAGCCGGTGTTGAGCAGCCCGGGGTCGATTATGTCTATTCGTTCGCCTGAGACCGCAGTCATGTGCGCCGCCGGCCAGAGGCGGTGCTGCCACACATACTGCATGAGTTTTTCCATGACCCGGCCCGGAGTCTTTTAGGCTTCTTTAAGCTCCTGAAGACGGGCAAGATACTTGCCGATGATGTCGAATTCGAGGTTTACGACAGAGCCTTTGACAATATTGCAGAAATTGGTGTGCTCAAAGGTGTAGGGTATGATGGCTACACGGAAGCTCGATACGGTGCTGTCGCACACGGTGAGACTCACGCCGTTTACAGTCACCGAGCCTTTTTCTACGGTCATATAGCCCTTGAGAGCCATTTCGCGGGGCACATTGTATTCGAATGTGAAGTATGTGCTGCCGTCGGCCTCTCCTACGGCGGTGCAGACAGCCGTGGTGTCGACATGGCCCTGCACGATGTGTCCGTCGAGGCGGCCGTTCATAATCATGGAGCGCTCGAGGTTCACAAGGTCGCCCTCTTTGAGGAGGCCGAGGTTGGAGCGGTCGAGGGTCTCGCGGATTGCGGTGACGGTATATGTGCGGTCGGGGCGTACTTCGGTCACGGTGAGGCATACGCCGTTATGAGCCACAGACTGGTCTACATGGAGCTCGTCGGCAAACGAGCAGCTGATAGTCAGTTCGATATTGCCGCCATTGCGGCTTACGCCCGTCACACGGGCCGCTTCTTCTACTATTCCTGAAAACATGTTATGATGTTATTTAGGTTGTAAGAACTATCTTCTTACTTATTATTTACTACTTATCACTTATTACTTACTAACAGTGATTTCTGTTTTAGCCCCCGGAGTGTAGCGCACGGTGAATTCAAGCGTGCGCGCCTTGGGGTCGTAGCGGTATTGCAGCACTTCCTTGCCGGCCTTCACCGTGCGGGGCGCTACATTCTGGCAATTTACCTTGAATGTGAGTTCTACCACCGCCGGAGCGCCGGGATATGTGCCTTCCGAAGAGAGCCGGATAGTTGTCTTTTTGGCGCTGTCCTTGCCCTCGAAGTTTATGAGGCGGTATTGTCCGCGCCCAATGGTGCCGGGAGTCATGCGGTTGTCATCGAAAAGAGTGTAGCCGCTCTTCACGTCGGGGAGAGGGTAGTAATTGATTGTGAATCGGTCGGCACGGTAGTCGCCGGTGTTGTCCATGCTGTAGTCGGCCGTAGGAATGAAAGCTCCTGCGCGCACGAACAGAGGCAGTGTGCCGAGCGGTGCGGGATATGCCGCCGCTGTGCTTCCGCCGGCGTAGACAGATTCTGTGTTGTTCATGTCTATCCAGCGCGAGCCCCCGGGCAGATATACATTGCGCGAGCGGGCGCCTTCGGCCAGCACCGGAGCCACGAGCACGTCGCGTCCCCAGAGAAATTCGTCGTCGGTGCCCTGGCCCTTGTCGCCGTGGAAGTCGAGCGGACGTACCAGAGGCCAGCCTTTGGTGCTGTTTTCGTAGGCGAGGGTGTAGTTATATGGCAGCCAGCGGTAGCGGTCTTTTACCAACTGGAGCAATTCTTTTTCATACATCGGATAGTGGTATGGTTCGGCGAATTTGGTGCCATGTGTGCGGAAAACGGGCGAGAACAGGCCGAGCTGCAGCCATCGCAGATATAGCTCGGGCATGTATGCCTCGTCGCCCACGGCAAAACCGCCGAGGTCGCTGGCCATATAGCCGAGGCCGCTGAGGCCTGAGTTGAGCATTATGCGTATCTGAGGCTCGAGGCCGCCCCAGGAACGCGATACGTCGGTGCTCCAGGGGAAGACCGAGAAGCGCTGCAGGCCGGTTGTGCCGCCGCGCATGAGGGTCATCAGGCGTCGGTCGGGGTATTTCGATTCATAAAGACCGGCTATTATTTCGCTCCAGTCATTGCCATATTTGTTGTGATAGAGGCGTGTGGGTAGGCCGTTGGCATGCACGCCGCTCTCGGGGTGCACTTCGGGCTCGCCGAGGTCACCCCACCAGCCGCCCATGCCCATGTCGGTGAGCCGGCGATACTGCTCGGAGAGCCACTGGCGGTCGCGCGGCGACGATACGTCGAGCATGCCGCCTTTTCCAACCCAGGTTTCTACCGGCTGCACGGCGCCAGCAGCATCGCGCAGCAAGGCTCCTGCAGCGCTGAGCGAGTTGAAGTTGGCTGCTCCCCGGCCATCGCGTATCACATAGGGCTGCGATATGGCAACGGTGTTCACCCCGCGGTCTTTCAGCGAGGAAAGCATGCCTTTGGCGTCGGGCCACTGTTCGGGCTCCCATTCGAATCGGCCCATATCAGCCTCCTTGCCATACCAGTAGAGGTCGAGAACGATGCCGTCGAGGGGGTATCCGGCCTGTTTGAGAGTATCGACGGTGCCTTCGGTCTCAGCTTGGGTGCGATAGCCGTATTTCGATGTGATATATCCGAGCGCCCACATCGGCGGAAGGGGTTGACGGCCTGTGAGTTCGGTGAGGTTGCGGGTGAGTTCGGCGGGAGTGGCGCCGTAGACATAGTAGTAGCTCACCGGCTTGCGGCTCTCGGTGATATATTTTACAGGATTTCCCAGAATCAGCTCTGCGGCGGCATAGTCGTCGAAAACGAGGGCGAAACCTCTGTCGGAGAGCACCACCGGCATTGTGATGTTCATCTGTTTTATGCGCGGGTCGGAGCCGGTATAGCCGTAGTTCTGTCTGTTGTACATCACGAGAGTGTCGCCGTTCATTGCTATGCTGTGGCCGCGCTCGCCGCCGCCGCGCCATGTTCCGGGCTCGCCTATGAGAAGCGATGTCTCGGTGAGGCCGTCGTTGCACTCGCGTGTGCCGGGGTCGACGATGCTGTTGAGCGGTGTGGTGATATGCAGCGAGCCGTCGGGGCCGAAACTGAAGCGTATGTTTGAGCCTACAGAGAAATCGCCCGTCGGCATTGCCAGAACAGATTGCTCGGGAGCAATGCTCTCGCCTTTGGCGGTATTGTCTACGCGGACAATCGAGGGTGACATCGCAGTCACTGTGGCCGTACGGCCATCTGGATATGTGTAAGATAGAGTCTGAGCCGTGGAGCAAATCATGCTCACAGCTATAAAAACGCCCGATATAATGGCTTTTAGATTCATTTAAATCAATTTACAGTATGATGTACAAAAATACTCATATAATCTAACATAGCAAAATTTAGGCGCAAGGCTTTTTTAAGGGC
>CAJTOB010000007.1 GCA_910578035.1 uncultured Muribaculaceae bacterium
GTTAACTTGCCCATCATTCATCGGTCTCATAGCCACCGCTATGTTCCCTCTTCATGATGTGCAATTTAATCAAAAATACACCAACCTGTGTTTTCACATATGTTATTAAACAACCTCTTAGTTTGGATTATAAACAGCGATGCGCTGCAAATCGTTTCTTAACAAGCAATAAAGCGTGTTAAGATGACTTACAGGGCGGCCTCAGAGCCAATCGGTTCGCATCAGAATATCTGTAATCTTGCTTCCGACGGCGAGACGGTCCCAGTCGGGGCGATTAGAGAATACAAATACAAAAATCTTACTGTCAGGGAAGTAGCACTGATATATTGAGAAACCGCCATTATAGCTCATGTGAAATGCCTTATAAGGCATTCCCGGCGCCGCTTCGAGAAATACGCCGAGTCCATAGCCTATATTGGGCAGTTTAGTGGCAATCTGCCAGTTATATAGAGCAGCGACCGATGGTATATCTATGATTCGTCCGCTGTTTAGAGCCTTAATCCACTTGAAATAGTCGCGGGCAGTGGTGTATATTCCGCGGTCGGCTCTTGTGGGGAAAAATGCAGCCTCGCCGTAGTCGTACTCCTCCCACTTTCCGTCGGCGCTCACAAACTGGTCTTCCTCGCTCATTCCGTCGGCTGGAGCATATCCATGCGCTTTATTGGGAATAGTGTTGTCGGGGTCGAAAAAGCACGTTTCTTTAAGTCCGGCCGGGGCAAAGATGCTGTCGGTCATATATTTTTCGAATGGCATGCCCGATGCTTTCTCTATCACAGTGCTCAGAAGCATGAATGGTGGATCCTGATAGCGGTAGACGGTGCCGGGGTCGGCTTCGAGCCTATCTACCGACTCGAAAAATTTAATCATTTCAGGTTCGCGGCCATAGAGCATATAGTCTTCGCTCACTCCGAAGGTAGAGTCGTGACGGCGTATGTAGCTTTTCCACTGGTCGGGGTTTCGGGGACGCTTGTCGGGCAGCCCTGTTGTATGCGAAAGGATATGCCGCAAAGTAATCTCCTTGAAGACAGGCGATGTAAAGTTCGGAAAGAATTCGGCAATGCTCTGGTTGAGCGATAGCCGGTGTTGCTCGACGAGTTTCATCACCGCCGTTGCTACAAAAATCTTGGTGGCTGAGCATATATTTGTAGCTGTACTATCAGTATATGGCTTATCAATATCAAGACGCGCCTTGCCGAAACCGTGAAGATATACCGGCTCGCCGTCAACGGTGATTCCAACTATGCCTCCGGGTTCGTCGCGGGGAAACATGGCGCTGAAAAGGGAGTCGAATGGTTCGGAAACCGGGCAGTCGGCACATTCTGCCGACACGCTCCGGCCTGTGCATGATGTGCATGCCAGCCCGGCTATGATAAATGCAAGTGCTAAGACAATATTATTTTTCATTTTATGAAC
Organism: uncultured Muribaculaceae bacterium; assembly: GCA_910578035.1. GTDB lineage: Bacteria > Bacteroidota > Bacteroidia > Bacteroidales > Muribaculaceae > CAG-873. Next base: position 1,414 of record CAJTOB010000007.1, read on the forward strand.
AAAGACAATAAAGGCACTACCCCGCGGGGAATAAGACGGATAAAGGAGAACGCAAGGCGCACCGAAAGACGGCGTCGCAGCCCGTGAGTGCCGGACAGGGCCTTGCGATACATCCCGAGGGCCTTTTGCCGAACGGCAGCGTCGCGGCTCTCGCGCATGGCCTCGCCGGCGGCGAGGGCAAGCTTGACAGAGGCATAGTGTTTTTCGGCATGAGGCAATGTAGCCTCGATAATAGACAGGACGGCCTCGATACGGCATAGGCGGGAGAGCCAGGGCTCGTTGCTGATGGAGACTTCGCTGAATTCGACATCTACAGACGGCTCTCCGCCGATACGCTTTATAGCGGCGCCCGATTCTATCAGGCGCGAACCGAGCTCGATATCATCCCATATCATCACTTGCGGATTCCAGGCACCGACACGGCGCACTGTTTCGGTGCGGGCGCACCAGCGGAGAGTGGCGAATCCTCCGTGAAAAAGATTGTCGAAGTGACAGTTCGCACCGACAAACCGCCCTATGCGCCGGCTTCGGGGCAATTGTATGTTCACGTTCCAGCCAAGGATATCGGTGTCGGGCGAAGCTGCTTCCATAGCCCGGGCGCAATGCTCGGAGCGCATGGTGTCATCGGAATCGAAGAACATAACCCACGGTGTATCTACCCGCGCAAGGCCGGCATTTCTGGCAGAGGCGGCACCGGGCGTGGATTCGCTAAGCACTTCTACCTCGAAATCTGGCGCGGAGACCTCGGCCTGCCATGCACGGAGGACTGCAGCGGTATCGTCGGCAGAGGCGTTGTCTACAAGTATCACCTTGAGCGGACGATAGGTCTGAGCGGCTATCGACTGCAGGGTGCGGCCGACTACTGCCCCGCGGTTGTAGACGGGGATAACGATGCTCAGTTTTTTTTCCATTGCGCTGCAAAAATAGAATAAATATCGCGCCGATGTTCCCCACCGGCGCGATTTCATAGATTATTATATATTTCGTTACTTGTTTGTAACTGTCAGAAAGTGCATGTGAAGGCAAATCCGACAGTTCCGTGGCCTACCGACGGCATAAGCGCCGAGACCGCCCCACACCGCTCCTTCTGATGAAGTTTTCTTGCCGGATTGCCCGAAAAGAGGCCTACGACTTCATTGACAGGGTCTACAAGGAAGGCCACAATGTTTCCAAACACAGGCGAGCCCCACAGGCGGTAATCGTCGGCCACGATATGCCGCTTGAGCTTATAGAATAGCTCGCCGATGACACTCCCCACCAGGGGTGTCACGAATATATCTTGAATCGATGGGCGCTCCATGCATGCTTCGATGCCGAATTCCCAGCCGATTGTAGAAATACAGGCGCAATAAAGCAGGCTCTGATAGAAGTTGAAGCCGCAGGAGCGCGCCGACATGAAATATACCGCACCGGCATAGGGGTGGAGGACGTAGTTGAATATCGGATTGTCGTGATCCCACTCGGGGCCGCGCTTGAAGACATTCATGAACCAGCGTTTCTGAGGCGGATCTTTCTGCAGGGTGGCACGGTTCCACGACGTGGCGTCTTCGGGAAGGCACTCGAGCACAAGCAGGGTGCCGACAAACGCGCCTGCAAACACAGCGGTATTCACCCAGAGGCGATGCCAGTCTTTGGCGCTGCCTCGCATGGAGTATGGGAGCTGATAGATAGACGGAACTGTGCCTTTCGACATGAACGGACGCAATGCGCCGACATAAGTGGTGTCTATAAGAGCCCGGCCGACGTCCGGCAGAGGCGACGTCACAGAAATTTCGGTGTTTTCAATGTCCAAAGCCACGATGCGGCCGGCCGGGGAGGCTTCGACCAGAGCTGGAGTGGCGAGCAACATTGCCGTAATGATGAATTTTAGGATAGAACGCATCGAATTGCAGATTAGAGTTTCAAAGATACTCTAATAACAAACACGAGCGCCATATGACAGCCCCTGAGACTAATTTTAGCGAATTTTAGACAATTTTTCCAGGCTTGGCGCTGGCTGCGTTGCGTCTCAGTCCGGCCGCTTTTGTGCGTTTCACAGCGCTGCGGCGGAATATGCGGCGAAAATCTTCGTCGCTTATATCGGCGGCTTCGTCGAGGGTGAGAGCCATCAGTTCATCGCTCGGAGCGAAGCTTGGCAATATGGCGTTTTTGAGACCGCTGTTGTGCGGACACACGTCCTGGCATACGTCGCAGCCGTAGATGCGGCGTCCGGCAAGCGAGAGACCTTCGGGAAACTCGCCGCGGTGCTCTATCGTGAGGTAAGAAAGGCATCGCCGCGCGTCGAGACCGCCGCAACCGTCGAGCGCACGCCCCGGACAAGCCTTCACACAGGCGCCGCAGCCCTCGCAGGTTGTGCGCGCGGGCTCAGAAGACGGCCTTGCATCAGCCGTCCAGAGAATTTCGGCAAGGAAGACCTTTGAGCCCGCACCGGGAACTATAAGCAGATTATTGAGGCCTATGAAGCCTATTCCGGCACGGACAGCCCATACACGCTCGCGAATAGGGGCGGTGTCTATGCAGATGCGTGTGTCGGAACCCGGCGCAGACGCCTTCATGGCAGCCGCCACCGGCTCAAGAGCACTACGAAGCACTGTGTGATAATCATCGCCGAGCGCATAGTCTGAAAAAAGGGGATGACGGCGTTCTGCAGGGCCATAGGGGAAAGCCATGCAGAGCACCGAGCAGGCGCCGTCGAGCAGCAGACGCGGGTCGGCCCGTAAGTCGGCATATTTCTCCATATAGTCCATGCCGGCATGACGGCCGTCTGCTATCCAGCGTTCAAAAACGGCGAGTTCGGAAGCTGTCAGCGGCCCTGCGGCCGCAAATCCGGCGGCGCAGGCGCCAATACTGCGGGCAAGGCTCAGTATGGCGTCACATCGGGAGGCGATGGAATTCATAACCTTGCGACAGCAGCCACTCGATAGAGCGCGGAAGGGCCGCACGCATATTGGCCGACGCTTTCAGAGAGTCGTGAAAAACAATTATGGAGCCGTTGCGGACGAAGCGGCGCACGTTGTCGAACACCTCGTCGGCATCAACCTTGCGGGCATAGTCGCGCGTCACAAGGTCGTACATCACAATATTGAAATGCTCTTTGAGCACTTTTGCCTGCGTCCAGCGTATCAGACCGTGTGGAGGCCTGAATAGGGTGCTGCCTATGATGTCGTGAGCTTCCGCTACATCGCGCAGATAGCGGCGTGCTGTCACCTTCATGCCCTGAAGATGGTGCATGGTGTGGTTGCCCCAGCTGTGGCCGCGGCGCTTCACTTCTTCAAGTAATTCGGGGTGACGGCGCACATTGTCGCCGACCATGAAAAATGTAGCCTTGATGCCGTAGCGGTCGAGCACATCGAGCACCCATGGAGTTTCCTCGGGTATGGGGCCGTCATCGAAGGTGAGAAACACTTTGGGTGCGGCTCCGGTCATCTTCACTCTCCAGAATGCTTCCGGAAAGAGAAGACGATAGAGCAATGGCGGCTGTGTAACCAGCCGAGTGAGCATTTTCATCGCAGTACGTGCTGCCATTGGGCGGCATTGAACCCGTAACGCTGCATGAGGTCGTTGCTGTAGGCCATCGGGTCGACACCGGCGGCCTCGTTGGCCCGAAGCATTGCAATTGCGGCGAGCAGCACCGGTTTCTGAGCGTCCGACATAGAGGCAAGTTCACGTTCGAGAGCATCGGCTCCATAGCCCTCCACATATATCAGGGGAGCGATACGGAGGTCGGTATCAAGGCCTGCGGCAATTGCCTCGCGTGCCTCGGCATAAGCCGGGTCTGTTGCTATTTCGGGTTTGGCCCGCAAGATGTCGATGCGGTTTCTGAGGGCCACAGCCTCGCCCAGATACTGCATGGCGTATGTCTCGGAACGGCCCAGAGCGGCGAAATCGGCCGGCGAAAGAGCCGCGCCATAGCGCACGAACTGTGCATATCGCTCAGCTTCGGCTTCGGCAAGCGCTTCGGCCTTGTCGAGGTCTTCGGGATTGCCGTGGGCAAGATAAAGGTCGAGATAGTCGCGGCTCATATAGAGACCGAGCATGCCGTCGAGCGGCGATGCCTCTGCAGGCAGCTTGGTGCGGATAATATCGAGGAGCTGACGGGCCATGTCGTCGTATGTGGCGGGTGCCTCGAGTCCGGCCTTGGCGGCAGCCTGGCGGCTCTTTTCGGAAGCGGGCAGATTGCCTGCGGCCATGAGGTCTTCGGCGATGGTGAGGATAGCCGAGCGCACTGAAGCTACCATGCGGCGCACGGTTTCGTCGAGGTACAGCTGCGAGGGATTCTCGCCGTCGAGACCGCCCCAGCGGTATTCGCCTACGACATTGCAGTATCCTGTCTCTGCCGTGGGGCTTACAGCCGGATTCGCAAACGGTGTCACCTGATAAGCCAGGCCAGTAGCCGAAAGGAAGGGCGTGAGACCGAGGTAGAACGACGAGGGCACGGTTGTGGCAAAATAGGTCGGGCGCTTCCAGTTTCCGGCCACGCTGTTGGCTACAATGTCGAGCGACAGAGTGCGGCCCTGATTCATGCCGCTGCCCATAGTCGACAAGTCGGTATGGACATCGGCCACGTAGGGAGCGAGATAGAGGCTGTCGACCGCGGGTGTTCCCGTGCCGAATACTGCCATTGCGGCAGCACTGTCAACAGGCATGAACACATTGGGGCGCGACATCACGGGGGCACCGTAGAGGTCGGCGTCGGAGGCATAGAGCTCTTCGAGAGCCGTGCGGGCATCGGTCAGATTGCGGTCGCGGGGCACGACGAAGCTGTAGCCGAGGCGCTCGTAGGCATAGTCCTTAGGCTGCGCGTACATGTCGACAGGCGCGGCGTCGTAAGTGGGGTGCTTGAGCTGATTGGCATACCAGTCGGTGGTGAGATACGAAAGGTTCACAACTCGCACGTCGGTGCGGTATCCCTCGACCTCCTGTGCATACCAGAGGGGGAAGGTATCGTTGTCGCCGTTGGTGAAAATCACGGCGTTTGGAGCCAGAGAGCTGAGATAGTTGAAGCCGAAATCGCGGGTCGTGTAGCGGCCTGAGCGGTCGTGGTCATTCCAGGTCTGTGAAACCATCTGCACGGGCACGGCAATGCCGACCGCGCATGCCACGGCCGCCGACACGAGCGCCGGAGTGCGACCGGCAGCCTCATCGTCCTTCTTGCCCTGCATCAGATTGCGCAGGAATACGGCGATGGCAGGCACACCCATGCCAATCCAGATTGCAAAGGCATAGAACGAGCCGGCGAAAGCATAGTCGCGCTCACGCGGCTGGCCCGGGGTCTGGTTCAGATATAGCACAATGGCGATACCGGTCATGAAGAAGAGGAAGAAAACGACCCAGAACTGCTGTATACCTCGCTCGGGGTTGTTGCGGTGACGGTATAGAGCCTGATAGAGCAGGCCGATTATGCCGAGTATGAGGGGAAGCATGTAGAACACGTTGTGGCCCTTGTTGCCCTCGCCGAATTCGTCGGGCAGGAGCGACTGGTCGCCCAGACGGGCGTTGTCGATTGCGGGAATGCCCGAAATCCAGTTTCCGAGGTGGGGCTCACCGTTGCCCTGGAGGTCGTTCTGACGGCCGGCGAAGTTCCACATGAAGTATCGCCAGTACATGTGGTTGAGCTGATAGTTGAGGAAGTATCGCAGATTGACGTCGAATCCGGGCTTCCATACAGCGGTCTCGAGCACAGGTTCGCCTGTGGTAGAGTCGATATTAGTCACCACGGTCTGCATATTGTTGAGATATGGCAGAAGCTCGTATTTGGGCACATATCCCTGTCGGGCCCAGCGGGCTCGCACTTCCTGAGGAATGGTGTATATGTCGGGGGTATTATATCCGGCCCACGACTTGTATCCGGCCACGATGCGGCCTTCGGGGTCGTTGCCATAGATACGTGTGAAAATCATGTCGAGGTCGGGCATGGTGCGATACGACGGACGCTCTATTTCCTCCACATATTCGTCGGGCTGGTCGGGCGAAGTTTTCACGACCTTGGTATAGTTGTTTTCGGGGGTATTGAAGGCGGCGTTGCGCTCGTCGCGCAGATATCCGTCGACAATACGTGTGCGCGGACGGCCATAGTCATCGACAGGCACAAAGAATTCGCCAGAACCCTCTGGATATTCCATTTCCTCTATCGTCTCGGCAAAAACGGGGCCCTTGAAGAGAGGACGGTCGCCATACTGCTCGCGGTTGAGGTATGAGGCGAGGGCGAAGACGTTGTCGGGGGCGTTCTGATTCATCGGGGTATTGGCCGAGGCGCGTATAAGCAGCAAGGCATAGCTCGAATAGCCGATGAATATCACAAAAATGCTGATTACGGCAATGCTGAGCACGCGCACGGGCAGCGGACGGCAGAAGCCGAAGAGATATACCGCCAGTGCAATTATGACAAGTATGCCGAACCACACCGAATGACCGATAAAAGGCATACCGGACAGAGCTACCGACAGAAGCACCATCATACGGATATAGCCGGGCTTGCGGCTGTGGTAGAGGGCACGGATTGTGAGTATGAACACCGCCACGAGCAGTACCGCATAGATGAGCACACCCATATTGTAGCTCATGCCGAAACCGTTGACAAACATAAGTTCAAACCACTGAGCCACCTGCACGAAGCCCGGAACGAGGCCGTAGAGAATAGCGCCTACAATGACGCACGACACGCCAAGAGCGATAAGCGACCCGACGGCATTGACTTGCTTCCACTTGCGGTAGTAGAATATGAGGCCAAGGGCAGGAATGCAAAGAAGGTTGAGCAGATGGACGGCGATAGAAACGCCGATAACATATGCGATAAGAACGAGATAGCGGTCGCTGAAAGGCTCGTCGGCACGGTTCTCCCATTTAAGCATAAGCCAGAACACCAGCGCCGTACAGAACGATGAGAAGGCATATACCTCGCCCTCTACGGCCGAGAACCAGAATGTGTCGCTCCAGGTATAGGCGAGCGCGCCGCACAGGCCGGCGCCCATCGTCACGACAAGCTGCCACATGCTGATGCTTTCGGCGTCGTCGCGCACAAGCAGACGGCGAGTAAGATGTGTCACCGACCAGAAGAGCAACAGAATAGTGCCTGCACTCAGAAGCGCCGACATCGAATTGACGGCCAATGCCGCCGTATCCATGCCTCCGCCGAAAAGCGTGACGAAAAAGCGCGCCGCAAGCATAAATATAGGGTTGCCCGGCGGATGACCGACTTCGAGCTTGGCGCCCTGCGATATAAACTCGGGACAATCCCAGAAACTTGCGGTCGGCTCGACCGTCATAAGATATGTCACAGCCGCCACCACGAAGGCGAACCAGCCCATGACATTGTTGACAAGGTTATATTTTTTTAGCTGCATGATTCTTTGCACTTTAGCGGCAGGCACACGCTCTGCCCTAACAAACCGCAAAATTACCTATTTTCTCCCAACAAACCTACCCCTTAACCTTTTTTATATGGCAAACATGCGGCTTTTGCCACTATTGCCCTAATAGCTCGTCGAATAAGCCGGCGTCGCCAAAGCTTTATCCGATAGGAGCTCAGGCGACGCCGGAAAGATGCCGGACAGTCTGCGGCTGTCTATTTTACAAGGATTTTTTTACCGTTTGTGATATAGAGGCCGGCAGGGAGGTTTTCGATGCCATCATCGGAAACCTTCACACCCAGAATGTTGTAGACCGCCTTAGAGGCAGATTCGGAGGTCTGCACGGAAATATCGTCGACGCCCGATGTCTTTTCTACATATACTATTTTGCCGCTTGCGGTCCAATGCTTGCAATACTCGTGGTAGCGCGACTCGTAGTCGCCCACATAGTAAAGACAACCGCCTTCGACAGCGTTGCCGCCGCGTGTATAGTCAGCGATGACATAGCTTGTGGTAGGTTCAGATTCGGAAAGGTCCGGAGTTCCGGCCATTGTAGGCGATATTATGGTATTCACACCTGCGTTCGGACGGAATACGACCATTACATCGGTGTCGATAACCGGCGCAGTCTCTCCGTCGGCAGGGCCGAATTCAATCGTGTACCAATAGCTGCCCTGATAAGTGTCGTATTTCTGAATTGCTTTGTTGACGTATGTGGCAAGTTTCGCACCGAGTTTGCCGTCGGCATCAAATTCGTATATATCGGCTTCGACCTGATCGGCCTCGGCCTGCGCGCCGGTATAAATGAGAGCCATGCGCAAGGCATCGAACTTATATGTGGCACCACCGTAGCGGAAAAGTTCTCCCCAGCCTTTGATAGTGACATCGGATATCTTAAGCGGATATTCGTCGGCAAAATTTTTGCCGGCTTCACTGTAGTTCACGGCAAGAGCGGCAGCGTTGTAAAACTCGCTGTTGATTTGCGCCACATTCAGATTTGTGGCATAAAATTCGTCATAATACCCCTGTCCGAAGAGGATTCCGCCGCGGGCCATCGTATATGTGCCGCTGCCGCCATAGCCCTGAGCCCAAAGGAAAGGCGCTGAGACAAGGCTGAGGCTCGCCACATTCATCGTTATATCCGTATTATCGGCTTCGACTGTCTTGCCGGCGGCATTGACATAGGTCCATTCGTAGTCATTGTAATCAAGGTCTATATCGGTGCTGAAGGTAATGTCGGTATTACAGGGCGCAACACCATACTCAGGCACATGGGAGTGATTGTTATCCATAGGCAGGCCGAGATAGAACACTCCGGCGGGTGCCGGATAGAACACTTCGTAACCGGCCGCACGCGAAGCAACAGCGTTGCCATAAGTTTTTACAGCGGTAGGAGCAGCCGGAATGGACGGGGCAGATGCAAGGGCCGAAAAAGCGAAGCCGACGGCCGCAGAAAGAGTAATAACCTTTTTCATACTACAATGGTTATGGATTAGCGCTTGATGATTTTTTTACCGTCAGATATGTAGATGCCGGGCGGCAGACAGTCCATATCGGCCATTGAGCCGACACAGACACCACCGAGATTATAGACAGGCGCATCGGTTGCCGCGGCACTGTCGGCAATGACGTTTTCGACACCCGACGATGGCCGCTCATAGGAGCCCTTTACACCGATAGCCCAGTGGTTGAGAAAACCGGCGGAAACATCGTCTTCATCTGTCACCTCGGTGCCGAAGAAATCCATGCACTGCAGACTTGCCTGCTTTCCGGTAAATTTGAATGTGGCATAAAGCGACGCTGTGCCCATATTCGACGCCCTGTAGTTTTTCTGTAGCGGCATCATGGGCGAAAAGCGCGGCGTCCGTCCTTCGGCCGGGAGTACAACCACCTGCATGGCTGTGGTTACGAAGGTCGGTTCGGCGCATTTGAAGGAAACATAGTAGCGGTTGTCGCCGAGGGGTTTCACCTCGTCGGTTGCGAGTTGCGCAATTTCTGTTTTATAGTCCACTCTTGTCCGCTCGCGGAGAAACACTTTGACCGCTATGTCATCGGCGGTGAGATTTTCCTCGCTGTAGACCATTGCATTGACTGCTTCAAGATAAAAATCGCCGCAGTCATAGAACGATTCGCCGAAGCCATATACCGTTATATCTGTGAACAGTCCTCCGACCATCACCATATTTAGAATTGCAGTAGCCGCCGGGTCGTTTGTAGAGAGAATATTGTGGGCCTGGTCTACCATTGTGGTGAGGCCGGGCTGATAGTTTACAGCATAGTTGCTCCATGTGCCATATTCGCCATACTTTATGCCGTCGGCTGCCAGCGAATACGAGGCCGATGCGCCGGCGGATTCAGCCGTAAGGACCGGCGCTGAATAAAGACCTTTTTCTCTGATGCGGAACTGGAAGTTCTCCGCAGTCGAAGTCTGCATTTTCTCGACTCCATACTCATTTTTTGAAACAGGGTATGACCAACTGAATGTAGCCGACGCCGGAGTGGCCTCTGCGGCCGTATTAAGCCATTGCCCAACGGGCGCGAACGCATAATCGCCGTTGAAATTACCATCGCTATCCATGCCCGCGAAAGTCACCCCCTCGGGTGTATGATAGTAGACATCAAGTGCTTCAGATGCAGCCGGAGCGGCTTTTGGCTTGAGAGACGTTACGCCTGAGGCGGCAGATGTACCGACGATGGCGCAGATGACAAACAATGTGATTTTGATTTGTGACATTTGGCTTGAAGTTTTTATCGACAAAAACAGTCGGGTTTTATAGCACTTTGCCGCAAATTAACAAATAATAATTGACTTATGCAACAAAACCACCCCTAAATCTAAGCCACATGATTTAATTTTCCCAACACAATTCTTCCATCGACCGTCATAAATGCCATTAATACAAAGTAAGATCCTATTTAAGAAAATAAATATATTTTAAATAAATAAGCCGTACATCAAATGCTAATTATTCAACAATTAGGTTATTAGATTAGAAAATTTAGTTTATCTTTGCATTGTCATCTTTTCCAATCCACTCAGCACCGCCATAAACCCATAACCATCTGATACTATGAATATCAATTTCGACATTGACATTATCGGGGGATTTGACCCCGAAAAAGACAAATGGGATGCCTTGATTGAAGCTGCCATCGCCGGAAATGTAGTACCTGTAATAGGACCAGGCATAATATGCGAGCATCGAGATGGAATGAATATAAACGAATTCATTATTTCCACCATAAGTAAACAACTTCAACTTACTGAAAAACACCAGTCCTTTTCACAATTAGTCTACGACACGGAATTCTTAGGAAATCTGAAGAAGCTTCTGAAAAACGACACTCTAACCAAAGATGTCATCTATGCTTTAGTAAACAATATTTTCAACAATCCTAAAAACGTCGAACAGTACTTCGTGCCATCTTCGGCATTAAAACGATTATTGAACATAAAATTGTTTCCTTTCGTAATAACTACGTCTTTCGCACCTGTTGTTGAAAATGCGATGAGAGAAATCTGGGGCAACCGTAATATCAGAGTACTATCATTCTGTCGCAACCCACAGAAAGACACCAAGCCTGGAATCGGAGATATAATATCTGCTACCGACATGCAGAAGCCCACTGTCTACTATATGTTTGGCAAATCAGCAAGTCAGCCACACAGTTATGTACTGACGGACAATGACATGCTCGAATTCTGTCAATCTTGGTTATCCGACCAGACACGACCCAGCAATCTTTGCACACAGCTCAAGGACAAATACCTACTCATGCTTGGCTGCGGCTATAGCGACTGGCTCTTCCGCTTCATATGGTTCTGCATGAATAAAACGTCCGATGCCAAGACTAAAGGTCTCATGGCGTCAGATGAGTCCACTCATGAAACTTTGGTTGAGTATCTACGACGGATCGATACATTTCTTCCCGAAAACAAAACTCCGGAAGACATAATAGAGGAAATAGAAAAAAGAGTCGTGTCATATAACCTTAGCCATGAGAGCGAATGGTTTTCACGACCTCCTAAAACTGAAACTCAGATATTCATATCCTATTCACGCAGCGATTCTGCCATAGCAGAAGCTCTTTACCGATACTTGTCAAACAATGGTATCAGTGTGTGGTACGACAGGAACAATCTACTCGGAGGAGCTAAATTTATGGACGAAATCGAAACTGCGATTGAGAATGCGAAAGTATTCATACCTATACTTTCAAACAATATAGAAAAAGAAGCGATGGGGGCTCATGTGTACCGAAAGGAATGGAAAAAGGCCCTCGATCTTCAGGAAAGCATGGGTTCCAGAACATTCATAATACCTATACATCAACAGGATTTCAATTTTTATTCGGCAGACATTCCTAAAAGTCTGAAAAATCATAATTCAATAGTCTTCGGAGAAGATTTAGACTTTGCACCAGTATTAAACGCGATAAACGAGGCCTTAAACAAACTCGACAACTTCAAATCTCACAATGCATGACAACCGGAAATAATATAAATGATTCGCACAATCCTTGGAATGGTCTCAGAACATACTCTGAAGGCGAGATAATATATGGCCGCAGCGAAGAAATTCAGATCCTCTCCCTTTTAATACTTCAGAACAATCAGACTGTTGTATATGGCCGTTCGGGTATTGGAAAATCGTCTATACTAAATGCCGGCATATTTCCTATAGCCCGAAAACAAGGAGTATTTCCGGTTTATATTCGATTCGAGCACAATGTAGAGACCTCCTATCTACAACAGATAAAAGATGCCATTCTACGCGAAACGAAAAAGCATGAAAACGAGATTTATATAAACAAACTGGTTGAAAAATCGGGAGAAGAAAGTCTGTGGGAGTTTTTTCACCGTATTGAGTATCGCAATAAGGAGGGGCTTCAAATAAAACCTCTCATAGTTTTCGATCAATTCGAGGAAATATTCACTTTAGAATCAAATAAAAACAAAGTAAGCAAATTCTTCCTGCAACTGGCAGACTTAATTAACAATGTCATGCCCGAAGATTTGTCTGAAAATGCTTCTATTCCCAAAAAACAGATTGAAGACAATACAGGAGACAGTGGCATACTCGACCTTGGTCTTGAAGCATTCAGTTCTGTTTCATACTCTTATAAAACAAATTCCGACTATCATCTGGTCTTCACTCTGAGAGAAGATTTCCTTTCCTATCTCGAAAGGAACACAACAGATATACCATCCCTTAAAAACAACAGATACTGTCTCCAACCCATAAACGATGAGCAAGCTGCCGAAATTATCATGGAGCCAAGACCCGGGCTGGTAGATAAATCCGTTGCAGAACTCATCATCGAGAAAGTTACAGGAGAAAAGGATTTTGAAATTAATGGCATTCCCGAAATCCATGTCGACTCTGCGATTTTATCGCTATATCTCAGCCGTTTATACGATAAAATGTCAGCACTTGGCGAGTCTAAAATTACGGCAGAACTTGTTGAGACCTACGGAGATAACATCATCGAAGACTTTTATTCTGAAGCTATAAAAGACCTTCCTGCCGAAAGTGTCCAATGGCTTGAAAATACCCTTGTGAACGACGATGGCAGACGCGACAATAGAGACTGGTCTACAATCCTCAAAGAAAGTGGGCTTTCAGCCGTCCAAATCAAAGACCTCATCTACGAAAAGAAACTCCTACGACAGTTTTCATATAGTGGCGGACTCCGAATAGAACTCATTCACGATGTCTTATGCCAAGTAATTGAAAAGCACCGGCAGGAAAGAGAAGAAAAGCGGCATTTGGATGAAGTGCGAAAAAAAGCAAAAAAAGACCGACGCATTCTTCTAATTAAAACAATATCCATAGCCGCCGCAATCATAGGGGCTGTAATCATGCTATCGGTATGGTGGCTGAGACATAACAGTAATTATAAAATCATAGAGCAGAAACAAAACCTTGTCTTATCTCTTGAAGAAGATTCCACTGTAAAAGACATGGACTTCTGGAAAGCTGATCTACGTGTAAGCGGCAAATACGAGTCCGGTCGAGACTCTTTGCTATTGGTAAAGTCTATAAACAAATCCGACATTTCAGAACCAATAACCATTAGCACAGACTCTTGTGTCTCCATAAATTTCACACTTGATTTCGGCGATTTCGCAGACATCGGCAAATATGAAAACATATCGATTGAACTTCCTATCGAAAAAATCATGGAGTCTCCGTACGTAAAGTTGCCGGTAAGCAGAGATCTACCCGATTTGCACCTATACAGCGGCCGAATCGTGCTTGACGTCGAAAATGCAGACATACCATTGGAAAACGCAATTGTTATGATGGGTGATATTGTTGCTGTCACCGATTCTATGGGCAACTTTAACTTGGCTATCGAAGAGACACCCGACGAACAAACTTCAATACTAATTGCCAAGGGTAGTTTAGGCTGTTTCGAAATTCCAGCAATGTCTCAATCCGATGAATCGAATATTTACCGCATACTTCCATTAGACAGTCTTCACTCATTCCTAAGCCGCGCTGAAGAAATGGACACCATTTCCAGATGGTCTTATTCAACCGTCGGCAGAGTATTCTGCGCCAATCAAGGTTCTCAAAATGGCCTGTATATCAAATTCAGTGATGGTCATGAGGACCGACTTAAAATGTATTGGAAAAAAGGAGAAAGTCAAGGCGACAGAGTACTTCTTTCCGGTTACTTCTTTTTCAAAGGCGAGAAAGAGGAACTTGACAAAACCGGCTCAGGAAAGTATGCCTATTATATAGGAACCGGATATATCGACAGAAAAATAAAGAAAGATGAAAATAATGCAAGTTATCGTAATTTTGAGTTCAAAGGTTATGACGCCGCTTCAAATCTACGCACCATAACCGGAAAATACTATTCTATCCGGGGTGCAGGGAAATATACGGGAGACATCACTTCTAACAAACGACAAATAGCGACTTTCGGTCACGTCGTGACCGATTAATCTTATTGAAAATGGCACCCTCACGAGGTAAAAAAAGTAAAACCGTGGGGGTGTTTACTATTCTCCACTGCCTGATAACCGCACCGGAACTCAAACCGGAATCAATCGTCCACAGAGACTTGAAAATCTGATAAAAAAATGTAGAGCCATATATACTGCAAGATAGAAGATTATATATACAATAGCTTTGTCATTCAAGTCATTAAAACATTAGTAGTCAAATAATGACATCTCTTTCATAGTTTTCAATCAGGTTGATTTAAAATACTTTTTCGAATATTTTCGAAGCGACATGACGTACTATAAACGTCTTTCCAATCAGTCGGACTCCCTGCTCACAACAACCGCCTGTTTTTACTATGTTCTGCATGTTCTTTTCCTGAAAAGGCGACAATGCCGCAGAAATACTGATATAATTTTGTAATTTTGCGATTTGAAAAACTGTATTATATGGCTTTAACCGACATTATATTACTTGCAATAGTTGTGATTGCGGCTGTGACGGGTGCCATGCGCGGCATTGTGGCGCAGATTGGCGCGATTGCAGCCCTTCTGGCTGCGATTCTGGTGTGCAGATTTTTCGGAGGCACGGTTGCCGATGCTCTTGTGAGTCATGGCTCCGAACACGAGGCAACACTGCGCGTTCTGTGCTATGCTCTTGTCTTTGTCGCTACATATTTCGGAGTATGGCTGCTTGCCCGACTTTTCGGCGCAGCGGTGTCGGCCATGCATCTGAGGCCATTCGACCGCATTGCCGGCGCTCTTTTCCGCATAGCCGAATGGCTTATCATAACGAGCATTGTGCTGAACGTGTATCTTGCCATATGCCCTTCCGACAGAGCCGCATTCAGCAATCCGGCCAAACCATGGCGGACAACTGTGGTAAAAATAGCGCCTGCACTGGCAGGATATATCACACACTAAACCTACGAGGCCTCCGGGCCGTTTATCATTCGATATGAACGAGAATCAACATAAACCCGAAGACGACAGCCGCATCATAGAGCGTGCGACATCGGGAGAATATAAATATGGCTTCACGTCCGACATCGACACGGATATTATTCCGGCCGGTCTGAACGAGGACGTTGTGCGACGCATTTCCGAGCTGAAGGGCGAACCCGAGTGGCTGCTCGACTTCCGCCTGGAGGCTTTCCGCTACTGGCTGACACTCGAACCGCCGACATGGGCTCACCTCGATATTCCGCCTATCGATTTCCAGGCAATAAGCTATTACGCCGCCCCGAAAAAGAAAGAAGGACCCAAGAGCCTCGACGAGGTAGACCCGCAGCTGCTTGATACATTCAACCGCCTCGGCATACCCCTGGAAGAACAGAAGGCTCTCTCAGGCATGGCTGTCGACGCCGTGCTCGACTCCGTATCGGTGCGCACAACCCACCGCGAACGCCTCGCAGAGCTCGGCATCGTGTTCTGTTCGTTCAGCGAAGCGGTGCGCGAATATCCCGACCTTGTGCGCAAGTATCTCGGCAAGGTCGTGAGCTACCGCGACAATTTCTATGCAGCCCTCAACTCGGCGGTGTTCTCCGACGGCTCGTTCGTCTACATACCCAAGGGAGTCCGCTGCCCGATGGAGCTGTCTACATATTTCCGTATCAATTCGGCCGGCACCGGCCAGTTCGAGCGCACACTCATCGTAGCCGACGACGAAGCATATGTAAGCTACCTTGAAGGCTGCACTGCCCCGATGCGCGACGAGAACCAGCTCCACGCCGCCATCGTCGAAATCATCGTCGAAGAACGTGCCGAGGTCAAATATTCTACCGTACAGAACTGGTATGCCGGCGATGCCGAAGGGCGCGGCGGTGTCTATAATTTCGTGACCAAGCGCGGCCTATGCCGGGGTGATTACTCCAAACTGTCGTGGACTCAGGTAGAGACCGGCTCTGCGATAACATGGAAATATCCGTCGTGCATTCTTGCCGGCGAGGGCTCTGTCGGCGAATTTTACTCCGTTGCCGTGACCAACAACCGCCAGCAGGCCGACACCGGCACGAAGATGATTCATATCGGCTCGAACACCACTTCGACAATCGTAAGCAAGGGCATATCGGCCGGACATAGCCAGAACAGCTACCGCGGCCTGGTGAAAGTGGCACCCAAGGCTGAAGGCGTGCGCAACTATACCCAGTGCGACTCTCTGCTGCTCAGCGGCACATGCGGCGCCCACACCTTCCCTGTAATAGACGTGGCAAACAGTTCGGCCGTAGTGGAGCACGAAGCAACGACATCGAAAATATCTGAAGACCAGATATTCTACTGCAACCAGCGCGGCATTCCCACAGAAGAGGCCATCGCCCTGATTGTAAACGGCTATGCCAAAGAAGTGATGAACAAACTCCCGATGGAGTTCGCCGTCGAGGCTCAGAAACTCCTCGCCATAACCCTCGAAGGCTCCGTCGGCTAATTTTAGTTTATAAAGTGTAAAAAGCGAAAACAGTTGAAAAGAAACCATTATCTCGACTTTTTAAACTTTTTCGACTTTTTCAACCATTAAAATACACCATACCATAATTATGGAAGATTTACTGAAAGTTGAGAATCTGCGTGCCGGCATCGACGGCAAGGAAATACTGCGCGGTATCAATCTCACCGTGCGCCCCGGTGAAGTCCATGCCATAATGGGCCCCAACGGCTCCGGCAAAAGCACACTCTCGGGTGTACTCGCCGGCGATCCCCGCTTCACAGTTCTGGGGGGCTCGGCAACACTGGCAGGCGTCGATTTGCTTGGGCTCAGCCCCGAAGACCGCTCGCACGAAGGACTCTTCCTGTCGTTTCAGTATCCTGTCGAGATTCCGGGCGTGACGATGGTAAACTTCATGCGCGCCGCCATCAACGCCAAGCGCAAATATCTCGGCCTCGAGCCCATGAGCGCCGCAGACTTCCTCAAAACCATGCGCCAGAAGCGCGCCGTTGTGGAGCTCGACAACAAACTCGCCTCGCGCTCGGTCAACGAAGGCTTTTCGGGCGGCGAAAAGAAGCGCAACGAAATCTTCCAGATGGCAATGCTTGAGCCTCGTGTAGCCATTCTCGACGAGACCGACAGCGGCCTCGACATCGACGCTCTGCGCATCGTGGCCGGCGGCGTCAATAAACTCAAGACCGACCAGAACGCGACAATAGTAATCACCCACTACCAGCGTCTTCTCGACTATATAAAGCCCGATTTCGTACATATACTCTACAAAGGCCGCATAGTGCATACCGGAGGCCCCGAACTGGCACTCGAACTTGAGGAAAAGGGCTATGACTGGATTAAACAGGAGGTTGACAATGAGCAAATCTGACAACGCATTCGCCCAATACCTCGACCTTGTGCGCGACAACGCCGCCGTGATGGCCAAAGGGCGCCCCGCCCTGCTCGAGGCTGTCAACAAGGCAGGCACAGCACGCCTGGCCGACGCCATCGAAGCATACAAACCGGCGGCGGGCGAGATTCCCGAGTGCCGCCTCGACCGTCTTTTCGCGCCCGACTATGGCGTGAACATCGCCCGGGTGCCGATGACAGCCGATGTGGCCGCCTCGTTCCGCTGCGGCGTTCCGCAGCTCAACAGCCTCCTCGCGGTGGTAGCCAACGACATCTTCCGCCCTACCGACGTGCTGATGCGCAACATGCCCGAGGGGCTAACCGTGTGCAGCCTCCGTCAGGTTCCGGCCGAATTCGAGGCTGATGCGGCTGCAATGCTCGCCGAGCACAAGGACTCCGACGACATCGCCGGCGCTATCGCTGACGCTATCGTACACGACGGCATCTATGTCCGAGTGGCACCACGCACCGAGATCGAGAAAGCCGTGCAGATTGTCAACATCTTCAACTCGCCGGTGCCTATGCTAACGCCGCGCCGGCTCCTGGTGCACGCATGCGAAGGCTCGAAAGTGAAAATACTGCTCTGCGACCACACCCAGACGCCGGCAGTGCAGCACCTCAATCTGCAGGATGTGTATATACGGGTTGACGCAGGCGCCGAAGTAGAGTTCTACGACATCGAGGAATCCTCGGCAGCAACCCACCGCCTGTTCAGCTTCCGCGCCGTGCAGCACAACGACTCGCGTCTGACAGTAAATACCGACTTTCTCAGCGGAGGGGTCTCTCGCAACGAGTTCGACATTACCGTGCCCGGCGACGGCGCATACACCTCGCTCAGCGGCCTGGCTATCATATCGGGCGAACAAGTGTGCTCGGACAGCGTAGTCCTGCGCCACCTCGGCTCGCACTGCACCAGCCGCCAGATATTCAAGAACGCACTGTTCGATAATGGCCGCGGCGCTTTCGGAGGCCGGATAGTGGTTGACGAAGCAGCCCGCTTCACCGACGCCGCACAGACCAACCGCAATATCCTCGAATCGCCCTCGGCCCGCATGGAAGCCTCGCCACAGCTCGAGATATACTGCGACGAAGTGAAGTGCAGCCACGGAGCCACAACCGGCCAGCTCGACGAGCGAGCCCTCTTCTACATGCAGGCGCGAGGCATTCCCCGCGACGAAGCCAAACGAATGCTCACACAGGCTTTCATGGTCGATGTGATAGATAATATATCGTTCGAGGTTCTGCGCCAGCGCCTCCACATACTGGTCGAAAAACGCCTCTCGGGCGCTTCGGCCGACTGCAGCACATGCGCCACCGCATGCCACTCTCAAGCAACCGAAGAATGAAAGAAATCTACGACGTAGAAGCACTGCGCAGTGACTTCCCGATACTCTCCGAGACTGTCTACAGCAAACCGCTCGTATATCTCGACAACACCGCCACCTCGCAGACGCCTATGCAGGTTGTCGACGAGATAAGCCGCCTGTACACGCACACCAAAGCCAACGTGCACAGGGGTGTGCACTGCCTGTCGCAGAAAGCGACCGCAGCGATGGAGGCCTCGCGCGAGCGTGTACGCGCTTTTATCGGCGCAGACTCGACTGAAGAGATAATCTTCACCCGTGGCACCACCGAGAGTCTCAACCTGGTAGCTGCGTCCTACGGCTCGCTCCTTGACGAAGGCGACGAAATAATCCTCACCGTCATGGAGCACCATTCCAACATCGTGCCCTGGCAGCTTCTTGCCGACCGCAAGGGTGTAGTGATTAAAGTAGTGCCTTGCGACGAGCGCGGAGTGCTCGATATCGACGCTTACCGCTCTCTCTTCACCGAACGCACCCGCGTCGTATCGTTCTGCCACGTATCGAACGTGCTCGGCACCGTCAATCCGGTAGTCGAAATGGCCGCTTACGCCCACGAGCACGGCGCAATAGTGTGCATAGACGGCGCTCAGGCGGTGGCTCACGAAAAAGTCGACGTCAAAGCCCTCGGGGCCGACTTCTACGCCTTCTCATCGCACAAGATGTATGGCCCCACCGGTGTCGGCATACTCTACGGACGCCGCGAGCTCCTCGAAGCCATGCCTCCTTATCAGGGTGGCGGCGAAATGATCGGGCATGTCAGCTTCTCCGGCACGACATGGGCCGACCTTCCATATAAATTCGAGGCCGGCACACCAGATTTCATCGGTGCTGCAGCCCTGGCCAAGGCTATAGACTATATGGAGAATGTCGGCTTAGAACGCATAGCCGCCCACGAGGCCATGCTTCTCGAGCGGGCTACGGCTGCAATTTCCGACATTCCCGGCTTGCGCATATTCGGAACGGCTCCCGGCAAAGCCGCCGTCCTGTCGTTCCTTGTTGGCGACGCCCACCACTATGACACCGGCGTGCTCCTCGACCAGATGGGTATCGAAGTACGCACCGGCCACCACTGCGCCCAGCCTCTTATGGAGCGCTTCGGCATCGAAGGCACCGTCCGCGCATCGTTCGCCCTCTACAACACCGAGGCCGAAGTCGATGCATTTGCGGCAGCCCTGCGCAGAGCCGCCGCCATGCTCTGCTAACGGGCTATAAGACGGTCGATAGCCTCTATTTTCTCATTAAGATTGAACAGACGGTCGGTGTCGTACCACGTGTCGAAAACACCGTGCTGTGAGCTGAGCAACGCGCTGCGGGCGTCTTTGAGACTGCGGCGGGCTGCAACAAGATGCTCAGCCGGTGCGTCGTCGCCTCTGTAAGCCTTCAGGAAGTGTCCGACACCGTCGGACAACGAGGCCATATAGTGGGCGTAGCACGACAGATTGTCGTAGAAGAAGCGCTGTCTGGAAGCCGGCAGACAACGGTTCATTTCATCACAGCGCTCAGCAACAGCTCTGAAGCGGGGAGAACTTTGCTCCATGCCGGATATGATTTCATCGACCTGATTGTCGGTAGTGAGGCGGAAAGAGCGGCCTTTGACACGTTCGAAACCGATATCCACCAAAGGATTAGAACTGAAATCATCGAATCGGCGAAGCACCTGATTCAGAACCTGGGCATGCCTGAGGTCCTGGAATATGAACTGACGGTCCATGCCCGGAAATTCCGACGGACGCTGCAACCAGTAAGCATTATAATAATCGCGGTATAAACCGGCTATATCGTCGGCAAATTCATCGCCGTAGTATTGGGCGCAGAAAGATTTAAGGAACGAATCAGTATCGTATGCCTCCATATTCCACATCATGGCGGCATTTGCCGACATTTCCATGACAAACTCGCGTATATTGCCGGCATTTACCACACTGAAGCGCAGCGGACCGCGCGAGGCCACATAGCGATAATTCTGCTCCATCTTCCACGGGCTTTCCGCGGGAGCCAGATGTGCCCCGGTGGAGGTGAACTGAAGATTCATATAGTAGCCAAGCTGCATCGGCTTGGAGAAATCGTAGTTCACGAGGTCGTCGTAGGGGTAGTGGTCGCGTCTGCCGGCCACAAAAGTCCACAGCATATTGCTTGCGGCCGGAGGCTCGAGATAGCCCTTTGCGAGAAGGTCGGACAGTTCATCGTAGAAAGTCATTCTCACAAAGGGGTCGTCCTCGCCGGTGGCCTCGCGTATCATATCGTATTGGATACGCACCATTCTGTTGATAACAGCAGCGCGCTCTTTCTCATCTTTGGGCGAATCGGGGAAAATATTCCAGAAAGGCTCATCGGTACGCCCGCGGAACGCTATCTGCCAAAGGTTTTCCTGATCGTTGCGCATGATGGTCTCTATGTTATAAGCCCAGAATTCCTTCATGGCGTCGAGATTTGCAAGTTTAAGCTCCGGCGCTTTGATACCACGCACCTGCTCCCAGTACTTCTCCCAGTTGGCGAAGCTGTTGTTGAGGCCCACCATATGATGCGAGGTAAGCACAAGTCCGTATTTGCGCAGCAAGTCGGCGTTATGGCTCATCTTATAATCGGGATAAGTAACCGTCGGACCGAATTCGACGGTATTCAGTTTAAGTCTCAGCATAGCCTCGAGCCACATTTCATCGTTCTGAGGGCTTTTTTCGCGCCAGGGGTTGAGAAGGTCTTCATCGTTGGGGAACCAGGCGCGGAATCTCACTTCAGGCGATTTTGCGAGGCAGTCGTAGGCGTCGGGAATTTCTATCGTGCTCCTGTATTCGGGCACCCAGCTGCTGAAATACCATAGCGGAGGAACATCGAGAACTTTCTCCGAAAATGTATAGAGCGCATATATGGCGCCGCGCATATCCTTACCGGCGAGCACAATATCATTTCCGTCGACATACACACGATGGCTTTCGAAGCCGTCGAGCCGACGTACAGGCGAGCCATCGGTCGGAATCGCAACCCTTATATTCACCATATCGGCCGACGGTGCACTATCAACATCGGGAATCCAGTGCATCACCTTTCCGAAATCGCGTGCCACACTTTTTGCGGCAAGTTTTACGGGCGAAGGAGCCTCAGCGGGCACTACAATCCGGAACTTTCCGGGTTCAAGAGTAATAGCCCACATCGCGGAGGCACTAATCAAAGCAGTGGCAACAGCCAGATATCTTTTTAGAGGGTGTTTCATATATTCAACGAGTGTTTCGGCACAATGAGAGACAAAGATACGCAAATAATCACAATTGCGCCATGGTGCAAACTCCGAGGAGGTCTATTTCCACGCATAAATCGGAATAAGAAACCGTATATTTCGGTTAAGTCGGGGATTTTCATTAATTTTGCGGCTGATAAACCATTTGCTATGAATCAATGTGTTTTAGGAGCGGGTGCCGACGAAGCACTCCGCCAGGAAATATTGCAGCTCAAGAAGGATAAGAATGCCGTTATCCTTGCGCATTATTATGTAGACGGCGCTCTTCAGGATTTGGCGGATTATGTAGGCGATTCGCTTGCTCTGGCTCAGAAAGCGGCCGAATGCTGCGCCGATGCCGATATCGTGGTGATGTGCGGTGTCCACTTCATGGGCGAGACCGTCAAAGTGCTGTGCCCCGACAAGAAAGTGCTCGTGCCCGACGCCGAGGCCGGCTGCTCCCTGGCCGACAGTTGTCCGGCTGCAGAATTCGAAGAGTTCATAAAGGCACACCCCGGCCATACCGTTGTGTCCTATGTCAACACCTCGATTGGCGTCAAGGCTCTTACCGACATACTCGTCACCAGCGGCAACGCCCGCAAAATCATAGATTCGCTTCCGGCCGATGAAAAAATCATTTTCGGCCCCGACCGCAACCTCGGCGGCTATATCAACTCCGAGACCGGACGCCAGATGGTTCTCTGGGATGGAGCCTGCCATGTACACGAGCGCTTCTCGGCCGAGGCCATAGCCGAGTTGAAAAAGGCACACCCCGACGCCCCTGTGCTTGTGCACCCCGAATGCTCGCGCCCGGTGCGCCTTATGGCCGACAAGCTCGGCTCTACTGCCGCCTTGCTCGCCTATGCCCTGGCAAGCGACGCCCGCGAGTTTATCGTGGCGACCGAAAGCGGAATCCTCCACCAGATGCGCAAAAGCGCTCCCGAAAAGACATTCATAGCCGTTCCGCCATCAGACAGCACATGCGGCTGTAACGAATGCGCATATATGAAACTCAACACACTCTCGAAACTCCGCGACTGCCTGCGCGCCGAGAGCCCCGAAATAACTATTGACGAAGACCTGCGGCTAAAGGCCCTGCGCCCGATAGACCGCATGCTCGAACTTTCGAAATAATAAAACTGCTGTTACGGCCATTACCGCCATATTATGGAATACAATCACAAAGAAATAGAGAGCCGCGTGGCTCAGTACTGGAAAGACCGCAATATCTATCATGTAGAGATAGACCGTTCAAAGCCCAAATACTATGTGCTCGACATGTTCCCTTATCCATCGGGAGCCGGCCTGCACGTAGGACACCCGCTGGGATATATCGCCAGCGATATCGTAGCACGCCACAAGCGTCTGCAGGGCTTTAACGTGCTCCACCCTATGGGCTACGACGCATATGGCCTGCCTGCCGAGCAATATGCTATCCAGACCGGACAGCACCCCGAGGTGACAACCCGCATCAACACCGCACGCTACCGCAGCCAGCTCGACAAAATCGGATTCAGCTTCGACTGGGACCGCGAAATCCGCACTTGCGACCCCGAATTCTACCGCTGGACGCAGTGGGCGTTCCTCAAAATGTTTGCCTCATACTACGACAAGACCGCCGACCGCGCAATGCCGATTGAAAAGCTCATCGAAAAATTCGAGAGCGAAGGCGCAGACAGCGTTAACGCCGCTTGCAACAAGGAGCTGCATTTCACAGCCGACGAATGGAAAGCGATGTCTGATAAAGAAAAGAGCGATACTCTGATGAACTATCGCCTCGCTTATCAGGCCAATACCATGGTGAACTGGTGCCCCAAACTCGGCACCGTGCTCGCCAACGACGAAGTGAGCGAAGGTGTATCAGTCCGTGGAGGCTATCCTGTGGAACAGAAGGAAATGTGGCAGTGGTGCCTGCGAGTGTCGGCGTACGCCGAACGCCTCCTTCAGGGCCTCGACCGCATCGACTGGTCTGAATCTATCAAAGAGACACAGCGCAACTGGATCGGTCGCTCTGAAGGTGCTGAAATGCACTTCAGAATCGACGGTCGCGACGACATAGACCTCGAAATCTTCACCACCCGCGCCGATACCGTCTTCGGCGTGACTTTCATGGTACTCGCCCCCGAAAGCAAGTATGTGAAAGAACTTACCACCACCGAACAGAAAGCGGCCGTAGACGCATACCTCGAAACCATCAAGCACCGCACCGAACGCGAGCGCATGATAGACAAGAAAGTGACCGGCGTCTTCAGCGGCAGCTACGCCATCAATCCGCTGTCGGGCAAAAAAATACCCGTTTACATCAGCGACTATGTGCTCGCCGGCTACGGCACAGGCGCCATCATGGCCGTGGCCGCCCACGACAGCCGCGACTATGCCTTTGCCCGGCATTTCGACCTCCCCATCATTCCTCTTATCGAGGGCGCCGACGTGAGCGAAGAGAGCTTTGATGCCAAAGAAGGCACTATGATAAACAGCGATGGCCCCGAGCTCAAACTGAACGGTCTCAGCGTGAAAGAGGCTATTGCAGCCACCAAACGCTTCATTGAGGAAAAGGGAATCGGACGTGTCAAGACAAACTACCGCCTGCGCGACGCCATCTTCAGCCGCCAGCGCTATTGGGGCGAACCTATTCCTATCTGCTATGTCGACGGCATTCCCACCGCATTCGACCAGCTTCCCCTCGAGCTTCCCGAAGTAGACAAATATCTGCCGACAGAGACAGGCGAGCCGCCTCTGGGCCGCGCCAAGGGCTGGCACACCCCCGAGGGCTATCCGCTTGAGCTCAACACAATGCCCGGTTTTGCAGGCTCTTCGGCATACTATCTACGCTACATGGACCCGCACAACGACAAGGCCCTCGTAAGCCGCGAAGCCGACGAATACTGGCGCTCTGTAGACCTCTATATCGGAGGTAGCGAGCATGCCACCGGCCACCTCATCTACAGCCGTTTCTGGAATAAATTCCTCTTCGACTACGGCGAAGTGGTAGACGACGAACCCTTCCACAAACTCATCAACCAGGGTATGATACAGGGCCGCACAAGCTTCGTTTACCGCATCAAGGACACCAATACCTTCGTCAGCGCCGGCCTCAAAGACCAGTATGACACCACACCTATCCGCGTAGACATCAACATGGTAAGCAACGACGTGCTTGACACAGAGGCTTTCCGCGCATGGCGCCCCGAATTTGCCGACGCCGAATTCGTGCTCGAAGACGGACGCTACGTGTGCGGCCATGCCGTAGAGAAGATGTCGAAATCGATGCACAACGTTGTCAACCCCGATGATATGGTAGAGCGCTACGGCGCCGACACACTCCGCCTCTATGAAATGTTCCTCGGCCCGCTGGAAGCAAGCAAGCCCTGGGATACCAACGGCATCGACGGTGTATTCCGCTTCATCAAGAAATTCTGGGGTCTTTACTGGAAAGGCGATGATTGCCTGGTGGATTCTTCAGTTCCCACACGCGAAAACCTCAAGAGCCTCCACAAACTCATCAAGAAAGTAAGCTCCGACATCGAGGCCTTCTCTTTCAACACCTCGGTGGCCGCATTCATGATCTGTATCAACGAACTTGCCCAGCAGAAATGCCGTTCGCGCGAGATACTCGAACCTCTCGCAATAGTCCTTGCGCCTTTTGCGCCCTTCACCGCCGAGGCCCTCTGGCAGGGAGCGCTCGGACACGACAGCAGCATCTGCGATGCAAACTGGCCTGCATACGATGAGGCACACCTCAAGGAAGACTCTGTGACAATGGCCGTGTCTTTCAACGGCAAGGCACGCTTCAACATCACCGTGCCTGTAGACATGGCACGCGAAGAAATCGAAAAAACCGCGCTCGAGGCCGAAGGCGCCGCAAAATGGCTCGAAGGCAAGACCGTGCGGAAAATTATTGTAGTGCCCGGAAAGATTGTGAACATCGTTGTATCGTAGGCAATAAAGCGACGAAGCGATTCGTTATTCTACTATGCGACAAATAGTTTTTGCAAGCAACAATACCCATAAACTGCGCGAGCTCCGCGAAATCCTCGGCGAGGGTTTCGAGGTGCTCGGCCTTGCAGATATAGGCTGTCACGACGACATTCCGGAAACAGCCGATTCTTTTGAAGGAAACGCTCTCCTGAAAGCATCTTTTGTAAAAGAACACTACGGCTACGACTGCATTGCCGACGATTCGGGACTCGAAGTCGATGCTCTCGGCGGCGCTCCCGGAATCTACAGCGCACGCTATGCCGGTGAAGGCCACGACAGTGCCGCCAACAACGCGCGTCTGCTTCGCGAACTCGAGGGAAAATCCGACCGCCATGCCCGTTTCCGCACAGCAATCGCACTGCTCACAGACGGCTCCGAGCCTCGTTTCTTCAACGGAAGCGTCGAAGGCGAAATCACTACAGAGCCTTATGGAGAAGGCGGATTCGGATATGATCCCCTCTTCAGACCCGAAGGGTGGAGCAAAACATTCGCGCAGGCCACTCCCGAGGAGAAAAATGCTGTGAGCCACCGCGGACGCGCAGTCCGGCAACTCGTCGCATACCTCTCTACTCTCTCCCAACAGCTCTAACAGATTATGACTAAAAAAGTATTTCTCCTTTTCGTCGCGGCAATAGCGGCCATACTGTTGCCCCTGTCTCTTTCGGCTGCAACCGACATGTCGGGGCGATGGTCGGTATATCCTACCATCGGCTATGACGTCACCAAAGTGACCGAAGGCAACGGACGCATGTATGCCGTGAGCAACGGCAAACTATATTCTCGCGACGCCGAAACAGACGAAGTATATATCTACTCTACATCAAACAAGCTGTCTGACATCGGAATAAAAGATATTTTCTATAACAAGGACAGCAAATATCTTCTTGTATGCTATGACAACGGAAACATCGATATGCTTTTTGACGACGGCCGAGTAGCCAATCTCCCCGAAATCAAAGATGCAGTCATTTCCAGCGGACATGGCATAAACGACGTTTATTTCGCCGACGGACGCATATACATCGCCACCGAGTTCGGACTCGCTGTCTACGACGAGAAAAAACAGGAAATAGTAGATTCCGGAATCTACAACATCAGCGCCGACCACCTCCTGCCAATGGGCGACTATCTGCTGCTGATAACGGGCGATTATGCCTATTCTTCGCCCAAAAACATGCGCCATCACTCATTCGACAGTTTCACAAAGATTGTCGGACTGTGGAGTTCGGCCATGCAGCCTCTGTCTGACAACACTATCATATACAATCACCCCAACGGGCTCCACAAGGTGGTGTTCGACTTCGGCGAAAATACATTTACCCGCAATACTTATAACATCAAAATATCAGATGATATAATACAGCGGCTGGAAGACGGCTCTGTCTTCGCTTATAATGCCGACAAAGCCTATATAATAAGCGATGCCGGCATTCGCGAAACTATCGATATACCTGAGGCCTTGAAAAACACTAAGAAATTCTCGGCCAGAGGCCTGTCGTCGGTATGGGCCGCAGATATCGACGGTGTAGCGCAATATGACATTTCAGGCACTACCCCGACGGTACTGATGCAGCCATTCCGCCCCGAAGCCCTCACCGTCCACGAGGCCTGGGGCGCTACATGGAGCAACGACGGCGAGCGCCTCTACATTGTCCGCCGCACACCGTCGCAGTTCTTCGACGATGTGGATACCGATAATTCCGACGGCATACAGTCGGTAAATATATTTTATCCTGCTACCGGGCAAATCAAAGATGTGACCGTGCCGCGATTCGACCCATCGGCACTATTGCCGTCCATGTCCGATGTGCAGAAAAGAACCGGCTGGCCGGGCATTGTCGGCGGTCCAAGCCGTGTAGTCGAAGACCCGGACAAGCCTGAAACCTGGTATCAGGCATTCAACTACGCACCATTCTTTGCATTTCAAGGCAATGAGGTGCTCGGCAGTTTCAACAACACAAACTGCTATAATGGCACCAACAGGCCTCGAGGCTACAGTGTATCGATAGACCCTGCCGGCAACCTCTGGCTCGGCATCGGCCACAAGCAGGCTTACGATGCCACTTTCCTGGTTCTTCCGGCCGACAAACGCCGCGGCGATATAGCCAAAATCAGCAAATCGGACTTCATTCCTGTCGACATACCGGATTTCTCCGGCACACGAGAGCTGTCGCCTCTTTTCTGCAAACGCTCCAACTATATTTTCGTAACTGTCGGCGCCTGGACTAATTCTATCGCCGTAATCGACACAAAAGGTACTCCTTCCGATTTCAGCGACGACACCTATATGGTACACAATATGTTCTACGACACAGAAGGCCATTCGCTCGATGTGAAGCGCCTGCCTTTCCCTGTCGAAGACCATAACGGCCAAGTATGGTTCTGCTCGGACATAGGCCCCCTCGTCCTGACGCGCCCGGCGACTGCAATGACATCGGAGCTTGCTTTCCGCCGTCCGATAGTACCGCGAAACGACGGCACACAGTTCGGCGACTACCTCCTCGACGGCGTCAAAGTATTATCTATCGCAGTAGACCCGTCGAACCGAAAATGGATTACAACCAACAACGACGGAGTATATCTTGTAAGCGAGGACGGCACCGAGATTCTACGCCATTTCACATCGTCGAACTCACCGTTGAACTCGAATACGGTCTACTTCGCCGCATGCCATCCGCTCAGTAACAAAGTATTTTTCGGAACAGCCGACGGCCTCTACTCTTTCGACAGCGACTCGTCGCCCGCCGCCGAAGACTACTCCGATGTATACGCATACCCAAACCCTGTGCGACCGGACTACACCGGCTGGATTACCATAGCCGGCCTCAAAGACAATTCGCTTGTCAAAATAGCCGACATTGCCGGAAATGTCTTCTTCCAGGGCCGCTCGGAAGGCGGCATGATCAGCTGGGATGGCTGCAACAGTGCCGGCGAGCGTGTACGCACAGGCGTCTACTTCGTCTTTGCTTCCGAGAACAACGACGGCGGTTCTTCAGGCGCCGTTGCCAAAATAATGGTTGTGAACTAAACCTCTAAAACCAAAACACCGTTTTTCCTGTCAAGGAAACAGCATATCATATGAATCACTCTACATTGCGCTACTCAGACGAGCGTGACAAAATATACGGACTTGCCGGCATGGCTATAACTCTGGTGGCCCTCGACGGCGAAAAATATCTTTGCGAAATAAGTCTTGACGCACCTGCGGGCGAAAGCATTGTCATGAGCCACGACTACGGCTTCAAGGGCAACCCGCGAATGTCGGCACGCATAGTATGGGAACAGACTCTCGCCGACCTCCGCATGACAACATCGATGACTCTGGGCAATATCATATGCCGCCGCTACGTGCTCGGACACCGTGGTGTGGGCGACGACGACATACAGCCTGTCCGCGATGCCGTCCGCGCCGAAGGCCTCGACCACTGCGGCCTCGACAACGACGAGTCCGACCGCCTTTTCGACGGCTGCCTCAGCTATGTGCAGCGGGTATTCCGTCATCCGGGCGTCCAGGAAGTTGCTCACAATTTCGCCGGCCACATCGGCCGCCGACGCAATCTTTCCGGCGCTGAAGCTATCGAAATACTTAGTTCTTTGGGCTTATCATAAGGCCTTCTTAATTAATTATCAATTAATAAAATGTCAACCAACACTGTAGACGATAAGCGCAAGGTGACGACCTCGCGTCTTATCGAGATGAAGCAGCGCGGCGAAAAAATCGCCATGCTTACGGCTTACGACTACTCGATGGCCAAACTCATCGATGAAGCCGGCATGGACGTTATTCTGGTAGGCGACTCCGCCTCGAACGTCATGGCCGGCAACATCACCACTCTCCCGATAACTCTCGACCAGATGATATACCACGCCAAAAGCGTGATTAAAGGCACAAAACGCGCCCTTGTTGTATGCGACATGCCCTTCGGCACATATCAGGGCAATTCGAAAGAAGCACTCGCCTCTGCAATCCGCATCATGAAGGAGAGCCACGCAGAAGCCGTGAAGATGGAAGGCGGTTCTGAAATCCGCGAGTCTATCGAACGCATTCTGTGCGCAGGTATTCCTGTGATGGGTCATCTTGGTCTGACCCCTCAGTCCATCAACAAATTCGGCACATATGCAGTGCGCGCCAAAGAAGAGCGTGAAGCCGAAAAACTCATTGCCGACGCTCATCTTCTCGAAGAAATCGGCTGCTTTGCGCTGGTGCTTGAGAAGATTCCGGCAAAACTTGCCGAACGCGTGGCTTCCGAGCTCACCATTCCCGTAATCGGCATCGGCGCCGGCGGTGGTGTCGACGGCCAAGTGCTTGTAATGCACGATATGCTTGGCATCAACCAGGGTTTTTCGCCTAAATTCCTGCGCCGATACGCCGACCTCTCCACCATTATCAATCAGGCTGTCGGAAGATACATAGACGACGTGAAGACTTCCGACTTCCCGAACGCCTCCGAACAATATTGATTTCAATCCGGCATATCACCGACGAATTATTGCACGTCTGCCTGCCGCGGCTCTGCCCGGCATGCAGACGTGCAATGCTTCATGGCGAAGAAGCGATGTGCACAGAATGTCTTATAACATTGCCGCGACTCAGCGGACACACGGCCGACACAGGCATCGGCGAAGCGCTGTCAAACGGTCCGGCCCCTCCCGGTTTCTCAGCTGTATGGTTTCGCTATAAGCGCGACAGCCCCTTTGCAGAGCTTGTGAGAAGCGCCAAATATGGCAACCGCCCCCGCCAGGCCCGCATGCTCGGTCGGGCTTTCGCCCGAGAGCTGATAGCCGACTACCCGGCGGCGATAGAGAAGGTAGACGTTCTCATGCCGGTGCCGATGCACTGGTTCAAGCAGATTCGCCGCGGCTATAACCAGAGCCATGAAATTGCCGCAGGAATATCTGATATCACAGGTATTCCCATAGGAGACAACCTCGTTGCCGTATCGCCACATGCCTCACAGACACACCGTTCGCGCCAGAAGCGTCTCACAAACGTACAGGGAACGGTGGCATGCCGCCTCCCTGCCGAACTTCACGATCTTGATATATGCCTGGTCGACGACATCGTCACTACCGGCGCCACCCTCTCGGAGTGTGTGCTTGCCATAGGGAGGGCCGGAGCCAGACCCGCCTCAATAGGCGCACTGGCGCTGGGAGCTCCTGAATGATTTTGTTAAAATAACTTAAACAGCAGAGGCGAAAATACAAATTTCAAAAATATCCTTATCTTTGCCTTTGCAAAATTTATAATGGAAAAATTGGTCGTTCCGACCAATTACATGCCACAATAAGTGAATCATAGGTTAGGATGCAATTGCCCGTGAGGGTCGTTGCATTTTTTTTGACAGAGCCATAGAGTCGGTTTGAATTTATTATGAAATGTTTAAATGGCATTTCTCTCTAAATTTTTCGCTATTTTTGCACTATGACCGATAAAATTGCCCGAAAAACAGCGATAGCCATAATTGCCGCCACCGGACTGCTGGTTGCGTGTATGGCTTCGTGGCGCGCTCTGCGCGCCAGAGAGCCTCATGCCGACATCGACCGTGAGCGCTATCCTGTGACGGGAGTAGACCTTTCGGCACACAACGGGGCTGTATGCTTCGACTCGCTTGCCGCCTCCGGCATCGATTTCGTATATCTGAAAGCAAGCGAAGGCACATCGTTCCGCGACAAGGCATTCCTGCGCAACTATGGAGCAGCCCGCAGAGCAGGCCTCGCCGTAGGTGTATACCATTTCTTCCGTTTCGACTGCGACGGCGCTCTCCAGAGCGTAAATTTCCTCAAAGCCATAGACAGCCTCAAACCGGACCTGCCTCTGGCTATCGACGTCGAGGAATGGAGAAACGCTCCTGGCGAAACGACTGCCATAGTCCGCGAACGCCTCGGCATACTCGTAGCCCTGCTGCGGGCCCGCGGCCACAGGGTAATCATATATACAAACAAACAGGGCCATGCACGCTTCGTGCGCAACGGATTTGCCGCGCAAGACAGCCCCGATGTATGGATATGCTCTTTCACCAACCCTCCGCTCGGACATGAGGCATGGCGGCTATGGCAGCACAGCCACATCGGCCGCGTGCCGGGCGTGCGAGGGCATGTAGACCTCAATACATTCAACGGCAGCCGGGCCGAATGGGCCGCATGGCTCGATTCATGCCGCATGGGGCAATAAATCGGCTCAGATTCCGTTGTTTATGTGGTAAAAAAGTGCAAAAATGACCAATCGACATATATATACTCTCTTCTTTTTCTTGCTTGCGGCGATAAGCCTTATGAGAGCACCCGAAGCTGCGGCTCTTCCATTGAGCCACTACGCAGACAACTCGGTGCTGGCTCAAGGCCGATGGATAAAGATACGCGTAGACAACGACGGTCTTTACCGCATACCGACTGCGACTCTTCGCTCCTGGGGCTTCACTGACCTTTCCAAAGTACGTGTATTCGGATATGGGGGCGCACGTATCTCCGATATCCTCTCAGAAACTGAATATACCGATGATTTGCCTGTTGCACCATGCGAAATGACCGACCGAGGACTCGTTTTCTACGGCGTCGGGGGCGGCTCATGGAAAACGGAACAGAATTACCGCCACTACGAGCAGAATCCTTACTCGTCATACGGCTATTATTTCGTCGGCGAACTTAGCGACAGCGAAAACGACGGCACGCTTCCGTCTACCGGCACAGCAAGCACCGACGGCGCTCCATCGAGGAGCGCGCAGGCTCTTCTCCATTATGAGAGGGAACTCACACTTGCCACCGACGCCGGTCCTCTTATGGTGGGCGAAGACTTCCGATATACCCGCACACGCACCTTCAACATGGACTTTACCGACGCTGTCGAAGGCTCTACAGCGCGGCTCGAATGCTCGTTCATCGCCAGTCTCGGCTCTGTGGGCAGCCTTACTGTCAGCATAGACGACACCCGAATCGGTACAAGTTCGATAACTGCAAAACCGTCTGACGGCTATGTCCACGGCGTAGCGACCACCGCGCGCCATACATTCACGTGCACACCCGGCCGCCACGCCGTCGGCATCAGTCTGGCCGCAGGGGGCACTGTCAACTTGGCGGCACTCAACTATATATCTGTATGCTACGACAGACAACTGCGCCTCCCGGCTACAGGCTACCTTGCATTCTACAGCGCGGAATCGTCTCTGGCCCTTTCCGGAGCCCGCGAGAATCTGCGCATCTGGGATATCTCAAGCCCGACAGCTGCTTCGAAAATCAATTATGCCATATCAGACGGAGAGGCGCACTGGAGTGTCGACGGCAACCGCGACCGCAGTTATGTGGCATGGTTGGCCGACGCCTCTCTTCCCGCCCCCGCAACAGTAGGAGCTGTAGCCTCGCAGAATCTTCACTCAGAAGAGGGCGCCGAAATGATTATAATATGTCCGCAGGAATACAGCTCGGAAGCCTCGCGCCTGGCCGATTTTCACAGAACCGGGGCTGAGCCGCTATCAGTCAAGATTGTAGACCCCCTGAAAATATACAACGAATTCTCTTCCGGCGCCGCTGATATCTCAGGCTTGCGAAAATACCTCAAGATGCTCTACGACCGCGGGCTTGCAGGAAACGGTCCGGCTCTCCGCTATGTAATCCTCATGGCCCGCACCACCCTCGACAACAGAGGCATATCAGCCGAGGCTCCGTCCTACCCCACTCTGCCGGCATGGATGCCGTCGGCGATTTCGGCCTCGATGTCGGACAACGCGGGCTTCTGTTCCGACGACTTCGTTGCCATGCTCGGCGACGGAAGCGGCGCCGACATGCGCCGCGACAAACTATCGGTGGCTCTGGGTCGCATTCCTGTCACGTCTGCGTCGGAAGCTTCGTCGATAGTCGACAAAATGCTGCAATATGCCGCAGGCTCGCGCAAGACAGCATGGAAACAACGTTTCCTCTTCATAGCCGACGACGGCGATGCCGGCGAACATCTGCGCCAGTCCGAAAAGATGATTTCAGAATTCGAGCACGCCGACAGACAGCAGCATCTTGTGCGCAAGGTATATGTAGACAACTACGAACTACAGGGCAACGTGGCCTTGGCCGCACGCGAGAACATGTACCGCCACCTCGACGAAGGCGTTGTATGGTGGAACTATATCGGACACGCCAACGAGACAAGCTGGACCGGAGAGGGCCTGCTCACATATACCGACATCAACAATATGTATCTGCGCCACTGGCCGTTTATCTATGCCGCCACATGCGACTTCCTAAGATTCGACGCAAGTGCGGTCAGCGGTGCCGAATTGCTTTTCAAAGAGCGCTACGGAGGTGCGATAGGTGTCATCAGTGCCATCAGGCCTGTGTATATCGCACTGAGCAAATATTTCTCAAACGCCGTAGGACGCGCATTGACCGTGCGTGATGAAAAAGGACAGCTACTCGCGCCGGGCGACATATACATGCGCGCCAAAAACGACATACGCAACGATGAGGAAAAAGAGCCGACTCCGCGCGCCGACGACAACCGCCTGCGATACGTATTCATCGGCGACCCGGCGCTGAAACTTGCCACACCCTCCAATATAGTCCGCATCGACAACATAAAGGGCCTTTCGCCTCTGGGGCCGGACCAGATTATACTCTCCGCCTTCGAAAAAGCCACAATCGAAGGCAGCATCACAGACCCGCAGGGGAATGTCCTCTCAGGATTCAACGGCATAATGCTCATAGAGATATTCGATGCCGAACGCTCGTTCACGACAATAGGCCGCGGCGAAAACGGCAAGGAGGAGACATTCGAGGACTATGGCGAACGTGTGTACTGCGGCTCCACGAAGGTTTCCGGAGGACGCTTCTCTATAGAAGTCGCCATGCCGGGTGAACTGTCTCAGAATTTCAGACCGGCCACGATGTCGCTCTTCGCATATGCCACCGACAGCAACGACGAGGCCATAGGCCTGAACCGCGACTTCTATGTCTACGGTTTCGACGAAACCGCCGCACCCGACCAGACAGCTCCTAAAATAGACTCGATGGTGTTAAACCACAGCACATTTCGCAACGGCGACACCGTCAACGACTCTCCCATGCTGATAGCCACCGTAAGCGACGATACGGGCATAAATGTGTCTACCGCCGGGGTCGGCCGCCAGATGACCGCCATCATCGACAGCAACAAAACATATTCCGATCTGTCTTACTACTATACTCCGTCTTCAGACGGCTCTCCGTCGGGAGTCATAAACTATCCTTTCGAAGGGCTCGATACAGGCGCCCACACTCTCAAACTGCGCGTATGGGATACGGCCGGCAACTCGACTACTTCTGAAATAGAATTTTTTGTAGGAGAGTCGGTTGCGCCGAAAATCTACGAAGTATATTCCGACGCCAATCCGGCCTTCGACAAAGCCAATTTCTATCTGCGTCACGACCAGCCCGAAGTAATGGCAAGCGTAGAAGTGAGCGTATATAATCTTCTTGGCCGCAAACTATGGAGCAGCTCTGTAACAGGCCGCAGCGACATGTTCCTCACCATACCGGTGACATGGAATCTGTGCGACGAATCAGGACGCCGCGTCAGCCGAGGCATCTATATCTACCGCGCCACAATCACCACCGACGGCCAGACTTACCAGACCGCCTCGCAGCGCATAGCAGTCGCTGCACCATAAAAAAACCGTTAC
Source organism: uncultured Muribaculaceae bacterium (assembly GCA_910578035.1). Taxonomy (GTDB): domain Bacteria; phylum Bacteroidota; class Bacteroidia; order Bacteroidales; family Muribaculaceae; genus CAG-873. Next base: position 37,240 of record CAJTOB010000007.1, read on the forward strand.
GGCAATACTGCTGTAACGGTCGGTACGTTCGGTCCGGGAGTATCAGCCCAGAGCGGCATCAAGAGCCGCCTCGATGGCCGCACGGTCCATTTTGCGGCCTATGAAGACGAGCTTTATCATGCGGTCGCCATAGACGGGGTCCCAGTCGGCGAGAATCGACGGGTCCTGCTCGGCCATGGCCTCGAGTTCTTCCTTGGGCGCTGTTGCAAACCACATGCCGGCCTCAGTAAGGGTCTTTTGCACGCCGGCCTGCTCAAAGAGATACGACATATCGGTATTGTGCTTGAAATATATCACGCCTTTTGTACGGATAACCGACTTCGGCCACAGCGAGTGAATGAAATAGTCGAATTTATTGATGTCAAACGGTTTGCGGCGATAGTACACAAACGTTCCGATACCATACTCCTCAGCCTCGCCTTCTTCGTGGTCATGATGATGGTGATGATGGTGGTGTCCGTCGTGGTCGTGTTCGTCGTGCTCATGTTCGTCGTGGTCGTGGTGATGATGGTGATGCTCGTGCTCATCATCGTCTTCATCATGGATTCCTTCGAGCTCACGCACCCAAGTGGCTGAGGTGACGGTGCGCTCGAAGTCGAAGAGATTGGTGTGGATAAGCTCATAGATAGGTACATCGGCGTAGTCGCACTCTATGATGCGGGCCTTTGGCTGGATAGCGCGTATAATTGCGCGTACCCGGTCGGCTTCCTCGCGTGTGACTTCCGAAATTTTATTGAGCAATATCAGATTGCAGAACTCTATCTGCTGAATCACAAGATTTTCGATATCATCCTCGTCGAGATTCTTGCGTTTGAGCGAGTCGCCGCATTCAAATTCGGTCTTCATACGCAAGGCGTCGACTACAGTAGCGATACAGTCGATGCGGGGCACGCCGCCACGGGTATATTCTTCGCCCATATTGGGGATAGAGCAGATAGTGCGGGCAATAGGCTCGGGCTCGCAGATACCGCTGGCTTCCACCACTATATAGTCGAATTTACCCGTTTCGGCAATATCGGCAAGCTGCTGCACAAGGTCCATTTTCAGCGTGCAGCATATACAGCCGTTCTGGAGAGCCACAAGGTCGCCGTCGTCTTTTCCGCCGACCACACCGCCCTTCTGGATAAGCGATGCGTCGATATTTACCTCGCCTATATCGTTGACGATAACGGCGAATTTGATTCCTTTCTCATTTCCGAGTATATGGTTGAGCAGAGTCGTTTTGCCGCTTCCGAGATAACCCGTAAGAAGCAGCACCGGAATATCTTTCTTTCTCATAACGGTAAGTCTGTTGGGAGTGTTTAATAATACAAAATTAACAAAAAAAGCCCAACGCCGTTCACTTCAGAGGATGTTTAATAGAAATGAAAAGTGTAATTTTGCAGAGATATGAGAGAGGGAAAAATCAGAACAGTATTCATCACCGGCGGTGCTGCCGGAATCGGAGCCGCCTCGGTGCGCAAATTTGCCGCCGAGGGCTGGAATGTAGTATTTATGGACCTGGACGAGACCGGAGGCCGGGCGCTTGAGGCAGAGGTATGCGGAAGTGTCTTTGTGAAAGGCGACACGAAGAAACGGGGCGATATCGAGGCTGCTGTAAGCGAAGCAAAAAAGCGCTTCGGAGGGCTCGACAGCGTGTTCGCCAACGCCGGCATACACCGCAAAAACACCTTGCTTGATATAAGCGACGAGGAGCTCGACCTTGTAATCCAGACCAATCTCTACGGCACCATCAACACTCTGCGCGCCACCGTGCCCGAAATAATAGCCTCAGGTGGCGGCTCGGTAGTGCTGATGGCCTCCGACCAGTCTTTTATAGGCAAGACCGCCAGTTTTGCCTACGGGCTCACCAAGGGCGCCATCGGCCAGATGACAAAGAGCCTCGCGCTCGACCTTGCCGACAAGGGCGTGCAGGTCAACGCCGTATGCCCGGGCACCATACGCACTCCTCTGGTAGAAAATCTTTTCGAACGTCTTTCGGCCCGTACAGGCAAGCCCGTCGAAGAATATTTTGCAGAAGAGGGCGCACTCTTCCCGGCAGGCCGTGTCGGCTACCCCGAAGAAGTGGCCGAACTTGTCTACTTCCTTGCCTCCGGTAAGTCGCCATTCATCACCGGAGCCCTAATGCCCATCGACGGCGGCATCACGGCCCAATGAACCAAGCATCACCCCAATTCGTTAACATTATACAACATTGACACGCGCACATTCACAACTTTTAAGGAATCTTCTGCTGGCATTCGTCATCGTGCTCGGCTGCGCGGCAGCTTCTGCCGCCAACGTGCTCCGGGGCAACAGCGCGCGCATAGAAGCTCCCGGCGGCATGATATACGACAGCGCCCTGTCGGCCAAAATGGACATGGACGTCTACCGCAACCGCGACAACAGCCTCATATTCGCCCTCGGCACCCAGAGCGCCGCTAACGGCGTCAGCGCAATCTCCCTTGCCGCCGTGCTCGCCGGTACTTCGGCAGGCTCTGTGGTAAAAATTGCCGACCGCGACATCTACGCCGCCTTCGACGGAAACCGGAACCGCATATTCGGCGTGTACCAGGCCGAGGACAAAATGCCCGTAGTGCTGATAATCGGCGACATCGACCGCAACGACGCCTTAAAATGGATTGCCACACTCCGACCCGCCGGCAACTAAGCGCCAAAGTGTGAGCGCAGCAAGTTATTTGAAATTTTGTTTAACGATAACCGGTGGTAAACGCCGCTTTTTTTGTATTTTTGCATACCGGTTTGCTTTCGGCCCGTTTCAATTATGATAGAACGCATTGTCATTGTCGATAACGTCGACCCCATCTGCTTCTATGGCGTCAACAACGCCAACATGCAACTCATAAAGAACCTATATCCCAAGCTGCGTATTTCGGCACGCGGCTCGGTGATACGTGTCATAGGCGAAGAGCACGACACCGCCGAATTCGAAGCCAAAATAAAAGAACTCTCCAACTATGCCGAGCAGTATAACAGCCTCACAGAAGAGGTGATACTCGACATCGTCAAAGGCGAAGCACCGAAAGAGCAGCGACGCGACGGCGTGATTATCTACGGCGTCAACGGAAAACCCATCAGCGCCCGCACGCCAAACCAGCAGACGCTCGTAGATACCTTTGCTGCCAACGACCTCACATTTGCCCTCGGCCCGGCCGGTACGGGCAAAACATATATAGCCATCGCCCTTGCCGTTCGAGCTCTCAAAAACCGCGAAGCCCGCAAGATTATCCTGTCGCGCCCGGCAGTGGAGGCCGGCGAAAAACTCGGATTCCTCCCCGGCGACATGAAAGATAAGATAGATCCCTATCTGCAGCCGCTCTACGACGCCCTCGAAGACATGATTCCGGCAATCAAGCTGAAGGAATACATGGAAACGAAGGTGATACAGATAGCGCCCCTCGCATTCATGCGCGGACGCACCCTCAACGACGCCATAATAGTGCTCGACGAGGCCCAGAACACCACCATACACCAGATAAAGATGTTCCTCACCCGTCTGGGCATGAACGCCAAGATGATAGTGACCGGCGACGTCACCCAGATAGACCTTCCCCGAAGCACCCAGAGCGGCCTCACGCAGGCTCTCAGGATTCTCGACGGCGTGCCCGGCGTAGGCCGGATAGAGTTCGGGCGTAAGGACATCGTGCGCCATTCGCTTGTTCAGCGCATCGTAGAGGCCTACGAACGGTTCGACCGCGAGGAAAAGGCCGCTGCCGAAGCATCGCGTGCCGAGGCAATTCGCCAGGCCGCCGAAGAGCTTGAAGACACAAAAAAATGAAGTAAAGACCCGTAATTCATAATTCTCAATCCATAATTTCCCCACAGCCAATCATGACCCTCACTCACACCGACTTCAATTTCCCCGGCCAGACCGGCGTTTATCACGGCAAAGTCCGCGACGTCTATACACTGGCCAACGATATTATCGTGCTCGTTGCAACCGACCGTATATCGGCATTCGATGTCGTGCTGCCCAAAGGAATACCATTTAAAGGACAGGTGCTCAACCAGATTGCCAATTACTTCCTCGACGCCACTTCTGCCGAGATTCCCAACTGGAAGCTCGCCGAAGTAGACTCGATGGCTACTGCAGGCGCACGCTGCGAAGGTTTCCGCGTGGAAATGATTGTGCGCGGCTATCTGGCCGGCAGCGCATGGCGCGAATATGCAGCCGGCGCGCGCGAAATCTGCGGCGTCAAACTCCCCGAAGGACTGCGCGAGAACGAACGCCTGCCTCAGCCTATCGTCACCCCGACTACCAAAGCCGACGAAGGCCACGACGAGAACATTTCGCGCGAAGAAATCATTGCCCGCGGCCTTGTGTCGGCCGAAGACTATGCCGTAATCGAAAAATATGCTCTGCGCCTCTTCGGAATCGGCACACAGATGGCAGCTGACCGCGGTCTTATTCTGGTAGACACCAAGTATGAATTCGGCAAACTCGCCGACAAAATCATGCTCATCGACGAAATCCATACCCCCGACTCGTCGCGCTACTTCTATGCCGACACTTACCAGGAACTCTTCGAGCAAGGCAAGCCCCAGCGCCAGCTGTCGAAAGAATTCGTGCGCCAGTGGCTGATGGACAACGGCTTCATGGGCAAACCCGGCCAGGTCGTGCCCGAAATGACCGATGAAATCTGCCGCAGCATATCCGAACGCTATATCGAGCTCTACGAGCACGTGACAGGCCGTAAATTCGTGCCCGCTCCCGAAGCCGACGCCGAGAAGCGCATCGAGACAGGCGTTCTCGACTTCCTCGCCAATCTCTGATACGGCATAAACTGAAAAAGAGGATGTGCGTCGGGATTCACATTTCGACGCACACCCTCAAAATTTGTTTTTACCCCTACCCACCACTCCGGAACTTGGAAAAAGTAGAAAAAATAAACCCCTACCACAACGACTCACGGCAGAAGGAAAAGCAGGTTGAGGCAATGTTCGACGCCATAGCGCCGGCATACGACTTCATGAACCGCGCCATGACATTCGGGCTCGACCGCCTCTGGCTGCGCAGGCTGCTCGCAGAAGCCTCGGCCTGCAAGCCCGGAGACATCGCCGACCTCGCCACAGGCACCGGCGATGTTGCCCTTGCCCTGAGCCGACGCATACCAGCCGCCAAGGTCACGGGAATCGATTTGTCGGAGGGCATGCTCGACAAAGCACGCGAAAAGGCCGCCACACAAGGCGCCGACATCGACTTCCGCCAGGCCGACTGCCTCGACACCGGGCTGCCCGACAGCAGCTTTGACCTTGTGACAATTGCCTACGGCGTGCGTAACTTCGCCGATATCGCCGCCGGCTATCGCGAGATGGCCCGCATACTGCGCCCCGGAGGCAAACTCGCCGTGCTCGAACTCTCAACCCCGACTGCGGCCTGGACAAAACCTTTCTACAAACTATATACCCGGAGTCTCATTCCTCTTGCCGGCAGCCTGATTGCCGGAGACCGCAGCGCATATGCATATCTGCCGGAAAGCATAGCCGCCGCACCCCAACGCCAACGCATGACAGCCCTCATGGAAGACGCAGGCCTTGAAAACGCCTCTTTCCGCTCTCTTACACTGGGCGTATGCACTTTGTATATCGCATTCAAACCACGACTATGACTATAAAAGCATGTATCATGGGCATAGCCGCCCTTTTGCCGGCCTACACAGCCGCAAACGCTCAGGCAATGTATTTCGATAACGCCAAAGTGGGCGAAGTCACCCCCGACACTATCATTATCGTCGAAACACCGGCCGAAAAGACTCTTGCAGCCACAAAGCCACAGGCCACAGCGGCTACCGAAGCTATCGCCGACACTTCTTTTTACCGTGTGCGCTCTATAGAGGAAATAGACCAGTATCTCGACTCAATAAAATATATTCCGCGAGAAACTACAATGGGCACAGAGCCCCTGCCGTCCTACTTTTTCCTTCCGGCAGTATTCGACCATCATAAATTCCCCGCCGATAACGACCCCTTCAAAAGCGACCTCAGCGGCAACCGGACCACACGCTGGCTCGAAGAGCAGACAGCGCTCAACAATGCCATGGAAGCGATGAAATACGACCTTTTCTCCAAGCACCCCGAAAAGGTATATTACAACATCGATCTGCTCCCGGAGGCTCCAAAGCAGTACCACGCGGTTGTTGACCCGTCGAAACACACAATCGAAATCCGCGAGCTCGACAATGCCAAGAATGTAGGCGCCACCATATCGGCAGCTCCCGTGAAAAAACGCCACTGGATACGCTCTTTCAACGCTTTGCTGCAGTTCTCGCAGGCCTATGTGTCACCCAACTGGTATCAGGGCGGTACCAATAATATAAACATGCTCGCCAACGTGGTCTACAACGTGAAGCTCAATACCGAGTATCACCCCAACCTCCTCTTCGAGACCACCGCACAATACAAACTCGGCATAAACAACGCGCCCAACGACACAATACACAACTACAATATCACCGACGATATCTTCCAGGTAAACACCACATTCGGTATCAAGGCAGCAAGACGGTGGTACTACTCGTTCACCGGCCAGTTCAAGACTCAGCTCCTGAACTCCTATAATGTGAATTCGACACAACTCCGCTCGGCATTCATGTCGCCCGGCGAGCTCACAGTCGGTATCGGTATGACCTACAACTACGCCAACACCAAGAAGACATTCACATTCGATGCCTCGATGGCGCCGTTGTCCTACGGTCTCAAAACCTGTATCAGCCACAGACTCAAACCAGCCAATTACGGCATCGACGAAGGCCGGATAACAAAGCATAACTTCGGTTCTTCGGCCGAAATACGAATCTTCTGGAAACTCTGCAACAACATTTCTTTCAACTCACGTCTCTTCGCTTTCTCCAACTACGACAGTTTCCAGGCCGACTGGGAAAACACGCTGGCGTTCACCATCAACCGCTTCCTCTCCACCCAGATTAACTTCAACGCCCGCTACGACACCCTCACACCTTATTACGAAGACCACCCCGACTGGAAGAAGCTGCAAATCAAAGAGATTCTATCAATCGGCTTCTCCTACGCCTTCAGTAGCATATGAGACTCCCCGCCGTCATAGCCTGTGCCGCCGTCTGCATCTATGCCGCGGCCGTTCCTCCGCTCGAAATTGTGGAGACAGGCAATGACGCCGAACACACCGACGCCTGCGGAGTCTGGGAAACCACAGCCTCAGGCTCGGTGCTCCGCTTCAGCCGCCGGGCGGGCGCGCGCGACGCCTATACAGTAGCCGTAATCGAATCTTCCGACTACCGCATAGCGCCCGGCACCGTCATCGGCTCTCTCACAGCAACAGCCGTGCCGCTCTGCTATGATGCCGAGTTCATTTCACACCCGGCAGAAAGCTCAGTGTTGCTTAAAGGCAAGAAACAGAATTTCATTGTCGAATTCGACTCCCGAATGCGCTCGTGCACATTCAAGGCCTACCGCCGCGGCAAGCGGGTGAGCCTGCGTAGGCTGTTGCCATATCTGTTCCGCATAGCCGTGATAGAGAGCGACAACCGCCCCGAAGGCATAGACGGAGCTGTGAGAATCGACACAACACCATCACCCGTAGTACTATGAGAAGAATCCTCGTTTTAGCCATTATAGCGATAGCCGTAGCCTGCGCAGCCCAGCGCACAACCCGCCGTGGTCTGCATGCGAAAACCGACCCAAAAGAGTCTGAAGCACCCGCCATAAAACCGGTCTACGACACCATTGTCGCCCCAGGCACAGACCTGGTTGAAGTCAAGGGCTATGACAAGCCCCTGCGCTCACGCCGCGAGACATTCTTCACCACCAATACCGGCCCCGCGACTATACGCCGCATTGCCTTCACCATCAGCTACTACGACCTCGACAAGCACCTCCTTCACCGTGCCGCCCACAACATATCGGCTGACATTCCTCCTGCCGAGACCCGCATGGTCGGCGTACGCTCGTGGGATGTACAGCAGGCATTCTACTACACACGCTCCGCCGTCGGCCATAAATCGACCAAGGCGACACCATACGACGTCGAAATCGCCGTCGATACCATTTTCACTTCCGCAAAATAAACCAATTATTAATTCTAAATTCTAATTCCATGAATCCTGTATTTTGGCTCGTTCCGGTCTCGGCAATCGTGGCTCTCGCTCTGGCGTGGTACTTCTACCGCCAGATGATGCGTGAAAGCGAAGGCACCGAGACAATGGCGCGCATAGCGTCGCACGTGCGCAAAGGCGCAATGTCCTATCTCAAACAACAGTATAAAATAGTAGGGCTGGTATTCCTGTGCCTTGTGGTGCTGTTTTCCGTAATGGCATATGGCTTTCAGCTCCAGAATCCGTGGGTGCCTGTGGCATTCCTCACCGGCGGCTTCTTCTCCGGCCTTTCGGGCTTCCTGGGCATGAAGACCGCCACATATGCCTCGGCCCGCACAGCCAACGCCGCCCGCGGCTCGCTCAACGCCGGCCTGCGAGTGGCTTTCCGCTCGGGTGCCGTGATGGGTCTTGTTGTGGTAGGCCTCGGTCTTGTTGATATTTCGTTCTGGTATCTGCTGCTCGACTGGCTTGTAGACCTTTCCGGAACAAAAAAACTGGCCATGATTACCACCACCATGCTTACATTCGGCATGGGCGCCTCAACGCAGGCTCTCTTCGCCCGAGTAGGCGGCGGTATCTACACCAAGGCAGCCGACGTCGGCGCCGACCTCGTAGGCAAAGTAGAGGCCGGAATACCCGAAGACGACCCCCGCAACCCGGCTACCATCGCCGATAACGTGGGCGACAACGTAGGCGACGTCGCCGGCATGGGCGCCGACCTCTATGAATCGTACTGCGGCTCAATTCTTGCCACCTCGGCTCTGGGCGCCGCCGCATATCTGCTCACAGGCGACGAAGTGATGCAGTACAAGGCCGTAATCGCCCCGATGCTAATAGCGGCCGTAGGCATTCTGCTCTCTATCCTCGGTATATTCTGCGTGCGCACAAAAGAAGACGCTTCCATGAAGAATCTGCTCGGCGCGCTCGCATTCGGCACCAATCTGAGCTCCGTCCTCATTGTCGGCGCCACATTCCTTATCCTCTGGCTGCTCGGTCTCGACAACTGGCAGTGGATAAGCTGCTCTGTTGTCGTAGGTCTTCTCGTGGGCGTTGTCATAGGCCGCTCTACCGAATACTACACATCGCAGTCGTATAAACCGACCAAAAAGCTTGCCGAAAGCGGCACCACCGGCCCGGCAACAGTCATTATCTCCGGTGTCGGCCTTGGCATGGTGTCGACAGCCGTACCCGTGCTTGCCGTTGTTGTAGGCATTATACTTAGCTACTGGTTCGCCTCGGGCTTTGACTTCGCCAATGTCGGCATGGGTCTCTACGGCATCGGCATTGCCGCCGTAGGTATGCTTTCGACTCTTGGCATCACCCTCGCCACCGACGCTTACGGCCCCATTGCCGACAATGCCGGCGGCAACGCCGAAATGAGCGGCCTCGGCAAGGAAGTGCGCAAGCGTACCGACGCCCTCGACTCGCTCGGCAACACCACCGCCGCAACCGGCAAGGGCTTTGCCATCGGTTCGGCAGCTCTCACCGGCCTGGCTCTTCTCGCTTCTTATATAGAGGAAATCCGCATCGGTCTCGAACGCCTCGGCCAGACCACCATACAGCTCGGCGACCGCGTTGTTGATATCCACCAGATGACATTCGTTGACTTCATGACCCTCTATGAGGTAAACCTGATGAGTCCGAAGGTACTTTCGGGCATGTTTATCGGCGCCATGATGGCATTCCTATTCTGCGGCCTTACTATGAACGCCGTAGGCCGCGCCGCAGCGCATATGGTAGACGAAGTGCGTCGCCAGTTCCGCGAAATCAAGGGCATTCTCGAAGGCAAGGCCGAGCCGGATTACGCACGCTGCGTACAGATTTCGACCAAAGGCGCCCAGCGCGAAATGATATTCCCCTCGCTGCTTGCTATTGTGGCCCCTATCGTTACAGGTCTTATCTTCGGTGTTCCCGGCGTGCTTGGCCTCCTTGTGGGCGGTCTTTCTGCCGGCTTTGTACTGGCCGTATTTATGGCCAACTCGGGCGGTGCATGGGATAATGCCAAGAAATATGTCGAGGAAGGCAACTTCGGCGGCAAAGGCAGCGACGTGCACAAAGCAACCGTTGTAGGCGACACCGTCGGCGACCCCTTCAAAGACACATCGGGCCCCTCGCTCAACATTCTTATCAAACTCATGTCTATGGTTTCAATAGTCATGGCCGGTCTCACAGTAAGCTGGAGCCTCTTCTAAGAGGGTCTGCGGCATAATCAAGCGCCCACCGGGCGCGCCCTTACTGAATAAAATCTCCATCAACGCGCCTTCTTTCGGAGGCGCGTTTTTTGTTACAATCCGGGGCTGTTTTGTAACATTACAGCACCTGTAACAAACTTGTAACATTTTGATGCCGATTTTCACCATTGATTATCAGACATTTACACGTACTATCACGGAATTGTCACCAATTTCACTTTTGTTAACATTAAAATTCTTGACTTTGCTGATTTATCCGTAATTTTGAATCGTCAAAAGAAAAATGACACCCAAGAAACTAAAGAATCCTGTTAAAAAACTTCTAAAATTTACCACAATGGCAAGTGCTAAATTTCAAAGTAACCTGATGAGCCTCCAGTCGAATCTTCTCAACTTCGCGTATATGCTCACCTCGAACCGGGACGACGCTTACGACCTCCTGCAAGACACGACTCTAAAGGCTCTTGACAATGAAGACAAGTATGCTGAAAACACTAACTTCAAAGGTTGGGTTTTCACTATAATGCGAAACATCTTCATAAACAACTACCGTCGTTCGGTCCGTTCGGCAACAATAGTTGATACTACAGACAACCTCTACCACCTCAACCTGAGTCAGGACAGCGGCTTCGAATCGCCCGAAGAGACTTATGGCGCACAAGAAATCACAGAAGCCATCAACGAATTTTCCGACGAATACCGCATTCCTTTCTCAATGCATGTGGCAGGCTATAAATACAATGAAATAGCCGAACACATGAATCTTCCTCTGGGCACTGTAAAAAGCCGCATCTTTTTTGCCCGTAAGAAACTCCAGGAGCGTTTTTCCTGAAAAAAAAGTAAATTTTACTGAACAAAACGTATATCAAATTTTTTATATAAACGACACCTCCCCCACGAGTCACCATAATTCAAGACAAAGGCCTAAGCCAACGATTCAAGTAAATAACATTATACTTACTGCCATATACTACTGCTGATTATCTATCGAATCTTACACACACGTACAGTAACGACGCCTTCCCGCTTCCCGGAAAGGCGCCGTTGCTGTATAAGAGGGTGTATTGTTTGTCTTTTCTACGGTTATATATTTTCACAAGGCTTGAGGCGCGCAAGCATTTCTGCTGCGGTGAGACCGCTTGCAGGGTGCTTCCAGCCTGAGGCAAGTTCGGCAAGTGGCTCAAGAACGAAACGGCGCTCCGACATGTGAGGATGCGGTAGAGTGAGTGCCGTAGAGCTATATTCGAGACTATCGACGGCTATTATGTCGATGTCTATTTCCCGGTCGGCATATGAGCCGTCGGGCTTGCGGTGAGGCATCGGCGATATGGATTTCTCTATGGCCTTTATTTTGGCAAGAAGAGTATCAAGCAAGAAGGGCGTCCACGGTTGCGAGATTTCCAGAGCTATTAGCACACCTACATTCACAAATCTATTTGCCGACACGAAGCCCCAAGGCTCGCTCTCCACTTCGCTGCTCACCGAGAGCGTGCCGCCGAAGGCCGAACGCAAAGCGGCGACAGCGCGGGCTATGAAAGCCCGGCTGTCGCCGCTGTTGGAGCCTATGTTAAGGTGTATTTCTGAAATCATTCAATCGAGGTACGGGCCACTTCTTTCTCTTCGAAGCCTTCGATGAGGTCGCCCACCTTGATGTCGTTGTATCCGGCGATGGAGATACCGCAGTCATAGCCTGAGAGTACTTCCTTGACGTCGTCCTTGAAGCGCTTGAGCGAGCCGAGCTCGCCGGTGTAGCGCACAATACCGTCGCGGATAAGACGCACCTTGCAGTTGCGTTTGATTTTGCCGTCGCGGACGATTGCACCGGCAATGGTGCCGACCTTCGACACGTGGAATGTCTCGAGAACTTCGGCTGTACCGGTGATTTCTTCCTTGATTTCGGGAGCGAGCATGCCGGCCATGGCGTCCTTCACCTCCTCAATAGCCTGGTAGATTACCGAGTAGAGACGAATCTGGACACCGTCGCGTTCAGCGGCACGGCGGGCAGCCACGCTCGGGCGCACCTGGAAGCCGATGATGATGGCATCGGAGGCCGCAGCGAGGGTGACATCGCTCTCAGAGATTTCACCGACAGCTTTGTGGAGCACGTTGACCTGGATTTCTTCGGTCGAGAGCTTGATAAGCGAATCGGAAAGGGCTTCGATTGAGCCATCGACGTCGCCCTTGACGATAATATTGAGTTCCTGGAAGTTACCGATAGCTCGGCGACGGCCGATATCCTCGAGGGTAAGCATCTTGGTTGTGCGCAGACCCTGCTCGCGGGCGAGCTGTTCGCGCTTGCCGGCGATATCGCGGGCTTCCTGCTCGGTTTCGAGCACGTTGAAAGTGTCGCCTGCCGTAGGAGCACCGTTAAGACCGAGGATAAGCGCCGGAGTGGCGGGGCCGGCTTCCTTGATGCGCTGGTTGCGCTCGTTGAACATAGCCTTTACCTTACCGAAGTGATTGCCGGCGAGGACAACATCTCCGATATGGAGTGTGCCGTTCTGCACAAGCACATTGGCAACATAACCGCGACCCTTGTCGAGCGACGATTCTATGATTGTGCCAATTGCACGGCGGCTCGGGTTGGCCTTCAGTTCGAGCATTTCGGCCTCGAGAAGAACCTTGTCCATAAGTTCTTCAACACCGATGCCTTGCTTGGCCGATATATCCTGGCTCTGATACTTTCCGCCCCACTCCTCAACGAGATAGTTCATGGCGGCGAGTTCTTCCTTGATTTTGTCGGGATTGGCGTGAGGCTTATCGATTTTATTGACAGCAAAGACAATAGGCACACCTGCTGCAGAGGCATGATTGATAGCCTCGACGGTCTGGGGCATTACGCTGTCGTCGGCGGCGACGATGATGATGACAATGTCGGTCACCTTCGCACCACGGGCACGCATGGCGGTAAAGGCCTCGTGGCCGGGGGTGTCGAGGAAGGTGATGTGGCGTCCGTCGGCAAGCTTAACGCTGTAGGAGCCGATATGCTGGGTAATGCCACCGGCCTCTCCGGCGATAACGTTGGCCTTGCGGATATAGTCGAGCAGCGATGTCTTGCCGTGGTCTACGTGGCCCATGACAGTCACTACCGGCGGACGGCTCTGGAGGTCTTCCTCGCGGTCTTCTTCCTGATGAATGGCATCAGCCACCTCTGCCGACACATATTCGGTGGTAAATCCGAATTCCTCGGCGACGATATTGATTGTCTCGGCATCGAGGCGCTGGTTGATACTTACCATCACGCCGAGATTCATACAAGTGGCGATTACATTGTTTACAGGCACGTCCATCATGACAGCAAGGTCGTTTGCCGTCACAAATTCAGTTATCTTGAGCACACGGCTTTCGGCCATTTCGGCCTGCATCTGCTCGCGCTCGCGGTTGGCGTTGGCCTCGCGCTTCTCCTTACGCCACTTGGCGCCTTTCTTGAGGTTCTTGTCTTTGGCGGTGAGACGTGCGAGGGTCTCTTTTACCTGGCGCTGTACGTCTTCTTCGTGCACTTCGGGCTGCACCACGGGCTGACGGCGGCGTTCGCCCTTTCCGCCCTGACGCTGCTGATTGCCTCCGCCCTGGCGCTGCTGGTTTCCACCACCCTGCTGGCCTCCGCCCTGACGCTGGCGATCGCCACCCTGACGGCCTTCGCCCGATCCGGCAGCCTGACGGCCGGCCTTTTCGATGTCGACCTTTTCCTTTCCGGTGATGCGGCGGCGTTTCTTGCGGTCTGCATCGCCGGAAGCGGCACCGCCCTGGGCTGCACGGTTATTGCGCTCGTTGCGACGCTCCTCTTTGCTCTTCTTTTTCGGACGGGTATTGAGGTTTATAGCATCGAGGTCTATCTTGCCCACGATGTTGAGCGAGGGCGCAGGAGCTGTACGTTCTATAGTGAATACCTCAGGCTCGCCTGCGGGTGCTTCTGTCTTGGGTGCTTCAGCTTTGGAAGCCTCAGCCTTGGGAGCCTCGGCAGGCTTCGGAGTTTCCTTTCGCGGAGCCTGGGCCTTAGGCTGTTCAGTCTTGGGGGCCTCGGGCTTAGCCTTGGGAGCTTCCTGACGGGGCTGTACAGGCGCAGGCTTCGGAGCCTGCGGCTTGGGCTGTTCTACAACAGGTGCCTGCGCTTTGGGCTGCTCTGCTTTAGGAGCCTCGGGGGCTTTGGGCGCTTCCTGAACGGGAGCGGGCTTGGGAGCCTCGGGCTTCTTCTCTTCGGGTTTCTTCACTTCCGGCTCGGCCTGTTTCTTTTCTGCAGCGGGCTCTTCCGGACGACGCACAATAGGATTGCCATTAGCGTCGAGTTCGAGCTTGCCGAGGATATGAGGCTTGCGCGGAGCCGAAGTAAGTTTTACATCTTCGGCAGGAGCGGCGGGTGCAGGGGCCGGAGCAGGAGGAACAGTCCGCGTGCGGTTTTCCTTGCGTTCGGTTGTCTGGGCTTCCGACCGGCTCTTGAGGTCCTTATCGCTCTTGAAAGCTCCCATGAGAAGATCTACCACCTCATCCTCAATGCGGGTATTCGGGTTGGGATTTTCGTCGATTTCGATGTTTTTCTTGCGCAGAAAGTCTATCACGGTCGATACAGACACGTTAAGATCTTTTGCGACTTTGCTTATTTTCGTTTTCGCCATATATTGTTCGATTTTACTTTGGATTGGGAAAGGTGGATAGAATCACATAAGAGGCTGGCCGGATCGGAGGAGAGAGCCCGGCAGACCCTTATTCCTCTCCCTCCCCGACGGGAGCCTCGGGCTCTTCGTCTTCGTATTCGCGACGGAGCACCTCGAGCACTTCGTCGATAGTCGATTCTTCGAGATCCGACTTGTCTATGAGAGCCTGACGGGGTGTGTTGAGCACGCTCTTGGCAGTAACACAGCCAATGTTCTTGAGGGCATCAATAACCCAAGAGTCAATCTCGTCGCGGAATTCATCGAGGAAGATATCGTCCTCGTATATCATTTCGGTATCGCGGTAAACGTCGATTTCATAGCCGGTAAGCATTGTAGCCAGCTTGATGTTGTGGCCGTTCTTTCCGATTGCGAGTGAAACCTCCTCGGGGCGCAGGAATACCTCAGCTTTCTTGGCCTCTTCGTCGAGACGGATAGTAGAGATACGTGCGGGCGAGAGAGCGCGCTGAATGAACAGCGAGGGGTTCGAGGTGTAGTTGATCACGTCGATATTCTCGTTGCGGAGCTCGCGGACGATACCGTGGATACGCGAACCCTTCACACCTACACAGGCGCCTACGGGGTCGATACGGTCGTCGTAGCTTTCGACAGCGATTTTGGCACGTTCTCCCGGAATGCGGGCAACGGCACGTATATTGATGAGGCCGTCGTGTACTTCGGGCACTTCCAGCTCGAAGAGACGACGCAGGAAAGTGTCGCTGATACGCGATACGGTGATTTTGGGATTATTGTTCTTGTTGTCGACGCTCGATATTACCGCACGCACGGTCTCGCCCTTGCGGAAAAAGTCGCCGGGAATCGACTCGCTCTTGGGGAGAAGGAGTTCGTTCTTCTCGTCGTCGAGCAGAAGGGTCTCGCGGCTCCAGGTCTGATATACCTCGCCGGTTACGAGTTCGCCCTCGAGTTCTTTGAATTTATTGTAGATAGCCTCCTTCTGCAGGTCGAGGATACGGCTCTGCAGGGTCTGGCGGAGGTTGAGGATAGCGCGGCGGCCGAATTTCTCGAAAATAATTTCGCGGGTATGCTCTTCGCCGACCTCTGCTTCGGGGTCGTCGTCGGCACGGGCGTCGCTGAGCGAAATCTGGAGGTTGGGGTTCTCGACTTCGCCGTCGGGAACAACCTCGAGGTTCTGGAAAATCTGCACGTCGCCCTTGTCGGGGTTCAGAATCACGTCGAGATTCTCGTCGGTACCGAACATTTTAGCAAGCACGTTGCGGAACGACTCTTCCAGCACGCTGATCATAGTGGTCTTGTCGATGTTCTTGAGTTCTTTGAACTCGGCGAACTGCTCGACCATATTTGGAGTTTCCTCTTTCTTTGCCATTTTATAGTGTTTTTATTAATTATCAGAATTTTAGGTCGTAGCGCACATATTTGCACTCCGATGCCTTCAGAGGTACACGGCGCGACACAAGCATAGGGCGTTTTGCGCCGGGCTCTTTTTCTTTGGTCTGCACCTCGAGTTCAAAGGCAATATCGCCGCCATCAGCCTCGACAGCCTCAGCAAGGACACCGCGCAGCTTGCGGCCATCGCGAGTGAGCACTTCCATATCGTTGCCAATATTCTTGCGGTACTGGCGGAATACCTTGAGGGGAGAAGTGAGGCCGGCAGAACCGACTTCGAGTTCATAGTCTTCGGCGTCGCGGTCGAAAACACTCTCGATCTGGCGGGTTATACGCGCACATGTATCGATGTCGACGTTCGAGTCGGAATCGATTTCTACGTTGATAAGGTCGGCGGGGCTGACGGTGACTGCAACAAGATACTTGTCGGTTCCTTCAAGAGCCTCCTCGACAGTTTTTATCAATAAATCTTTATCAATCATATCTATCTGAGCATCTTCAAATAAAGAGGAGGAAGCTTTTGGCCTCCTCCTCTGCGAAGATGATATGCAAAAGTAATAAAAAAAGCCGACCCGACCAAAAATCAGCCCGAATCCGCCTCTTTGGTTTGGCTAATTTATATTTTATTATATTTATTTAACGTACAGGCTTATCTCTCTCATTCGCAGACACCAGAGCGGCTAAAATGCGAAAGCAAAGTCAGCGAGCGAGGATTGTGGCGGTAGCCATGGCGGCGATGCCTTCGCCGCGACCGGTGAATCCGAGGCGTTCGGTGGTGGTTGCCTTGACACTGACTCGGCCGAGGTCGAGGCCGAGGTCTTCGGCCACATTCTGCCTCATCTGCGGCACATGTGGCAGCATTTTGGGGGCCTGAGCCATTATAGTGACGTCGACATTGTACGGGGCGAAGCCTGCGCGGCCGAGGATCGCTACAACTTCGCGAAGAAGCGCGCGCGAATCGGCGCCTTTCCACTGCGGGTCTGTGTCGGGAAAGTATGCGCCTATATCACCGAGGGCGGCAGCACCGAGCAGAGCGTCGCTTAGAGCATGAAGAGCGACATCGGCATCGCTATGTCCGAGAAGGCCTTTTTCGTAGGGGATATCTACACCACAGATAATGCAGCGGCGTCCTTCGACGAGACGATGCACGTCGAATCCGTTGCCCATGCGGAAGTCGGGAAATGTTTTCATCGGCGTTTTCCAAGAAGGTCGCGAAGACCGTCCATATCAAATGTAAGTGAGAAGCGGAGTGTCTGGTCGAGGGGCGATGTCTGGGCTGTAGCCATCATATATGAGGCGTCGAGACGCACCACATTGAGCGAGAAGCCGGCTCCGAGACCGAAATATTTGCGATTGCCCTTATTGGCATTCTCGTAGCAATAGCCCGCGCGGAGGAAGAACTGGTTGTTGTATGAGTATTCCGCGCCGAGAGAAACGTTGATTTCCTTGAGTTCCTCGCCGACTCCGCCGGGAGCATCGCTGAACGATTTGAAAATGCCCGTAATCGGCGACATGTTTCTCCAGTCCTCGAGTTTGTGGGCATATTCGATTTCTCCCTCGAGTCCATCTTCAAAATCAATACGGCGTGGCTTTGCCGGCACAAGGAGCTTGTTGAAGTCGATGCCGAGCGCAAGGTTGTGATAGTCGGCAAGAGGGAATGTGAAAGTGGTGCCGATTTTTAGGTTTGTGGGAAGGAATGCCGGGTTTTCGCCCCCATCGTATGACACTTTCGAACCAATGTTGGAAATATTCCAGCCCCACGACCACTGGCATTCGTTTCGGCCTATAATAGGATAAGAAGTATAGTAGCCCGCAATATCGGCCGCAAAAGCAGACGCTCCTACACTCTGGTCGCCGGCATATGACTCTGAAAAGCCGAGGGCGGAGTAAATATAGCGGAAGACCACACCCATGGAGAATTTCTCCGACAGCTTACGCGAATAGCCGATGTCGAAAGACATTTCATAGGGGTTGAGCGACTGGCCGACGATGCCTTCACCCTCCGAAGTAGTGACTTCGCCGAGCGAGAAGTAGCGCAGCGACGCCGATATGGCCTGATTGTCGTCGCGGCCTATTTTATAATAGCCTGAAAGGTCGGCGAGGAAGATGTCGTTTACGAGTTTGCGAAGCCACGGCGTATAGTTGAGCGACACCGAAGCCTGACTATATGCGAAGGCATACTTCGACGGGTTCCAGAACTGCGAATTGGCATCTGGCTCGGTGGCCGCGCCAAGATCGCCCATCGAGGCGCCGCGCGCGTCGGGCGCGATGCTGAGCGATGTAACGCCGGTCTCGATTGGATTAAATTCGTTTTTGATGCTGCCCTGAGCTCTGACAGACACTATCGAGAGAACGGCAAATAGTATCGATAAAGAGATTGATTTCATTAGCGGTAAACGGAACCGAACTTATCGGTTCTACAATATATATAACTCGCTGAGGCCTCATTTATTGCCCTCAAGCGGACGAAGGACAGTAAAATGTATGGCGTCTGTACTGCCTGTCGAGGCTCCGTCGCCGAGAATCACCCAGGCGCGATAAGGGCCGTCGGGCACCCGCGCGCCGTCGGCGCCGGACAGATTCCATCTGTAAGGGAACGAACATGCCGGTTCTGAAAGGACCGTACGCCCCGCGCGGTCAACAATAATAAGACGCCCCTGCGCACCATCGGCACCGTCGAGGCTGAATTCCATGACGTCTCTTGCAACAGAGGTGTCCGCCTTGTCGTGCGACAGCACTGCCGACAGCTCTTGCTTCCCGACAACGAAATCGACACTTGAAGACGCTGTAAGCCCTACATTGTTCGCCACTTCAAGGAATATGGTATGCTTACCGGGGGCTGCCTCAGGAAACGGAATGTCGAAATACACAAGGCCGTCGGTGCCTGCACGCCCGTAGGCAGCTGCAGAGGGAAGCGTCTCACGGCGGTCGAGAGTAAGCTTCACCGAACGCTCGAGTCCGGAAGTGATGCGCATGCCCGAAGGCGAGGGGTCTACGACCGCATGAAACACATATTCCGAGCCTACGACATCGCCCGGACGGAATTCGTCGGAGTCGATATACATATTCAATATCTTGGGTGCGGTGAAGTCTATTTCATCGTCGGGCGCAGCTTCCGACGCAATTGTATATGACATGTCGACACCTGCGGCGCACCGGCCAGCGGCATCTACGGCAGCCATGCTTATGCGGTTAGCGCCGCCTCCGTCTGACGAAACGGGCACAGTGAGTGATACAGAAAAACGCCCGGCCGAGACTTCGGCAGTCGCCGAACAAAGTATATCGGAGTCATCTATAGCCGATTTTACAGTCTCGTCATCACCTATATGCACCCGCGTAAGCTCATTGCAATGAATGGCAATCTCGACGGAACCGTCGAAGTCTTCGACCACACGCCCCTCATTGTCCGTCATATATCCGCTCAGTTCCGTAGCTTTCAGAGGAGTGAGCACAGACATATCCGTCGGGGCAAGCGATATTCCGAACTCCGCCACGGGCACCGGCAGGGCAGGGTCTCCGCCAAAATTATAGCACATCGTATTTCGGCAAAGCGATATGGTGGTGTTCTCGGAGAGAATGCGGTCGCGGGCACGGCGAAGCAGGTCGCCGTAGGTATCGCCCGGCTTAAGAGAGGCATAGCATGAGGCAATCTCGGTGCCAAGCCGCCTGTTATAGTTCAATATCACCGACCGACCCGATGCGAGCATACACACCACGCCGCCGTGCTCTTTTCCAAGCATATGATTGCAAATGCTGAATCCGCCTCTGTCGAACGCATAGGCCTCGCATGTAGCAAACATTCCGAAGGGTGCCGTGTCGTAACTGTATGAATCGACAAACCCCTTGTCTATCACATCGCCCATTACGGAAGCACCGCCATGCCCGCTATAACCGATATATCCGGCTCCGCGGACGAGGGAGGCACCCGCAGCTTTCTCGAGGCCGGGGTGCCGGCCGGTATTAGGGTCTACGGCATAAAAATAGCGGTCGACACGCGCAATTGTCATAAGCGAGCCGCTTTTGAGAGCCTCGCACGCCTGGTCGTTCTGGTCGAAGTGCTGATACTTGTCGCCAAGGTCGCTGCACATGACGGCCCGCAGAAATGCCGCCGGACTGGGACCGTTTTCGAAAAAACGACGCACCTTGGCATTGTAGGCAGTCGCAGCCGAAGGCGACTCAACAGATATACGGCCTACATTGACAAGCATAGGCGTATATAAGATATCGGAGTGCCGATAGTCCGGCGAAAGCATGCCAAAGTACTGGTCGGCACAATAATTATACGATAGCCAGCGCGATTCCTCAGGATTCTCGGCCTGAAATGTGACAAGCTGCGAACTCTTGTTGTCGAGGAGCAGATTCTCGAAAGAACCGCCACCATACAAAATTATATTCTTCAGTTTGTCCGGATTCCGGTCGTAAAGCATCTTTGCGAGACGGCGGAATGCCATTGGCGTGCGCGAGCCTTCTGAAAACTCGTCGAACACTTTGTCCTGAGGTGCTATCAGAACATCTGCTCCCTGCCACTGACGATGAAGGTCGGCAAGTTCCTCCGCGCCGCTCATAAGAGCCGGAGCGGCAAATATGAGAATATCGGGCGTGTGCGCCGAGGAATAGTCCTGATTCTCCACACGCTCGGCAGAGCACACTCTGCGATGAGCCGCCGAGGGGCTGAAGGCCACAAGCCGCTTAGCCTCGCCGGTAGCGAAAACCGCGGGATTTTCCGACGGCGCCAGGCGCGAGTATTCAGTGCCGGCAGTGACGTTCCAGACTTCGAAATCGGCCGGAATACCGGCAAATTCCACTGCCCCGGGCGCATTGTCGTAGTTCAGAATAAGTTCCGACTCTTTTCCGGGCGTATTACTACGCCTGTATATGATATACAGAAAATCGACAGCACAGAAATTTTCATACTGGCCGCCATTTGCCGTAAAAGTGATAATGCCGTTTTCAATGCCTTCGTCGGGCTGCAGTGTGGCAGCGATTGTGCCGCGCCGATAGCTTTCGTTGGTGTTTGTACTCGCACCGACCTGCGGTTTGAGCAAATCAACGAGCTCAAAGCCGTGCGACACGGAAATGCCTATGCTTCCACGCTCGTCCGACTTGATGCCATATTCGCAATATAACGCGGCGCCGTCTGCCGCAGAGCTGTCGTAGCCCTCAAGAGCGAAGGAGTAGTCTTCTGTCTGGCTGCCCATAAGCTTGTTCGACAGCAATATGGCGCCTCCATGTCCGGGAGAGAATGCCTGACGGTCGTAATATAATATATGGTTGTGTGTGGTAGCAGGAACCGCAGGCGACAAGGCCGGCGATGCCGTGGGAATTTCCTTAAAGCCCTCCTTGTCCGACAGGAAATAGAACGCATGCGAATCATAGAAATTCTGAGTTATCCCCAGACGCGCACCGCTCTTGAGCTCGCCTCTCACCGGGCCTTCCGCAAAGAAAAGAAGGCGTTCGTCGGCAGTGTGCATGGCCGGAGCCTGCTCAAAACCGTTTCCAAACGGACCATCGAACGAGTTATCGGCCGCAACAACACCTCCGCTGCCATAGACAGACACGCGGGAGGGCATGGTAAAGCCAAGTTCCCGCAGTTGCTCATATGAAATCTCGAAAACGCCCGTAGTGTCGACCCCTACTTTAACCCAGTGGCCGTCGGCAAGCGGACCGCGCGCCGAAGCGCCATGACATAGGGCAAGAAGAAATATTAAAGAGAGAAATATGCTTTTCCGCATTGTGTGATTGGTGGCTATTTTATTCTGATACTCAGCACGGTTTTATCCGCAAGCCGAGCCTCTACGCATGTATCGAGTATCGGGGCTCCGAGCTCGACAGCGGCATCTGCAAACAGCAGCACGTCGCCGGTGCGGAATGTGCAATACCGCGAAAGGCGCGAAATGGTATCGGCCACACCGGCTTCGTCCAGCGAGAATGTATTTTCAAGACATAATTCGGCCTCGCCGCCTATTTTTTTGCGCGTCGCAGACCAGATGCCCGGGCCCGAAGCCTCTGCCGGAATCCATTCGCCGGGCGAGAATGTGCGGTCTATCATCCCAGAGGGCACTCCCGCAAGCGGGCTCACCGGCATCATGACATGAAACAGCGACACCGAGTCGACATGACGCGCCACATTTGCCGCACTGATATGCATGCCAAGACGGGAAATGCGCACGGCCGGCATGATGCGGCAGTGCCAGTCGGCCAAAGGTTCCGGAACGAAAACAGGCTCGCCGCAGCGCAACACGGCCGAGTCTGCGCCAAGGAGCACCGAGGGCGCCCCGTCCTTCCCGGTTTCAATCAGCAGCACTTTCATGAGGCAGGTTTGCAAGACGGTTGTACATCACCGCAAGGTGAGAATATATCGAAGTATTGGCCACGACAGTTTGGCCGCTCACGCGGATACGTGTGGGCGTAAAATTCCAAAGGGCCTGAAGCCCGGCGGCCACAAGCGAGTCTGCCACGTCCTGGGCGGCATCGACAGGAACGGCTATGATGCCGATTTTTATGTCGAGACGCTTCACGAGGGCGTCGAGCTCTGAAGGGGCATACACCGGCACGCCGCTGATTGATGTTCCGGCCAGCGCCGGGTCTGTATCTATGCCGGCCACAATATTGAGTCCGTAATGCTGTAGGCCCGAGTCGGCCATAAGAGCGGCGCCGAGGCTTCCGGCACCGGCCATGATGGCATTGTGGCACTTGCCGAAGCCAAGAAACTCATGCAAGGTCCGGACCAGGGTGTTGACCTCATATCCGAGGCGTGTTTTGCCGCGTATTCCGAGGAATGACAGGTCTTTGGCTATCTGCGAGGGGTCTACGGCAAGAGCCTCGGCCAGACGAGTGGTCGAGATATACGTTTCTTCCGGAGTTTCCAACGTTCTCAGATAAGCCAGATACCACGGTAGCCGGCGCAGAGTGGGTTCCGGAAGTAAATCGCCTCCCTTTGCAGCTATGCCTTTCTGAATCATAGCGCAAAGATACGAAATTTTTTTATTTCATCAGGAACGGCCGGCAGGCATGCTCACCAACATTTGATGACAAAGCGGGTGAGGCCGTCGTCGCGTGAGCTTGCGAGGCTGAAGTCGAAGCGGTGGGCGCGCAGGATTTCGGCAGACAGAGTAAGACCTATGCCCTGCCCCGATTTTTTTGTCGAGAAAAATGGAGAGAAAAGCTTACCGGCAGCTTCCGGGCTTATTCCGGCGCCATTGTCGGATATGGTGAGAGTGTGCGAGGCGGCATCGGTGACTATTTCGACGACACCGTTTTCGCCTATGCTCTCGACGGCATTTTTCACAATGTTCACCACCACTTGCTCAAACTGCACCGTATCGACGCTCACCGAAGGCATGCCGGCGTCGAGACTATACTTCAGCTCTATGCCGCGCCCCGAGGCAAGACTCTCGAGAAAGGGGCGCTGGGAGAGCAAAAATTCGTTCAGGTCTATCTCCGCACACTGGGGCTGCCCTAATCTCACCACATCGGCGAAGTTGCCGATGAAAGCCGAGAGCGCGTTGCAACGCTCGGTACAACTGTGGGCGGCGTCTTCCATGGCCTCGTCGCCCGAAATCATGGCGCAGGTATCTATCAGCGGCAGGACGCCGGCCAGGGTGTTGTTGACCTCGTGGACAATGGTACGTATGAGTTTGCCGTAGGCAGCCCGCTCGGCCTCGAGGAGTTCTTCGGTGAGCGATTCGATGAGTATGAAGGGGCGCTGATGACCGCTGTCGAGCAGCGACAGGCGCGAACAACGGAACATGCGGGTGTCGCCGAGGCGGACGGTCTCAGGCTGGTTGTGTCTGAGGGCTGCGACGGCCGCAGCAAGTTCGCCGTGAAGGTCTGAGAGCCGCAGACCATTGAGGGGGCCGCATGCCAGCATCTGCATGGCGGCACGGTTGGCACTGCTGATGGTGCCGTCGAACCCAAGCACGATTATGCCCATCGGAGAGGCGTCTACAAGCAAGTCAAGAAACTGGTTCTGCTCGCGCACGCGTAGACGCTCGCTGCGCAGCTGTGCCATCATTGAGTTGAAAGTGTCTACAATGCGGTCGGCCGGTGCATAGTCAACATGCGACAGACGGCTGGCAAAGTCCTGGGCTTTGAGAAGGTTTATGCCCCGGTGCAAGGCTCCCATAGGGCTGATGACACTCCGATACAGCAATATTAGGGCTACCAGCGCGACCCCGAGCACAGTCTCGAGCACATAGAGCGACATTCCTCGCATAAAGAACGGAATGGCGACGGCAACGCCCGCAATCAGGAGGGCGACAAGAGAAAATAGCATTCTCATGGCTCGAAACCGAATTTTTCCATGCGCCGGTAGAGCGACTGGCGCGTTATGCCGAGTGAGGCTGCCGCGGCCGAGAGATTGCCCGGATGACGGCGCAGGGCATCGGCAACGGCATCGCGCTCTATTTCCTCGAGAGTGCGCTTTTCCGGTATAGAGCCCGAGGGGGCCTCGGATTGGCGTATAGGCTCGGAATCGGCCGCACGCCGCACATCGTCGGCACTCACCGACGGCCCTGCCGCTATATATGCAGCTCGCG
Organism: uncultured Muribaculaceae bacterium; assembly: GCA_910578035.1. Taxonomy (GTDB): domain Bacteria; phylum Bacteroidota; class Bacteroidia; order Bacteroidales; family Muribaculaceae; genus CAG-873. The sequence goes on from CAJTOB010000007.1 coordinate 62,052, forward strand.
ACACTATACTCTTGAGCTGGCGAATGTTGCCCGGATATGGCAGACGCCGGAGCACCTCCATGGCCTCGGGCGAAAATTCGGCGGAGAGACCGACGGCGAAGTGGCGCACGAGCAGGGGTATGTCGTCGCGTCGCTCGGCAAGCGATGGCAAGCGCATGGTGATGGTGTTGATGCGATAGTAGAGGTCTTCGCGGAATGTGCGTTCTGCCATCATGGCCGGAAGGTCGGCGTTGGTGGCGCATATCACACGGATATCGGTGCGGCGCGGGCGGCTGTCGCCAAGGGGCTCGAAGGTATGCTCCTGAAGCACGCGAAGGAGTTTCACCTGACTGTTGATGTCGAGCTCTCCGATTTCATCGAGGAAGATAGTGCCGCCGTCGGCCAGCTCGAAGCGGCCTTTGCGCTCTCCGACAGCGCCGGTGAAGGCTCCCCGTACATGGCCAAACATTTCGCTCTCGAAAAGCGACTGGGGTATGCCGCCGAGGTTGACGGCCACAAAGGGGCCCTTGCGGCGGGTGCTGTTTTCGTGTATGGCACGTGCGAGCAGCTCTTTGCCGGTACCGTTCTCGCCGGTGATGAGCACGGAGGCATCGGTAGGCGCTATGCGTGCGGCCATGTCGAGAAGGTCGGTAAGGGCGGTACTGCGGCCTATTATTCCGGGTCGCTCGAAACTGCTTTTTTCTGTCGGCGACGCTATTTCGAGGGCCGTTGCCACGCGCTGCACGAGCAGGCGCGGATTCCACGGCTTTGTCATGAAGTCGAAAGCGCCGAGTTTGACACCCTCCACAGCAAGGGGTATGCTGCCCCATGCGGTGATAAGTATGACTGGTGTGCCCGGACAGAGCACCTTGACGCGCTGGAGCAAGGCAAGGCCGTCGGCACCGTCGGTACCGCCGCCGAAGTTCATATCCATAATCACAAGGTCGGGGCAACGCGCCCGCACAGCCGCCAGGGCCTCGTCGGCACCTTCGACGGCCATGACTTCGTAGCCGCTATGGCGCAGCGACACAGAAAGCGAAAGCCTTACAGCCTTATCGTCGTCAACAATCAGAATCATATCGCAAAAGTAGTAATTTTTTTAGGAACGAGGGGCGAGGTACGAGAGGCGAGGAGTTTTTTAGGTAGGAGGGGCCGGGTGGCGGTACAACTCTCTCGCCCCTCGTACCTCGCCCCTCGCCCCTATTGCCTCAAAATTGAGGCAATGTCGGCGGTGATGTCGGTGCCGGCGGCGTAGTTCCAGAGGGTGATGCTGCGGATTTGGTAGTAGTAGTACCAGTAGAGGTAGAGCTCGTTGACGAGGGCCTGGCGCGACTGGTCTTTCTTTGTCTGGGAGTCGTTGAGATCGAGTGTGGAGATTTTGCCTATCATGAAGGTCTCTACGTTTGTGTCGTATCGCTGCTGTGCGATGGTATCGGCGCGGTTTGCGATGTCGAGCTGTAGCTGCTGGTTGTTGAAGCGCTCCACGAGGATAAAGAGGTCCTGGCTGAAGTTCTGAGTCTCCTGCCTCAGCTGGCTTTCCATGAGTTCGCGGTTGCTCTGGGCCACCTTGACCTTGCCGCGGCGCTTGCCCCAGTCGAGAATCGGAATCGAAAAACCGATTTCCACCACCTGATTGTCTTTGAGCGGGTCGTATGCGCCGCGGAAGCGGTTTCCTGTGCCGGTGTAGCCGACCTGGGCGAAGAGGTCGATCTGGCGCAGCTGGCCCTTTGCCTGGGCCACGGCATAGTCGGCTTCAAGCTGGCGGCGACGCACGCTTTTTGCGAATTTATTGTTCTCCAGAGCCCGGTCGAGGGCGTCGGCATAGACAATCTCCACGCCGGGCACATCGTCGGGCAGAAGCGGCACGATTTCGACATCGCCGTCATAGTCGAGGAAGGAACGCAGGCGGAACATATTGCTCTTGAGGTCGCTCTCGCGGCTTGTGAGCGAAGAGCGCGAGTCGAGCACGTTGAGCTCCATCTGCAGTAGGTCGTTTTCGCTGATGCGGCCCATGGCACGCTTCTCGCGGGCGACTTCATAGAGCTTCTCGGCGTTGCGGAGATTCTGCACGGCGATTTCGACATTCTCACGGGCCATGAGGACGTTGAAGAAATAGTTGATTGTAGCCATCGCCACTTCTTCGGTTTCGCTCATGAATGCTGCAACGGCCTCGGCATATCGCTCGGGCTCTATACGGCGGTTCCACTTCACGGTATTAACGCCGAATATAGGCTGTGCCAGAGTCAAAGCGACAGGAATAGCCATGAAGCGGTTGTCCTTGCTGTCGGAAAGCTGACGTATGAAATCGAGCGAGGTATTGAGCGACACCGTACCGCCCGAAAACCACAGTTTCTGGCTCACAGACAGCTCTCCGCTCATGTTAAGGTAGTTATTGCGCACGAAGCTGTATGTACCGTCGGCGTTCTGATAGCTCGAATACTGCTTGTAGTAGCCGGGGATAGTGGCCTTGAAGCCGACTTCGGGCAGAAGCTCGGCGCGGTAGGTGCGATACTGCCAGTAGGCGCTGCGGAGCTTGTTGAGCGCCACGGCGGCATCTACACTGCGGCTGCGGGCCCTGGCGATGGCATCGGGCAGCGATATACACACGGTGTCCTGTGCGGCCGCCGCGAGGCACACAAGGCTCAGAAGCGCTGATATGATAGCTTTTAACATCTTTGAATCGCAAAAAGTGTGTTTAAGGTCTCTAAAGCCTTTAAGGACTTTAAAGACCTTAATTTAACTGATTATTATTCGCCGCCGAGGATAACGGCGGGTTCGATTTTCATGGCGCGAAGAGCGGGGAAGAGAATGCCACCGATTATCATCACGGCCATACAGCCGAATACTATTGCCGCGGCCTTGAGCTGAAGCGGCCATGCGTCCTGGCCCCAGTACTGAGTGGAGGCGTTGAAGTTGTAGTACGTGATAAGCCAGTCGAGGCCAAGGGCTAAGGGCGTGACGATGACAAGCAGAAGCAGACCCTCACCGATGAGGCGCGCGAAGAGCTGGCGTCGGGTTGCGCCGGCTGTGATTCGGATAGCGAGCTCCTTGGCGCGCTGCTGAGTGCGGAACCAGAATGTACCGAGAATGCCAAGGAAGACGGTGAGCAGAAGGAAGCCCATGCAGACATACATGTTGCGTTGCTGGGCATAGTCGTCGTGGTGCAGATTTTCGCGGATAGTGTCGAAAGAGTAGACATCGGCCACATACATATTGCCGTAGTTGAGCGATTTGCCGCTTTCTTCAAGCAGACGGCGGGCGAAGTCGCGGTCGGCCTCCGGTTTCACGCGGAAATACACTTCATTGATGTTATTCGAGGGAATCAGCGTGGTCGTATGCCATGCAGGCTCAAACTCAGCCCGCCTGATAGGTTCTACGACTGCTCCGATTGTATATACAGTCGAACTGTCGTTACCTAAAGTGACACGTAGATTCAGAAGATCACGGGGTGTCATACTGCCGCCCGCAGCATTAGATGTAATTATCAATTTGCCTTCTTCAAGGATCGAGGCAAGCTGTTCGGGAGTCTCTCCGTTGATGCCGTGCATATTGAATACCTTGGGGTAATCGGAGGTGACCCAAAAACGGTTATTGCGATCAGTTATAAGAACCGCAGAATCGGGAAGAGCATCTACTGGGTTTGCCCAGGTGCCGCTGAAATTATAATTGTAGACAGCGTTTGAGCCTGATGCTACATACTCGATGTCGGGGTGCTCGCGAAGACGATTCATGACGCGCTCGAATTGCGACCAGGAGCCTTCCTCTTCGGTGTAAGGTTCGAATGTGGGGCTGTCTTCAGGTTTGCTCTTGATAGTGAGCTGATAAACATGGTCGGTATCGACACCCATAGACTCGGAACTGAGTGAGGAGAAGACCCCGACATAGTCCATGATATACCACAGTACGCTGCTGATTATGAGCAGCTCGACGGCGAGCCAAAGATTCGACCGCCATTCATTAGATATCTGTTTGAGTAGTTTGCGTTTCATACTTATTAGGAGATTAGGAGGAAAGGGGGTTAGGGGTTTAAGGGAGGTAGGAGATTAATAACGAATATAATATCTTTAACTCCTAAAATCATAATACCCTAAGCCCTTAAATTCCTGATTTTTTCAGGCCCTGCCGGAGAGGGCTTTGACGGGGTCGACGCGGGAGGCGCGCCAGGCGGGGATGCCGCTGCTGAGAAGATTGAGAATGAAGCAGAAGAGGAGGGCTGTGCCGTAGAGCTTCCAGTCGAGTAGGAGCTGCAGAGGCACGTCCATGTCGCGTGTTATGCCTGTGCTTGTAAACAGCATGTCCGAAAAGAAAAATCCGAATATGAAGCAGAACAGGAGACCGAGAAGACCGCCGGCGAGGGTTACGATGAAGTTTTCGGTGATTATACCACCTACGATGCCGCCACGGGTGGAGCCGAAGGCGCGCTTGACGCCGATTTCGCTGATACGGCGGTAGAGGCGGCTCTGTGTCATGCTGCTGAGGTTGATGGCGGGTACTATAAGGAGAATTATATATATTATCATGCGGAGTGTCTCGCCGCTGCTGTCGGGACCGCCGTTGCTGCCGCGCACAGTGTAGACCTCGCTCTGAGTGAAGGGTGAGCCGTGGTCAACCAGGCAGAAACCGTCGGCTCCGAGCTCGCTGTCGAAGGCCTGTTTGCGGCTTTGCACATCGGCGCGTATGCGGTCGAATGTTTCAGGGCTCTCGGCGAGTATAACACAATAGAACGGACCAAAATAGTCGCTGCTCCAGTTTAAGTCTTCCTGTCCGAAGGCGCGGTAGGTGGTGAAGACCTCAGCATATGCTTCGGAAGAGAGAGGCGATACGTCTTTGACAACACCGATGACGCGGAAAGGCTTCTGCTCCACAAGGATAGTCTGCCCCACTGCCTCGTCGGAACCGAAAAGACTTTCGGCAAGCGAACGGCAGATGACAGCCACCTTGGCCGACGACTCGAAGTCGTTTTCGTCGAAGGGCTTGCCCTCGATGAAGTCGAAGTCGTATATACGCCAGAAGTTATGGTCGGTCATGTTGATGTAGCGCAGAGATGCGGGCTTACCTTGAATCATCACGTCTCTCTGATCGCGGCAATTGAAGACACTCATGCACTCGGCGCCGTCGAGATTGTCGTATAGGCGACGTGTCAATTTTTCTGTCATTCCGGCCGAAGAGTTATCGCCTATAGCGTCGTTCTTGATGTTTATGAATTTACCATACAGGGTGCGGTCGCGGTTTGTTTCGGGAGCGAAAGGAGCTACCGTTACGCGATTCATCATCACCACGACCATTATCAGAAATATGGCGAGAGCCGTGCCTATCATGGTGACAATGCCGATGACAGGCTGGTGCTTCATGTCGTAGAGCACCTGGCGGAGGTTTTTATTCATTTGCTTTATGGTTTAGAGAGTTGAAACAGTACGAAAAGTTAAGAGAAATGTTTCTGCTCAAAAGCCGTTATCTTAACTCCTTCAACTTATTACTTTTTGACCCGTCGTCATCAGGAAATCTGGCGTCCGTCGAAGAAGCGCATGACACGGTGGGTGAGTTCGGCCTGAGCCTCGTTGTGGGTCACCATGAGGATTGTGCGTCCTTCTTCGTTGAGGCTTTTCAATATATCCATGATTTCGGCACTCATGCGCGAGTCGAGGTTGCCGGTAGGTTCGTCGGCGAGAATGATGTCGGGGTTGCCTATGATTGCACGGGCGATGGCAACACGCTGGCACTGACCGCCTGACAGCTGCGAAGGAAAATGGTTCATACGGTGCGAGAGGCCAACGCGCTCAAGCACTTCGGCAACTTTGGCCGAACGCTCGCGTGAGCCTATGCCCGAGCGGTATGTGAGAGGCAACTCTACATTGTCGGCCACGCTGAGCGAGGGAATGAGGTGGAAATTCTGGAAAATAAAGCCGATAGACGCGTTGCGGAAGGCCGCGAGAGCGCGGTCGCCCATGCCGACGGCAGTCTTGCCGCCGATTTCGACGGTTCCTGTGGTGGGGCGGTCAAGGAGGCCTACAATATTGAGAAGAGTTGACTTACCGCAACCCGAGGGGCCCATGATGCTTACGAATTCGCCTTTTTCGATGCTGAAATTCACATTGTCGAGAGCCATGGTCTCGATTTTGCTCGTGCGATAGAGCTTGCTGACGCTATTTACTTTAATCATTGCCATGATTTAAATGTATAATTAATAATTAAGAATGTAGAATTGACAGTCTGGAAAATCTCGCTTAATTCTTAATTATCAGTTTATTAATTATAAATTATTAATTTTCAATTATCTTTGATTTTGTATTTGCGGGCTTTGTAGGCGCTCATGTCGCCGAGAGCCACTTTTTCGCCCGGCTTGAGACCGCTTTTGATCTCGACGAAGTTGTAGCCGGCGTCGCCGAGCAGCACCTTGCGCCGTTCGAGTTCGCCGGGCGAAGACTCGACGAACAGCTCGTACTCGCCGGCACCGCGGCTATAGTAGGGGCCGATTGGCAGGCGAAGCACATCTTCTTTGGCCTCCCGCACCACGAAGACCTCGGCGGCAAGGCCTGAGCGGAGGTTGACGGCGGTGCTGTCGTCGAAGACCACAGAGAAGGTAACGGCGCCGTGGTTAGCTACGGGCGATACGTTGATGACTGAACCGGGATATATTTTTTTCGCAACACGGACAGAGGCTTTTCCTCCGGCCGAAAGCAGGCGGGCGTTGGTTTCGGAGATTTCGGCGTCGACCTTGAAGCTCGAAAGGTCGGCGATTGAGGCTACCTTCTCGCCGGCGGCCACCTGCTGGCCGATGGAATTGACGATATATGTGAGCGTGGCGGCGCGGGGCGATTTGAGGCGGGCGTCTTCGAGGGTGCGCAGCTGGGTGTTGAGATTGCGGTCGGAGATACTGAGGTCGAGACGCTGTCCTTTGATTGCCGCCTCGCGCATGTGGCGTTCGTTTTCGAGTTTGCGGCGAAGCTGCTCGAGCTGAATCACGCCTGTCTTGTAGGCCAGTTCGGCCTCACGGACACGGTCGCCGGTGCCTGAGCCGAGGGCGTCGAGGCGTTTTTCATTTTCAACCTCGGCTTCGAGACGGTTCACGGCCATTTCCTTGACTTTTATCTCCATTTCGATGTTTGTGAGCTCGGTGGCGTCGGCGAGTTCCTGCTGCTCGATGGCGTAGACGAGCTTCTGGCGCGAGTCGCGCTGCTTGCTGATTTCGGCCTCGGTTGCCTCGAGGTCGAGGCGCAGCAGGGGTGTGCCGGCTTCGACCCTGTCGCCGGCGCGGCCGTAGATTTCGACCACGCGCGAGGCGATAGGCGATGTTATAATCTGCTCGAAGGCCGGCACGACCTTGCCCGAAGCCTGGATTGTGCTCTCGATGTCGCCGCGGTCTACGGTGCCGAGATTAAGTTCGCCGCGACGCACACTGCCACGGGCCATACCGATAGCAAGTGCGCCTCCAATAATTATCACTGCGGCAGGTATGCCGATGCGCAAAAGCATCTTGCGGCGGTCGCGGCGTATTTCTTCGTTTGTGAGTTCTCTGTCCATTTTCAGATAAAAAAGCTGTTATGCCAATTATATAGCAATCACCGTGCCAAAATAGTCAATTATCTGAAAATGTGATATATGCCAAAAACAACGCCCGTCCGATTTCGGACAGGCGTACGATTTTTTAGCGTTGACTGCGGGTTAAAGGAGTAATTAGAGGTTGTTTAATAACATATGTGAAAACACAGGTTGGTGTATTTTTGCT
>CAJTOB010000008.1 GCA_910578035.1 uncultured Muribaculaceae bacterium
AATCCATCTCGTACTTTTCGGCCTGTGATTTCACATATGTTATTAAACAACCTCTAATATTACTTAAATACATCTAAACATTTCCATCAACACTTACGAAAAGCTGCCATACTCCGTTTTTTTACGAAAGGAAAATGGAGTAAGTTTTTTGTAAAAAGCAATCAGTGACATGAACATAAAAGACATCAACGTCGCGTTCGCAAAACCCGAGCACACCCGATATGCCGAGCAGATCGTCACGATGATCTACGAATCGGCCCTTCAGCGCGGCACGGGCATAGCACGTCGCACGCCAGAGTATATTGCAGCCAAAATCACCGGCGGCAAGAGCGTGGTAGCGATGCATGGCGAACGCCTCGTCGGCTTCAGCTATATCGAATGCTGGAGCCACGGCGATTTTGTGGCAACGTCCGGACTGATTGTCGACCCCGAATACCGCCATCTTGGCCTTGCCGGCGCCATCAAGGCGAAAACTTTCGAGCTGGCTCGACTACGCTTTCCGTTTGCCAAGCTATTTTCCATCACCACCTCGCTTCCGGTGATGAAAATCAACTCGCACATGGGCTATCGGCCCGTGACCTTTTCCGAACTCACCGACGACGATGAATTCTGGAAAGGTTGTGAAGGATGCCGAAACTACGACATTCTCCAGCGAAACAACCGACGAATGTGCCTGTGCACAGGTATGCTCTATGACCCCGAGCACCCTGTAGAACCCGAAGACCGACCCAATCCTTATCTAATGAAAATGAAGGGTTCGGTCAAAAAACTGCTTCACCTCAAATGAGGAAAGCCGGCACGTATCATTAATTAAAAAATCGACACAATTATTCCTTAGACAAATGGAAACGAAAAAGAAAAAGGTTGTCCTGGCCTTCAGCGGAGGCCTCGACACCAGTTTCGCTGTGAAGTATCTCAGCGAGGACCTCGGATATGAAGTTCACACCGCAATAGCCAATACCGGCGGCTTCTCCGACGACGAACTGGCCGTACTTGCCGACAAGGCACAGCGTCTCGGCGCCGCCAGCCACGCCGCTCTCGACATCACCCAGGATTACTACGACCGCAGCATTCGCTACATGATTGCCGGAAATGTGCTCCGCAACGGCACATATCCTATCTCGGTAAGTTCGGAGCGTATATTCCAGGCAATGGCTATCATAGAGTATGCCAAGAAGATAGGCGCCGATGCCGTTGCCCACGGCTCGACAGGCGCCGGCAACGACCAAGTGCGCTTCGACCTCACCTTCCAGATTCTCGCTCCCGGAATGGAGATAATCACTCCCACACGCGATATGACTCTTACACGTGAGTACGAAATCAACTATCTGAAGAACCACGGCTACGAAGCCGACTTCAAAAAGATGGAATATTCCATCAACAAAGGCCTCTGGGGCACCTCGGTAGGCGGCAAAGAGACACTGCACTCCGACCAGACACTTCCCGAAGAGGCATACCCGAGCCAGATTGTGGCCGAAGGACCCGAAAAGCTCACCATTACCTTTGAGAAAGGCGAGCCTGTGGCCGTAAACGGCGAAACATTCGCCAACAAGGTCGACGCCATTCGCCGTGTAGAGGAAATCGGCTCGCGCTACGGCATAGGCCGCGACATGCACATCGGCGACACCATCATCGGCATCAAGGGCCGAGTTGGCTTCGAAGCCGCCGGACCGATTCTTATCATCGCCGCCCACAAGATGCTCGAAAAGCACACCCTCACCAAGTGGCAGCAGTACTGGAAAGACCAGGTGAGCACATGGTATGGAATGTTCCTACACGAAGCGCAGTATCTTGAGCCCGTGATGCGCGACATCGAGGCCATGCTTGAGTCGAGCCAGGAAAATGTGTCGGGAACAGTAGAAATAACACTGCATCCGCGCACATACACCCTCGTAGGCGTCACAACCGACAAAGACCTCATGAAGACCGACTTCGGCGAATACGGCGAAGTCAACAAGGGCTGGAGCGCCGACGACGTCAGAGGCTTCACACGCATTCTGGCAAACCCGCTCAAAATATACTACAGCCATCACCCCTACGGGGAAGACAGCAAAAAAAGCTAAGCCGTATGGAACATATCCGTATCGGTATCATAGGAGGCGCCGGATATACCGCCGGCGAGCTCCTAAGGCTGCTTATTAACCATCCGGCAGCTGAAATTGCATGGATTCACTCGTCGAGCAACGCCGGAAAACCGATAAGCGATGTCCACGAAGGACTGCTCGGTGAAACCGACCTCGTATTCTCCGATTCATACTCCCTCGACGACATCGACCTCCTTTTCCTGTGCTCGGCCCACGGCCAGAGCACCGTTTTCTGGAGCGAGAACAAACGCCCGGTGCATCTGAAGGTGATAGACCTCGCGCAGGACTACCGCGACGAGAGCGAGGGCTATGTCTATGGCCTTCCCGAACTTCAGACCGACGCCATAGCCGGGGCCGCCTCGGTGGCAAATCCCGGCTGCTTCGCCACCGCCATACAGCTGGCGCTTCTGCCGCTGGCCAAGGCCGGCCTGCTGCCCGCCAATCTGGCCGCCGTCAACATCACCGGCATAACAGGCTCTACGGGAGCCGGCGTGAAGCCCGGAGCCACCACACACTTCAGCTGGCGCACCGACAATCTGTCGGTCTACAAGCCTTTCAGCCATCAGCATCTGGCCGAGATAGTGCGTTCGCTCGGCAAGCTTCAGCCCGGAGTGGAAGGCAAGCCGGTGTTTATCCCTGTGCGCGGCAACTTTGCCAGAGGCATTTTCGTGACGGCGACCATACCTGTGGCGACATCGCAGGAAGATGCCGAGGCGCTCTACAGCGATTTCTACGCCGGGGCTCCATTCACGGTGTTCAGCCGCAAAGCGGTCGACATGAAGCAGGTAATCAACACCAATAAGGCCGCCGTATCTGTCACATACAGCGAAAACGGTGTCCTGCTGGTGACCGTGGCTATCGACAATCTTCTAAAAGGCGCCAGCGGCCAGGCCGTGCAGAATATGAACCTCATGTTCGGCCTCGACCCGCGCACCGGCCTGCGCCTCAAACCATCAGCGTTCTGACCATGCAATTATTTGACGTTTATTCATTATACCCCATCGAGCCGGTGCGGGCCTGCGGATCATATGTCTACACAGCCGACGGCACCGAGTATCTCGACCTTTACGGCGGCCATGCCGTGATTTCCATAGGCCACGCACACCCGCATTATGTCGGAGCCATCGCCGGGCAGGCGGCGCGGCTGGGTTTCTACTCCAATTCAGTAGAAAATTCGCTCCAGCAACGTCTGGCCGACCTTCTCGGCGAGCTCAGCGGCTATGACGATTATAGTCTCTTCCTGTGCAACTCGGGCGCCGAGGCAAACGAAAACGCCATCAAACTGGCCTCTTTCGCCAACGGACGCCGCAAGCTTCTGGCTGTCGGCAAGGCCTTTCACGGCCGCACATCGGGTGCTGTCGCCGCAACCGACAACCCCGCAATCCAATCACCCTTCAACCGCACCGATGCGGTAGATTTCGTTGCTCTCAACGACATCGAAGCCGCCCGCGAGGCTCTCGAGACGCGCCAGTACTGCGCCATGATTGTAGAGGGCATACAGGGCGTTGCCGGCATACGCATGCCCGACGACGACTATCTGCGCGCCCTGCGCCGCCTCACCGAAGAGACCGGCACCGTCCTTATACTCGATGAAATCCAGAGCGGCTACGGCCGCACGGGCAAATTCTTCGCCCATCAGTATGCCGGCATACGCCCCGACATCATCACATGCGCCAAAGGCATTGCCAACGGCTTCCCGATGGGAGCCGTGCTGATATCGCCGGCTTTCGAAGCCCGCAAAGGCATGCTCGGCACCACCTTCGGCGGCAACCACCTCGCGTGCGCAGCCGCCATAGCTGTGCTCGAGGTGATGCGCGACGAAAAACTCGTCGAGAATGCCGCCGCCACCGGCAGCTACCTCCTGTCGCAGCTGCAGAGCATCGAAGGAGCGCACAATGTGCGCGGCCGCGGCCTCATGATAGGCTTCGACGTAGAGCAGCCGGCATCTGAGTTCCGCCGCTCGCTGCTGTTCGACCACCACATATTCACCGGCGGCGCGGGCATGAACACCGTCCGTCTCCTTCCGGCCCTGGGCCTGACCGTAGAACAGGCCGACCATTTTCTTTCTCACCTCAAAAAAATGTTTGACAATGAATAAGTTTACAAACGTATCGGACATCGGCGACCTCCGCCAGGCCGTTGCCGAAGCCCTCGAGATAAAGCGCAACCGCTTCGCCCACACCGAGCTGGGCCGCAACCGCACTCTGCTCATGATTTTCTTCAATTCCAGCCTGCGCACGCGCCTGAGCACTCAGAAGGCGGCCATGAATCTGGGCATGAATGTGATGGTGCTCGACGTAAACCAGGGCGCCTGGAAGCTCGAGACCGAGCGCGGGGTCGTGATGGACGGCGACAAGGCAGAGCATCTGCTCGAAGCCATACCCGTGATGGGAAGCTACTGCGACATCATCGGCGTCCGCTCGTTCGCTTCGCTCAAAGACAAGGCCGAAGACTACAGCGAGAAGGTACTCGAACAGTTTATACGCTACTCAGGTCGCCCGGTATTCAGCATGGAAGCCGCAACGGGCCACCCTCTGCAGAGCTTCGCCGACCTCATAACCATAGAGGAGCACAAGAGGACAGAGCGCCCGAAAGTGGTGCTCACCTGGGCTCCCCACCCCAAAGCACTGCCGCAGGCCGTGCCAAACTCTTTCGTAGAGTGGATGGTAGCCGCCGGATACGACGTCACCGTGACACACCCCAAGGGCTATGAGCTCGACGAGCGCTTCACCCGCGGTGCGAAAATAGACTATGACCAGAACCATGCCCTCGAAGGAGCCGACTTCGTCTATGCCAAAAACTGGTCGGCCTTCGCCGACCTCGACTACGGCCGGATTCTGTCTACAGACCGCAGCTGGACCATCGACTCGGCCAAGATGAAGCTCACCAACGATGCCTTCTTCATGCACTGTCTGCCGGTGCGCCGCAATATGATTGTCACCGACGAGGTTATCGAGTCGCCCAGCAGTCTTGTCATTCCCGAGGCCGCCAACCGTGAGATTTCAGCCCAGACAGTAATCAAACGCATGCTCGAGGCGCTATGAAGACCGATTGCGGCACACACATCAAAGTCATCAAGGTAGGCGGGAACGTAATAGACAATCCCGCCGCCCTCGATGCTCTCGTCGCCGACCTGGCCCGCATGGAAGGGCCGCGCATACTTGTGCACGGCGGCGGCAAGGAGGCCACTCGCCTCAGCGCGCGCCTCGACATTCCCACCACGATGATAGAAGGCCGGCGCGTCACCGACGCCGCGACCATCGACGTTGTCACCATGGTCTACGCCGGGCTGATAAACAAGCGCATAGTAGCGCGCCTTCAGGCCGCCGGCACCAATGCCATCGGCATGTGCGGCGCCGACGGGAACATGATTCCGGCGCGCCGACGGGCGCCCGAGCCGATAGATTACGGTTTTGTCGGCGACATCGACCCTATGACCGTCAACGACGGCCTGATAGCCTCGCTGCTCAACGACGGCATAATGCCCGTTTTCTGCGCCATCTGCCACGACGGCAAAGGAAACCTTCTGAACTGCAACGCCGACTCCGTGGCCTCGGCTGTAGCCGTGGCGGCCTCACGCATAGCGCCCACAGACCTCACATTCTGCTTCGAGATGCCCGGCGTGATGGCCGATACCGACAATCCCGACTCTCTCATACCGTCGATTACACCGGCGCTATACGAGAGTCTGAAAGCCGACGGCATTGTGAGCAAAGGCATGATACCCAAGATTGACAATGCTTTTGCTGCTATCCGGCAGGGTGTGGCGAGCGTGAGAATATGCAGAAGCGATTCTATTCTCGGCAACGTCGGAACAGTAATAAGCGCCTGAGGCCATGAACCGCACCGACGACGCAATCGAGCTCCTCAGACGACTGATTGCTATCCCCTCCCCTTCGAGGGAAGAGGACGGCACCGCCGCCCTCATTTACGACTGGCTGCATGAGCGCGGAGCCGATGTGCGCCGATTCCACAACAATGTATGGGCCGTGGCGCCGGGCTTCGACCCCGCTCGACCGACATTGATGCTCAACAGCCATCACGACACCGTAAAGCCCTCCGCTCAGTACACCCGAGACCCGTATAAACCAGAAATAACAGATGGAAAACTCTACGGGCTCGGCAGCAACGACGCCGGCGCCTCGGCGGTATGCCTCCTCTCGGCCTTCCTTGCCCTTGCAGACGAACGGCTTCCGTTTAACCTCATGGTAGCCATAACGGCCGCCGAGGAAGTGATGGGAGAGCACGGCATGCGCGCGTTCCTGCCCGAAATCAAAAGACTCGGCTTCGGCCCCGACATGGTAATTGTGGGCGAGCCGACAGGCTTCCAGCCCGCAGTGGCCGAGCGCGGTCTTGTGGTGCTCGACGGTCGGACCGAAGGTGTTGCCGGCCATGCCGCCCGCAACGAAGGCGTCAACGCGCTCTACCGCGCCATCGACGACATCGGCATACTGCGCGCATTCCGCTTCCCGACCGAATCGGCGCTGCTCGGCCCGGTGAAAATCAATGTCACCCAGATTGAAGCCGGCAGCCAGCACAATGTGGTGCCGGCGGAGTGTCGTTTCGTGGTCGACGTGCGCACCACCGATGCCTATACCAACGCCGAAACGGCCCGCATACTGCAGGAAGCCGTGCGGTGGTCGGTGCTTACGCCCCGCTCCACCCGCGTGCAGGCCTCTGTCATAGAGGACAGCCACCCGCTGGTAAGAGCGGCCGTCGGCATGGGGCTGACGCCCTTCGTAAGCCCCACAACGAGCGACATGGCGCTCATGCACGACATTCCGTCGATGAAAATCGGCCCCGGCCAGTCGTCAAGGTCACATACCGCCGACGAATACGTGCTCATCGACGAGATTGCAGAAGCTATAGAAAAATACCCCCTCCTTATACGCAACATAGAATGGAAACAAAACTCTGGAGCAAGGGCTTCGAGCCCGACAAAATGATAGAACAGTTCACCGTAGGGCGCGACCGCGAGCTCGACCTCCGGCTTGCGCGCTACGATGTGGAGGGCTCGATGGCTCACATCAAAATGCTGGCAAGCATAGGTCTGCTGGGCCGGGAGGAGCTGCCGGTGCTGCTCGACGGCCTCAGCGAGATTGCCGCCGTGATAGAGCGCGGCGAGTTCGAAATAGAGCCTGATATTGAAGATGTTCACTCCCAGATTGAGCTCATGCTCACACGCCGCCTCGGCGACATCGGCAAGAAGATACATTCAGGCCGCTCGCGAAATGACCAGGTGCTGGTAGACCTCAAACTCTTCATGCGCGACGAGCTGAAGCGCGTGGCCGGCGCTGTCGACAAGCTTTTCGGCCGGCTGCAGGCTTTGTCGGAAGAACATAAAGACAAACTCATGCCCGGCTATACACATCTGCAGGTTGCGATGCCGTCGTCGTTCGGGCTATGGTTCGGAGCCTATGCCGAAGCGCTTACAGACGACATGCAGATGCTCGCTGCCGCCTACCGCATAACCAATCAGAACCCTCTGGGCTCGGCGGCCGGCTACGGAAGCAGCTTCCCTCTCGACAGAATGATGACTACACAGCTGCTTGGCTTCGACGCACCTCACTACAACGTTGTGGCCGCTCAGATGAGCCGTGGAAAGACCGAACGCGCCGTTGCCGCGGCCATAGGCGCAATCGCCTCCACGCTGGGCCACATGGCGATGGACGTCTGCATGTGGATGTGCCAGAATTTCAGCTTCGTAAGCTTTCCCGACGAACTTACCACCGGCTCGAGCATAATGCCTCATAAAAAGAACCCCGATGTGTTCGAGATAATGCGCGGCAAATGCAACCGCCTGCAGTCGGTGCCCAATGAGCTGGCGCTGCTCACCGCCAATCTGCCCCTTGGCTACAACCGCGACCTGCAGCTGATGAAAGACATACTCTTCCCGGCTATCGACGAAATGACCGACTGTCTGGAAATGGCCGATTTCATGCTCGCCCACATAATTGTGAAAGACAATATAACCGACGATGCCCGCTACGACTATCTCTTTACCGTCGAGGAAGTGAACAGGCTTGTCCTTTCGGGCGTGCCTTTCCGCGAAGCCTACAGAAAAGTCGGCGAAGAGGTGCAGAATGGCACCTACAGACCCGTAAGAGAGGTGCACCACACACACCTCGGCAGCGCAGGCAATCTCGCCACCGCCGAAATCGCCGCCAAAATGGCTGAGGTGATGAAAACCTTCGGATAATTTTTGTCGTTTATAGGATTATATTTAACTTTGGGGCATGTTTTACAAATATGCCCCAAAGTCAGTTTATATAATATCAGTATTTTATACAGCAAACGACACCGGGGCTTAAATAGTATTTTATGCTAAACACCTTGAAGTACGGGCTCGTGGTGTCTCTGTCGCTTGCATCGCTTGTCGCCAATGCCGAGTCTTTGCCGGAAATCATGGACATGGTGCACAACAATCCCGGCGAAGCACCATTCGAAACCAAATATAATTCGCCTGAATTTCTGAAAAGCGCCGGATTCAGCGGCACAGTGACACACTGGCACATAAACTGCGCCATAGACTATGCGGGCTTCGACAGCCGCCTGACACCTGCCGGCAGCGACGAACGCCGCTGGATAGACGCAAAAGCCGCCCGGATAGACTCCATGCTTTCCGGATATGAGGCGGCGGAAGTGCCCGTCTACCCCTTCACCGACTTCCTCGTCTTTCCGGCCTCGGTATGGGAGCTCTACGGCGACTCCATTCGCGGAGCGGGCTCTGTGGCAGGCACCGGCGGAAGCAACGAGCGCGCCCGCAAGCCCGACATCAGCCGCCCCTTCACCCGCCGCCTGCTGCGCTACCAGATAGACCGTATTTTCGAGCGTTTCCCTACCCTCGGAGGCATTACCCTGCGCTTCGGCGAGACATATCTGCACGACACACCCTTCCATATGGGCGGCAGCCCTATACGCGGCGGCAAAGACGCCGTCGCCGACCATATAGACCTCATCAATCTGCTCCGCGAGGAAGTGTGCGTGAAACGCGGCAAGAAGCTCTTCTACCGCACATGGGATTTCGGATATAACTTCCATAACAACCCGGACTTCTATCTGAGCGTGACCGACGCCATCGAGCCACACCCGCTGCTCTTTTTCTCCATCAAATACCAACAGAACGACTATCATCGCATGACACCATTCAATCCTGCTCTGGGGCGCGGGCGGCACCAGCAGGTAGTAGAGTCGCAGTCGCGCATGGAGGCCTACGGCAAAGGCGCCCACCCCTACTACACGGCAAAAGGCGTAATAGACGGCTGGCCGGAGACGGCGCTGGAGATAGAATTCGGCACACACCGCTTCACCGGCCGCGACAATGCGCCCGAAGCACCGCGCGGACTGCGCGATGTCGCAGACACGGGGCTGCTCAAGGGCGTCATGACATGGTCGCACGGCGGAGGCTGGCAGGGGCCGTACATAAACCATGAGATATGGACCGACCTCAACACATTTGTCGTAGCGCACTGGGCGGCCGACACCTCGCGCTCGGAAGAAGATATATTCCGCGAATTCTGCGACAGTATATCACTCCATGGCTACGACGCCTACCTCTTCCGCCAGATTGCCCTGATGAGCGTCGAGGCCGTGCGCAAAGGCCACTGCAACAGTTATACCCACAACGACGTATGGTGGACCCGCGACGAATTTTTCAGCGCCTC
The DNA here is from genome assembly GCA_910578035.1 of uncultured Muribaculaceae bacterium. Classification (GTDB taxonomy): domain Bacteria; phylum Bacteroidota; class Bacteroidia; order Bacteroidales; family Muribaculaceae; genus CAG-873. Next base: position 9,749 of record CAJTOB010000008.1, read on the forward strand.
GGCCAACGGCCACGTCATAGACGCCATACTTGCGGCCAAGGCCACCGGCAAAGTACTGGCCGAGAAAGACGAGGCGGCCCACATGTGGAGCGCAATCGAGGCAATGTCGCGACAAATAGACTGCGAGGACCAGATGCTGAAGGAAGCCATAACCGTGTCGTGCACCTACGGGCGCATAAAATACCATCTGATACGCGAAATGTGGCGCCTGATGATCTACAGCCGCCTGTACGCCGACGGCGACACCGCCTTGCAGACCGAAATACGCCGCTCAATAGCCGCCTACGACGCCCTCTGGGCCGAATGGCGCTCGCTCAAAGAGGCGAGTCCGCTCTGCGCCACCCTCTACACCGACATGGCCTTCCGCAACGAGCGCAAAGGCAGCATGGGCGAATTTGTAGACTCTCTGCGGAGTATATGACGATTTTTTCGTATCTTTGCGAGTTAAAGCAAGATAAAGACACTACATATATGAATCCACTCGAACTCAGCGAACAGGAAGCCATACGCCGCAACAGTCTGGCTGAACTGCGCCGCCTCGGCATTGAGCCATATCCCGCAGCAGAATTCACCGTCACTGGCCATAGCGACGAAATCAAAGAGAATTTCGAAGACGAAGCCCCCCGCCGCGAAATAGCGGTCGCCGGCCGTATCATGAGCCGCCGCATCATGGGCAAGGCATCGTTCATTGAACTGCAGGACGCTTTCGGCCGCATTCAGGTATATATATCGCGCGACGAAATCTGCCCCGGCGAAGACAAGGAACTATATAACACCGTATTCAAGAAGCTCCTCGACATAGGCGACTTCGTCGGAATCCGCGGCTACGTGTTCCGCACCCAGACCGGCGAAATCTCCGTTCACGCCCAGGAGCTCATAGTGCTCAGCAAGAGCCTGCGCCCCCTGCCTATCGTGAAGGTTAAAGACGGCGTGACATACGACGCCTTCGACGACCCCGAGCTGCGCTACCGCCGCCGCTACGTAGACCTGGTGGTGAACGACGCCGTGAAGCAGATTTTCCTCAAGCGCACCAAGGTCTATACCTCCATGCGCGAATATTTTAACGCCGCAGGCTACATCGAGGTTGAGACACCTATCCTCCAGAGTATTCCCGGCGGCGCGTCGGCACGTCCGTTCATCACACACCATAACGCTCTCGACATTCCCCTCTACCTCCGAATCGCCGACGAGCTCTATCTGAAGCGCCTCATTGTGGGCGGCTTCGACGGCGTCTACGAATTCTCGAAGAATTTCCGCAACGAGGGCATGGACCGCACCCACAATCCCGAGTTCACCTGCATGGAAATCTATGTGGCCTACAAGGACTACAACTGGATGATGAGCTTCACCGAGCGCATGCTCGAGAAAATATGCCTCGACGTCAACGGCACCACCGAGGTAAAGGTTGGCGACAACGTAATCAGCTTCAAGGCTCCGTTCCCCCGCGTGACTATGGCCCAGGCCATCAAGGACCACACCGGCGTTGACATCACCGGCATGGATGAGGAACAGCTGCGCAAGACAGCCCGCGAACTCGGCATCGAAGTAGACGACACCATGGGCAAGGGCAAACTTATCGACGAGATTTTCGGCGAAAAATGCGAAGGCCTCTACATTCAGCCTACCTTCATCACCGACTACCCCATTGAAATGTCGCCTCTCACAAAGCGCCACCGCGACAATCCCGAACTCACCGAACGCTTCGAGCTGATGGTGAACGGCAAAGAGCTGGCTAACGCATATTCAGAGCTCAACGACCCCATCGACCAGTACGAGCGCTTCGTAGAGCAGATGCGACTCGGCGAGAAGGGCGACGATGAGGCCATGATTATCGACGCCGACTTTATCCGCGCCCTCGAATACGGCATGCCTCCGACATCGGGCATGGGCATAGGCATGGACCGCCTTGTGATGCTCATGACAGGCCAGACCGCAATCCAGGAGGTGCTCCTCTTCCCGCAGATGCGCCCCGAGAAGGTAGAAAAGCGCGACAGCGCCGAAGCATTTGCAGCCGTCGGCGTGCCCGAAGAATGGGTGCCCGTAATCCAGAAGGCCGGCATTCTTACCGTTGCCGCTCTCGCACAGGCAAATCCCGCCAAGGCTCACCAGGACTTCTGCGGCCTCAACAAGAAGCACAAGCTCGGTCTGAAAAACCCCACGCCCGACACTGTGGCCGAATGGGTAGCCGCCGCAGCGAACGCATAATGCGTCGCAGATCCTACAATATTCGACAGCAAGATAAAGGTTCCGTAATATCACAGAACCTTTATCTTGACTCTTTTATCAAGAGGCAATAATATGGATAACAACTCTTTTCCGGGCAAGATAGCCGTGATGGGCGGCGGAAGCTGGGCCACGGCCCTGGCTAAGCTGCTGCTCAAGAACTGCGCCGAAATCATGTGGTATATGCGGCGCGACGACCGCATAGCCGAATTCCGCCAGCTCGGCCACAATCCGGCCTACCTCACCGACGCCCATTTCGACGTGGACCGTATCGCCTTCTCGAGCGACATCAACAAGGTATGCGCCGAGGCCGACACCCTGCTCATGGTAATGCCTTCGCCCTATTTCAGCGAGCATATCGACAAGATTACCGCCGATATAAGCGGCAAGACGGTGGTATCGGCCATCAAGGGAATGGTGCCGCAGACCAACGAACTCATAACCGACTTCATGGTGCGCCGCTTCGGCGTAGACAGCAATAAAATGCTTGTGGTAGGCGGCCCCTGCCACGCCGAAGAGGTGGCTCTCGACCGTCCGTCGTATCTCACCGTCGGCTGTCGCAATGCCGAGACCGCAGAGGCCTTCGCCTCGTGCCTGCGCAGCAGCCGCACACACGCCATATGCTCGACCGATGTCGACGGCATTGAGTATGCCTCCGTGCTGAAAAACGTATATGCCATAGCCGCCGGTATAGTGCACGGCACCAAAACCGGCGACAATTTCTCGGCCATTCTCGTGTCGAACGCCATACGCGAAATGGACCGCTTCCTCAAGGCAGCATGTCCGGCTCCCCGCAATATCTGCGACTCTGTGTATTTGGGCGACCTCCTTGTGACGTCCTACTCGCGCTTCTCGCGAAACCATAATTTCGGCTCGATGATAGGCTGCGGCTACTCCGTGCGCAACGCCCGCATGGAAATGAACCAGACCGCCGAAGGCTACTACGGCACTCGATGCATTCACGAAATCAATGAGCGCATCGGCGTAGAAATGCCTATACTCGACAATGTTTACAATATCCTCTACCGCGGCATGCCTGTGCAAGCGGCGCTACATGCCATGGCTCAAACATTCGACTGATGAAGAAACTATTAGGTCTCAATCCCGAACAGCTCGGCGAAGTGGCAGCCTCAGTCGGGCTGCGGCCTTTCGCGGCACGGCAGATGGCCGCATGGCTATACCAGAAAAGAGTGTCCGACATCGACTCCATGACCGACCTCCCCAAAAAAGCCCGCGAAGAGCTTAAAAAGACTTATACCGTAGGCCGCGAGGCGCCCAAAATGGAGGCTCGGAGCACCGACGGCACAGCCAAATACCTCTTCGAGGGTGTCGGAGGCCGCGATATCGAGGCCGTATATATCCCCGACCGCGAACGCGCCACACTGTGCGTGTCGAGCCAGGCCGGTTGCCGCATGGGCTGCAAGTTCTGCATGACGGGCCAGGGCGGTTTCCAGGGCAACCTCGACACCGGCGCCATAATCAACCAGATTCTCTCCATTCCCGACAGCGACAAGCTCACAAATATCGTCTTCATGGGCATGGGCGAACCGACAGACAACCTCGATGCCGTCCTCGGCGCCATCGATATTCTCACCGCAAAGTGGGGTATGGCATGGAGCCCGCGCCGCATCACCGTATCGACCATCGGCAACACCAAGGGGCTCCGCACCCTCCTGGACCGCACCCAGGTGCACATAGCGCTGAGCGTGCACACGCCTTTTGCGGGCGAACGCGAGCGCATAATGCCCGTCGAGAAGGCTTTCCCTCTCCGCGAGATAATGCCGCTGCTAAAAGCCCACGATTTCGCCCACCAGCGCCGTCTGTCGATGGAGTACACTATGTTTGCCGGCCTCAACGACGACGACAAACACGCCGACGCCCTGGCGCGGCTGCTACGCGGCTCTGACGCCCGCGTGAACCTGATACGCTTCCACCGCACCCCGGGCTTCGAAGGACGCCCCAGCGACACAGCCACCATGGAGGCCTTCCGCGACCGCCTCAACGCCGCCGGAATCACCGCCACCATACGCGCAAGCCGCGGCGAAGACATCATGGCCGCCTGCGGCATGCTTGCCGGCGCACAGGCTGATGGGCGGTTGGGCTGACAGGCTGTTGGGCTGACGGGCTATTAAGCTGATGGGCGGTTAGGAGAACTATTATCTTAACTCTTTTAACTCTTTCGACTTTTTAAACTCCTCCAAACTCTCTAAACTCCTCCAAACTCTTTAACAACTACACAAACCCGACTTCAAATGAGCAACAAGATAAAAGTGGGAATCACCCACGGAGACACCAACGGAATAGGCTACGAGGTTATCCTCAAAGCTCTCGAGGACAACCGCATGGCCGATTTGTGTACCGTTGTGGTCTACGGCTCGGCCAAGGCGGCATCGTTCTACCGCAAGGCCATGGAGCTGCCTCAGATACAGTTCACCCGCGTAGACAGCGCCGCCGATGCCCGCGACGGTGTGTTCAACATCGTCAACGTTGTCGGCGAAGACCTCAAGATAGAGCCCGGCACGGCATCGCCCGCAGCAGGCGCGGCTGCCTTGGCCGCCCTCGAAACCGCCGTGGCCGACCTTCGCAACGGCGATATCGACGTGCTCGTGACAGCACCTATAGACAAACACTCGATACAGAGCGACGATTTTAAGTTTCCGGGCCATACAGAGTATCTGCAGACAGCTCTCGCCGGCGAAGACCAGCCCGATGCGAAGGCGCTGATGGTGCTCTGCACCGACTATCTGCGCGTTGCCCTCGTCACTTCCCATATGCCGATAGCCGAGGTGCCCCGCGCTCTCACCAAAGAGCTCATTGTCGACAAGATAAAGGACTTCGACCAGTCGCTGCGCCGCGATTTCGGCATTCAGACCCCCCGCATAGCCGTTCTGTCGCTCAATCCTCACAGCGGCGAACACGGACTCCTCGGCAAGGAAGAGGAAGAAACCATAATACCCGCCATAGCCGAGGCTCAGACTCATAAAATACTTGCTTTCGGCCCATACGCCTCCGACGGTTTCTTCGGCAGCGAAAGCTACCGCGCCTTCGACGGCGTTCTGGCAATGTATCACGACCAGGGGCTCGCTCCCTTCAAGACCATAGCAATGGACCAGGGTGTGAATTTCACCGCCGGTCTGCCCTTCGTGCGCACTTCGCCCGACCATGGCACAGGCTACGACATCGCCGGAAAGGGCGAAGCATCGGCCGAGTCCATGCGCAGCGCAATCTACATGGCCCTCGACATCTACCGCAACCGCGGCCGCCACGCCGAGGCCTATCGCCGCCCTCTTGCCCGCCAGAAATAAGCAAGGCGATAAAACTAAAAAAAACGCACTGTCCGCGGCGGACAGTGCGTTTTTCATTATACAGTGGTGCAGTTTACTTTACAATCACTTTTACGGTCTTGCCTCCGACATTCACAAGGTATATGCCTGTAGAAACCGGAATCGAGACAGTGCCGTCGCTCTTGACGCATGCCACGGCGCGGCCATCGACAGCATAGACAGCAACTGAGCCGGCAAATCCGCTGACAGTGATGGCGCCGTCGCGGGCGACAATGCGTACTGCCGAGGCATCGATTTCGCCTATGCCCGAAACCAGGACTGTAGCCTCGTTCGAACGGCGCGATTCGCCTTTGTCATAGACTGCCGTCACATAGTATGTATATGTGCGGTCGGCAGCAACACCTCTGTCGGTAAACGAGGGGTCTGCCACGAGGGCATCGTTGAGTTTGTTGCCATTGCGATATACATTATATCCTTGCAGAGCGATTGCTGCTGAAGTGCCCTCGGCGGGGATATATGTCACATCGTCGATGAAGAGGAAGAATTTGTCGACCGAACGGCTGCGGATAGCGAAGTATCGTGCACCGTCGGGCAGCATGAACCGATAGTTTGTCCAGGCGTTGGGAACATCGATTACTGTCTCAATCGACTTGAACTCGTCTATATTCGTGGAATTTTCGGAATAAAGAACCTCGAATGATTCGAGATAATTGGGGTCAAAAGACTTGGCATAGAGGCCGAGTGCCTGCGGGCCGCCATAGAGACGCGGCGAGATTGCCCAGTCGTCGCTCTGAACAGCTGTGTTGCCACGCTGCACATACTCCGAGCAGATATATTTCGAGCCCTGATGCGCGTTCCATCTGTCGGCATCGGTGCTGCCTTCGAAGCCACTCCACAGTCTGTCGGCCACGCTCCACGAGCACATGCCTGTTATGGGGAAGTTGGGGGTATTGATACCTCCAACAGGAGCCTTGTCGGCGTCTATAAACTTCCAGCCGTTCACAACCTCGCTCCAGCTTTCAGCAGCTTCGAAGCCTTCGGTATATGCCTCGGCAGGAGCCTTGGTTTCGTCGGGTCGGGTCCAGGCAAGGACAATATCCGAACCGTCGTGAACGGCTCTGAGGTCGCTGATAGCCGGAACGGCCGGAGCCACGATGCCAACACGCGCCTCTTCGGTTTCGTTGTCTGAGTCAAGGAGGTCGAACGAGCTGAATATTACAGCCTTGTAAAGGGCTGCATCGCCGTCTACAGCATTGAGGGTCTGTGTGAAAGTGACAGTCTTCGAATTTGCGGGCTCAATGCGCTCACAGTCTTTGAAATCTACTGTCACGCCGTTGCGCTGCAGTTCTACGGTATATGAGCCGACAGACTGCTCGCCGGTGTTGACAACAGTCACTTCCACTTCAAACTCTTTGCCGGTCTCGACAACGCCGGGAGCACTGATGCGTGAGGCGGTAAGATTTGTCTCCACATAGCTTGCAACACGGAGGTTATCGAGAGTATAGAATGCCAGCTTGGCATCGGTGGGCACTATGCGGAGCACAACAGATTTGCCTTCATAGTCGGCAAGCGATACGACAACCTTGTTCCACTGGCTCTGCTCGCCGGTTTCGGCAACGACGTCGCTCTGAACCTTTACGAAGCCGCGTCCGTCGCCTTCATCGACCTGTATCTCGAGCGCATTGGTAGGAGTGCCCGAAGCCATGGCATAGTTGAAAGTATAGTATGTAAGGGCGGGATTGTAGACACCCTCAAGCGAGATTTTACCGGTTACAAGGGCTGTGTATGAGCCGTAACATTCGAAATAAGCGAAACCGCCGTCTCCGTCCTGAGGCACTATGCCCCACTCCGAGGAGCTGACAAACTGCCAGGGTTCGTTGCCTACAAGGTAGTTATAGCCAAAAATCGAAGATACAGAGCGTCCTGCAAAGGATTCGCCCCACGGGGTTTCATATGGTTTGCCGACGGGCTTATATGCCGTGGCGGCAAGCTTGTCTGACTCACCTCCGGCAGTGACAGCATAAACGCCAAACTGCGCGAAGGCCTGCTCACCCTCTTCCACAGCCTGAACGGTTACGGAAGTGCCCGTCACATTTTCGGCAACGGTATTTTTGCTGCGGTCTACCACGCGATATCTCACAGCCTCGGGCTTTAACACGTTGCCCTCGATATCGGTTGTAACAGGTTCCCAGGAGATTGTCACTTTGCCGGTATTGCCGTCTTCTATCATTACAGCCGATGCGGGTGCCACAGGCTTGCGGGCACCGACGAGCACTTCGGCTTCAACGGCGACACTGCGGCCGAGCGCATTGACAGCCACAACACTATATTTGTGCGTGCCGGGGGTAAGAGCGGCGTCCTTGTCGGTATACACGATAGGCTCGGTGCCTCCGAGGCCTTCGGTAACAGTAGCAATCACGTTGCCGTCGCGGGATATCTCTACAGATGTGAGCGCGCTCTCGCCCTCGAGAGCATTTCCGCCCATATCGGTGAGAGGAGCCTTGAATGAAACAACGGCCTCGCATGTGCCGTCGACAGGCGATGTGACGGTAAGATCGGTCACTGAGGCGGGAGCGCCGGTAGACATGCCTTCTCCTACGCTGTAGGAGCATACCATGATGGCCGAAGAGCGGCCTTCGGTCTTGGCATGGATACCGACATAGATACGGCCGCTCTCGCCGGCGGCTATATCACCCGTAAAGGTTGTCACGGTGCTGCTCTTGAGCGTTTTTTCCGGAACGACAGTGTTTACCATCGCTTCGGCGGTAGGCTCAGTACCCCAGCATACTTCGAATTTTTCCTCATACGATGTCGAGGTCTTGACATCGATGGCAAACGGATATACAGAGCCCTTCACCACATTGATTGCAGGAGATATGGCCCAGTCATCGAAGCCGGTGGAGCCGTAGGCGCGAAGCGCTTTGTCGTAAGCATAGTAAGCCCACTTGGAAGGGTTCTCGCCGTTGCCGAGCAGTGTCCAGCCTGCCAGCGACACAGCGGAGGCGAAAGAGCCCTCATAGGGCGGTGTGATGGGGCCAAACGAGAGCACATCGCTCTTTACAGAGGCTGAACTCAGGCCGTTGACCGTGGCTACAAGTGTATAATAGTAGTCGGTGCGTGTGGCCGGCATGTCGATTTTATCGGTATAAGTTGTCACCGCTTCATTGTCGACAAGCACTTTGCCGTCGGGATGGCGCACCACAGTGTATGTGGCCTTGCTGTACTCGACATTGCCACCGTTGACGCCCGTAGACGAAGGCGAGCGCCACTGCAGCTTGATGTCGTCGCCGCTGAGGCTTATGGCGAATGTGGTCGGGGCCTGGGGTGTGTCCGGGCCGACGAATTTCTTGGCATTCTTCTCGGGAGACTCACCGGCGGCGTTGGCTGTAGTGACTACAAAATTATAGCTGTCGGCCACCGCCATTTCAACAGGAACCGAAACCGTAGCACCAGGCAGAGCGGTCGCAGTGGCTATCACTTTGCCGTTGGCCTTGAGAGTATAGGTGAGGTCCACGTCGTCGGGGAGGCGGGTCTGCGCACCCGACGGGCCTTTGGTATAGCGGGGCATCGAGAAGCGTATTGTACCGCTCAGGCTTGAGCCGCTGAAGCTTGTGGAAATCGATGATACAGCGGCGGGAACATCGTCGGAATATGCTTTCTCGGGAATAAACATGCCGCAAATCTGCTCCTCATTCTCGAGATTGTAGAGCTTGCGGGCTGTGGCGGCTTTGATATCGACGGCATAGAGGCCGAAATCTGTGTCGCTTGTCACCGACCAGTACATTGTGTCTGTAGCCGGGTCGATGATGGCATCGCCCATGTAAGGCGATGAAACGCCCGTGCTGCCCACCTTTGTCATGGCGCCGGTAGCGGTGTCGACGGTATAGAGGTCGCCGTTGCGTTCGATTGCATAGAGAGTTCCGTCTGAAGAGAACGCACAGCCGCTCCAGGGGCGCTCAATGGCGCATATGACACGCTGCGGAGCATAACGCTCATAGTTCCACTTGACGAAATTATAGCCGTTGCGCTCGGCATTGATGAAACAACCGAATGCCTCGTCGCGGTCTTTGTTATAAGCCATCGTTGTGGCTACATATTCTATTTTGCCGGTGAAAGCGTCGTACTCGGCCCAGTCCGACATTCGATATGCATAGGTCTTGATTTCCTCAAAACCCATCATTTCGCGGTAGGTATTGCAATAGTAATAATCTTTTGCAGCCAGACCTCCGCCGGTTGCATAAATCACTTTTGCAAGCTCAACAGGCTTCCAGCTGTCGGTGCTGTAGCTCCACATGCCGATTACGTTGGTAGGATATACAACAGAACCACAGATATTCACCCCTTCCGACTGGGATTGTGCGAGAGGAGCCCTCAGTGGTGTTGTTGCCATCGGCACGGTGCCTGAAACCGAGAATTCGGCCGGAACCGCGGGCACTTCGCGAAGACCCAGCAGCTCGGCGAGCGGTCTGGGTGCGTCCGCGGCCGTAGGCGCGGCATATGCGCCAAAAGCAAAAGCGGCTCCCAGAAAAGCTGTAATAATACGTTTCATTGCAAGAAATTTAGAGAATATTGGATTTGTTTAGAAAAATGAAATCGGCATTTCTTGTGGCAAAAATACAAATAAGCATGTATTTATGCAACAAAATTCTATACAATATCCAACATTCATGTCGCCTGTCTTACAGCAGATATGAATTTTTGTCAATACGCCTCAAGGGTTCTGATTTTGCTGTATTTCCCTGTTGCGCCATACTTTTTGCCCCTGCCAGAGAAAGAGTTGTCTCATGGCAGGGGCAATCAAGAGCTTGTTTACCGATTATTGTTCGAAGGAAGCGTCGCGCTTCTTGTTGGACTGGCGGTAGTCCTTTGGCGTCATGCCGAAGCGCTTGTCGAATTCCTTGTAGAAGTGTGAACGGTTGGAAAAACCGGTGCGGTATATGATTTCCTGAACGGTAAACGATGTAGTGAGCAGGAGCTTGGCAGCATAGGTGATGCGATGATTCTTTATGAAATCATTCGGCGTAGGCTGATTGAGTTCCTTAAACTTGCGGTAGAGATTGCGCAGGCTCATCTGGAGGCCGGCGGCGAGCTGCTCGGGCGAGAGGTCGGTGTCGTCGATGTGATTGTCGATATATTCGACCACACGGCCGAGGAAGTCCTTGTCGTCGCGGTCGAGAAGGTGGCCGTCGCTGTACTCGAATGCGCTTGCCGACGAGTTGTAGTACTCGCGGAGGGTGTTGCGGCTCTCGAGCAGACGCGCCACGACAGCGCGCAGATATTTGACGCTGAATGGCTTGCCGATAAAGACGTCGGCACCCGAGACAATGCCTTCGACCTTCTCCTCGTTGCTCGTCTTCGCCGAGAGGATAATCAGCGGCAGATGCATGGTATGGCGGTTTGCCTTTATCTGGCGGGCGAAAGTGAGGCCATCGGTGCCGGGCATCATCACATCGGTGATAATGACATCGGGCGTTTCTTTCTTGAGGAGGTCGAGGCCTTCCTGAGCCGATTTGGCGGTACGCACCCTGTAGTCGGAGAGGCTGTCGCTGAGCAGCGAGAGTATTTCCACGTTGTCGTCGATGACAAGCACGGTGCTCTTGCTCTTGTCGACCTCTACGGGCGCAGCCTCCTGCTCTTCGACGACTTCGCGGGGCGATTCGCCGGCGTCGGCAGGGGCAAAAGCCTTGTCGTCGTGAATGGCGTGCGCTTCTTCCTTGACATCGGTCTCGAGCATTGGCAGTGTCACGATGAAGCGGGCGAAGCTGCCGACCTCGCTCTCGATGGCGATATTGCCGTGGAGCATCTTGACCATGCTGTGGCAGATAGCCATGCCGAGACCATTGCGGGTGGAGAGGCCCTTGACGGCGTTTTCCTCCACATTGTCGAGCACGCTGTAGCGGTTGAATATGCGCTCGCGGTCTTTCTCGGCTATACCCTTGCCGGTGTTATAGACAGATACAAGGAGCTTGCCGTTGTCTACACGGGCGTCGACCTTGATGGAACCGCCGACGGGGGTATATTTGAATGCGTTGGATATGAGATTGTTCAGAATCTTGCGCAGAGAGCTGAAATCGGTGTTCCAGGTCACGTCGCGCTGTATTTCGGCATCGAAGTCGATATTGTTGCGCTCGGCAAGGTCTGAGAAGGTGGCAACGGTCTCGTCGCAGAGGTCGCTGATATTTACAGGGCGTATCTTCAGAATCTTGTGGCCGGTCTCAATGCGGCGGAAGTCGATAAGTTCCTGAATGAGGGTGTTGAGGCGTTCGACGTTGGTACGCACAAGCCCGATATATTTTTTTATGTAGTCGTCGGTGCCGTCATACGACATTATGCGCTCGCAGGGGCCGTAGATGAGTGTGAGGGGCGTACAGAATTCGTGTGTGATGTTTGTGAAGAATCGCAGCTTCTCCTCGTAGACCTCCTCGCGGTGCTGGTGCTCGATTATGGACAGTTCCTCGGCACGCTTGCGGCGCTGGCGCCATATATAGCCCGACACCAGAGCGCCGACAGTGGCGAGCAGCAGAAGGATATATGCGGCCTTGGCGTAGTCGGTGAGATACCACGGCGCCCTGATGTTGATTTCCAGACGATTGACCTCGCCCTCTATGCCTGTGATACGGTTGACGTATTTCACACGCAGATTATACTTGCCGTAGCTCATTTCGTTGAACGATATCGTACCGTTTGAGCCATTGTTAATCCATTCGCGCCCGTCGAGCGTATACAGGTAATTGTAATCGAGCGGATTGAGGAAATCAGGGATAGAGAATGTGACGGAGAAATGATTCTGTTCAGGAGCCAGATTGAGTATGGAGCCGTCGTTAGTTGTCTTGATATACCCTGTCGGATTGACATTTTCGCCCGATATAGCCAAACGCTGGAGCGAAATCTCCGGACGGTAGGGCTGTGGGGCTGTGAAGCCGGGTGTCCTGGACACGGTGACAAGACCATCGATACCACCGAAAAAGAGCATGGAGCCGGTATTGAAGGCCGCGCCGTCGCTGAATTCGGTGACATTCACGCCGTCCTGCCGAGCAAACACCTGTGTTTTCTCCGACTGGGGATCGAAGCGGTATAGGCCGTTGTTGGTCGAAATCCAGAGTTTGCCCTCGCTGTCGCTGAGCATGTCGTGGATAGTATTGTTGATAAAACCGTTTTCAAGACCGAAGAAGAGGCGTTCGCCGCTGTCGGCAACCTTGAGCAGACCGTGGCCTGTGCCGAGCCACTTGGTATTGTCTTCGTGTATTACGGAGAATACGTCGAGAACCGACTTTGTATCGTAATTGCCGGCAAGTGGAACCCGCACCAGCGAGTCGCCTTCGATTACGAAAGCGCCAAGACCGCGGTTGGCGAACAGCAGCTTGCCCTGGGTGTCGGGCGCCATATCGAAGAAGAAATTGGAGGTGCGGTTGCCGCCGTCGACCTCATATACCTTCACCACATCGATTTTGGGGCCGGAAGGCGGCCCCGAAATGCGACATCGGACTATGCCGTTGCCTACCGTCGAGACCCACAGAGTGGAGTCGTTTTCCTCGTATATGCTGTGTATGAATTTGAGCGCGGGGTCGGGCGCGCACGACACCAGTTTATTGTCCTTATAGCTGTAATAGTTCACACCTCCGTCGGTCGCAGCCCACAGAATCGGGCGCGAACTGCCCGCAAAAGCAAATACCGAGTTGTTGTCGAGCGCGCTGTTCGAGCTCGTGAAAAGTTCCATCTGCCCCGGCTCTGTCATGTTGCCGCTGAAACCGCTCATACGCAGAATGCCTCCGCCCTTGGTGCCTATCCAGAGGTTATGGCTGTCGTCGAGATACAGGGCGCGGATAGGATGGTTTATTTTTTTATCGAAGAATGAGAAATCATATGAGCGTATCATATAGGGGCTGTCGTAGCACGCATAAAGCCCCTGGCAGTCCGAGCCAATCCATACCACAGGCTGTGTCGACGATTTCTCGAGACAGAACACACCCGCTTTGATGCCTATATCGGCCAGACGGTAGGCGCCGGTCTGGGTTTTGCGGGCACGTATCACACCGTTCGACTCAAACGACACATAAATATCGCCGCGAGAGTCGCGGATAAGGTCGGAAACGACGCCCCGGCGCTCAATTTCGCCCCGGAGGCTGAATAGCTCGGCGACAGTGCCGTCGAAAGCCACATGCCGGAGCACGCCGTCGGTGCCGACTGCAAGAGCGCCGTCAAGGTCGTTGTGTGCCACCGCCACGCCATCTGTCGAAATCACCCGGCGGTCTGTCAGAACCGGCTTGTCGCCCGCGGTATCAAGACTATATGCCACAACCCCGTCTTTGCCGAAAAAGATGAGGCTGTCGCTGTCTTTCTCCATAAACACGACTGAATCGTATGTAAGACTATCTGTCTTTATCTCTATGAAATCGCCCTCAGACGATGCCGGCAGATAGTGAAGACGGCTGTCGGTGCCGAAAACATATATATTGCCCTCGCGGTCGAGGCACATGCGTTCCTGCCCGTTGAACTGCGGATATGACGCCAATGCCTGAGTAGATGTATTGAACCGGTCGAGGCCATGATTGGTCCGTATCCACATGTCGGCACCGGGCGCCGACATGATGCTCTCAATAAGGTTTCCCGACAGCGACACGCCGGGATAAAGCACCGAGAAAGGCACCGTCGTGGAGCCGTCTGTGATATTGATGCCGTCGAGTGTGCCCAGCCACAGGAATCCGTCGGAGTCCTGTGCCATCGCAAGGACGGCACTGCTGGAAAGACCGTCGGAATTCGAGGTCTGCCTTATGTTGTATGCAGCGCCACGAATGCCCGCAAGCACACATATAATCAAAAAAACATATCGTAAGGTATCCAATTGCTTCATATGCGGCACAGATTCAAGTTTACTTTGCAAATTTAGCAATTAAAAGTGGGATATACGTGCGGCTTGTATGCTAAAGTGACAGACATGCGCACATGTTTGTATTCATTTGCGCCAAATTTGTACCGGGAGCATTTGAGGACATTTGTGGCGCACACTCATTACAAGACATTACACGGCATGCATTAACTTTGCAATATCAAAAATGGATTAAGGTATATGGTATTAATGCTTGCCGGTGAGGCAAGTCAATCGCAAGATTGGTTATTTATGATTTTGGATAAGGATTGTTTTTAGGCTTCCAATCTTTGCTAAGGTAAAATACCGCTTCCGCCAGCCGTGGCAGAAGCGGTCCTTTTGTAGCCTATGACAGAAGAACTATATTTAGGGCTTGGCGCCGGATAACCGAAAAGATGGTTTTATTTCAATAATTTACGGTCACTCTGGTCATTTTCCAACACGCGCATCTGATGAATGGCTATTTGATTCAGTTTTACAAGCCGCTCAGGCTGCGTCATACCCTGCTCAATGAAAACGGCATTGATGTTTTCCATATTAGACAGACAGATAAGCTCATTGACAGTAGCATAATCGCGTATGTTACCTTTCAAATCAGGGTTAGACTCCCGCCATTGCTTTGCCGTCATACCGAACAAAGCCACATTCAGCACATCGGCTTCATGAGCATAGATTATGCTCGCCTGCGCCTGAGTAATCTCTTCAGGAATAAGATTTTGCTTTATCGCATCTGTATGTATGCGGTAATTTATTTTCGATAGTTCACGCTTCGCCGACCATCCCAACTGCCGTTGCTCCTCGGTTTTAAGCCGTTGAAACTCTTTTACTATGTAAATCTTGAACTCAGGACTTATCCACATCGCAAACTCAAAGGCGATGTCCTTGTGAGCGTATGTGCCGCCATATCTACCGGCCTTTGCCTGAACACTAATCGCACTTGTTCTCGCCACAAATTCCTTGACACTTATCTTGAAACTATTGAGACCGGACTGATTTTTAATTATGGCGAATTCGCCATAATTAAAATCAGGATTATATACTTTCTCCCAAATACCGATGTATTCAAGTGTATTGCGGTTGCGCAGCCAATCAGTTATGAAAAAATCCCCGTCTTTGGCACGCAACATATCCGTCAGGCAGATATAGTCTTCCCCATTTACTTTTATGATATTAACTTCGTTATTCTGTACGGTGATTTTTGTCATAATAATTTTATTAAGAATTGGATACGCCGGTTGACGTACTTTTAGATATCGCAAAGTTACACATTTTGGAATCCTGCACAACGCAGTCTGTTAAAAAACTTGTCTATTGATAATCAATATCATCGGCTGGGTGTATCAGCGTCCTAAACAGAACAGGCGCCATGCGGACTTCTCCGCATGGCGCCTGTGTAATGGGGAAATGCTTGTCAGGAGATGCTGTTGAGGAGGTCTACCTTGCCTTCGTTGACGAGTTTGAGGATAAGCTCGCCGAAGAGGGTGTTCTGCCAGGCAAACCACTCGCGGGTGAACTTGTTTGCGTCGTGCACGTTGAACGATTCGTGAATGAATCCGGTCTCGGAGTCGGTAGCGAGGAGCATTGCGATGCAGTCGCGGATTTCGTTGTCGTCCTGTGAGGTGAACGCTTTCATCATTATACTCATGGGCCAAGCCATGTCGTAGCCGATGTGGGGGCCTCCGATGCCTTCTCCTGCGGGGCCGCGGAAGAAGTAGGGGTTATTCTCGCTCCACACGTAGCGGCGGGTGTTCTGATAGATGGGGTCGTTGACGTCTACATCGCCGAGATATGCCATGGCGAGCAGGCTGGGCACATTGGCGTCGTCCATGAGGTGGGAGTTGCCGAAGCCGTCTACCTCAAAGGCGTAGATTTTGCCATATTCGGGGTGGTTGTAGATGGCATGCTTCTTGAGGGCAGCCTCTACCTCGTCGGCAAGAGCGGTGCAGCGTCCGGCAAGGGCGGTCTCCTTGTTGACAGCGCCGAGGATTTCGGCGGCCTTGCGAAGGCTCGACACGGCCATGAAGTTGGACGGCACAAGATACTGGAATGTAGTGGCGTCGTCAGAGGGTCGGAAAGCCGACACGATGAGGCCGCAGCCGCTCACGGGCGAGCCGTAGCCGTCGTTTATCAGAGTGTCGGAAGCCTTCGGGGTGTTGCGCTGGAAACGGTATGAGCCCAGGGAGTCCTTGCGCTGCTGGTCTACGAATGTGGCGAGGACGGCGTCGATGGCCTTGAGCCAGTTTGCGCCGAAGACGCTGTCGTCGCCAGTCACCTTCCAGTACTCATAGGCGAGACGGATAGGATAGCATAGCGAGTCGATTTCGTATTTGCGCTCGTGGAGCTCGGGCTTCATGTCGGTGAAGTCGCTCATCCATTCGCCGCCTACGGGGCCGTCGTTGAAGGCGTTTGCATAGGGGTCGATGATGATGCACTTGAACTGGCGGTTGATTACGCCGGCGAGCATGTTCTTGAGCTCCTGGTCTTTGTTGGCAAGCTGCACGTAGGGCCACACCTGCGCGCCGGAGTCGCGCAGCCACATGGCGTGGATATCGCCCGTGTACACGAAGGTATCGTGCGAGCCGTCGTCGGCAATGCGGTAGTGAACGGTGGTGTCAAGTGTATTGGGGAAGCAGTTCTCGAACATCCAGGCAAGCTTGGGGTTCTTGAGCATTTTCTTGACACGCTTGATTTCCTTTTCCACAGCCTTAGACTTAAACAGACGCGCCGACTCTGCGGGGCGGTTTGTCACGGCGTAGCGCTTGGCGGCGGCAGCGGCGCTTACGGCCGTGTTGTCGCTGGCGCATACGTTGGTTCCGGCGGCATGGAGCGATGTGCAGCACATGAGCATTCCTGCCGAAATCAATATAGAAAGTCCTTTCATCAATTAGAAGATTTTAACATTATGGCAGCCGAAGCCGCCATAATGACTATATAGAGCTATTTTACTTGTTGAGACTATTGCAGAGTGCCTGGTTGGCTTTGCGGAGACGGTCTTCGTCGACCTTGATTACCTTGCGGTCGTAGGTCATGAGGCCGTTGACTTCGTTCTCTACGTCGGTGGTCTGGGTGTAGACAGCGCCGGAGTAGCCTGCTGGAACAAGCTTGAGAAGAGTGTCGATATACTCTACATACTGGTCGGTAACCTCCTTGGGAGTGTTGAACTGAGTATAGCCCCAGTTGCGCTTGGGCGACCAGATGTGGTCTTTGATAACGAGGCCGATGCCGCCGTATTCGCCGAGAACGTTTGCGCGCTCGCCGTCGAAGAGGAGCATTTTGGGGCCGGGATAGTGGTGAATGTCGAGCATGTCGCCTACGTGATAGTGGTTGCCGCCGCTGGCGGGGTTCACGAGACGGCTGGGGTCGTAAGCCTTGGTCCATTCCACGATTTCGGGACCCTTGAAGTGACCCCATGCTTCATTGAAGGGCACCCATACTACAACCGAGGGATAGTTGTAGAGTGCATCCATGATTTCTTTCCATTCGCGACGGAAGTTGGCTTCGCTTTCGGCCGAGCGTACACGTTCGGTGCCGTTGAAGTAGTTGTGCATCTGCCATTCGGGGCCGCGGTCGCCGTTGGGCATGTCCTGCCATACGAGGATACCCTTGCGGTCGCAGTAGGTGTACCAGGTGGCGGGTTCTACTTTCACGTGCTTGCGAATCATGTTGTAGCCCCAGTCTTTGGTCTTGTCGATGTCATAAATCATAGCCTCGTAAGTGGGAGCGGTGTAGAGACCGTCGGGCCACCAGCCCTGGTCGAGGGGGCCGAAGTGGAACACGTCCTTGTTGTTGAGCTGCAGGCGAACGATGCCGTTCTTATCGCGGGCGGTAGATACTTTGCGCATGGCGGTGTAGCTCTTCACCTTGTCGACGGGCTTGCCGGCCGAGTAGAGGGTAACCTCGAGGTCGTAGAGGTTGGGTGTGTCGGGAGTCCAGAGTTTGGCGTCGGCGGGCATTGCTATTTCCACGGGGTGGCCTGCGAGGCTCTTGCCGGTGGCAACGGTCTTGCCGTTTTCGCTCACTTTAACCTCAGCTACGAGCTGGGCGTCGGCAGCGGCGGGAGTGACGTCTACAATAAGTTTATGTGTGTCGATATCGGGCACTGTCTTGAGAGCGGCGATATGGTTGGCGGGCGACACGGGTTCGAGCCATACGGTCTGCCAGATGCCGGTGACGGGGGTGTACCAGATACCTTCGGGGCGGTTCACCTGCTTGCCGCGGGGCTGATAGCCTGCGTCGGTGGGGTCGGTGACACGCACGGTGAGTTTGTTTTCACCCTTTGCCTTGAGCGCGGGGGTGACATTGAGGCTGAAGGGAGTGTAGCCGCCCTTGTGCGAGCCTACCTTGACATCGTTTACCCATACATCGCACGACCAGTCTACGGCGTCGAAGTTGAGCATCACGTCCTTGCCTTTCCATGCGGCGGGCACGGTGAATGTGCGGTTATACCAAAGGGCCTCGTTGTTCTTCACGGTCTTGCCGACACCTGAAAGGCTCGACTCCACTGCGTAAGGCACAAGAATCTCGCCCTGCCACTGAGCGGGCTCGGCATCGGCCTGCGGCACGATGGCATACTGCCAGAGGCCGTTGAGGTTTTCCCATGCGGTGCGCTCCATGATGGGGCGGGGATATACGTTCCAGGGTTTCTCAGGATTCACATCTGCGGCCCAGGGGGTGGAGATGTGATCGCCGGCGGGAGTCCACGCACCGGCGGCGAGGGGTGCCAGTGCGGCAGCCATCGCCAGAATCGATACATATACTTTTTTCATTGCAGAAGATTTGATAATTTTCATGGTTTGCAACATTCCGGAGTATCGCCTCCGGTTTCCAAGTGCAAATATACCCGCATATCACGGATTTATTTGTGTCCGATGTTGTCAAATCGGTGATAAGATGTGTATATACTTATTTATATACTCTTTTGGCGCGATTGATAACATTTTTTCCAGGCTGCGACAACTGTGTAAAGGCTGTTTTTTGATACAACACGCAAAATAATAGTCTTTTGGCATTGCAAACGACAGCGTGTCGCGCCTCTTTGCTTATCTTTGCAAAAACCAATCTCGACGCTATGAAAAAAATCTATCTGAGTTCGGCTCTGGCTTGTGCCGCCGCACTTTCCGGCTGTACAAGCGAAGGAGCCGGCAATCTGAGATGCGAATATCTCGTAGACCCGGTCGGCATCGACGAACAGTCGCCACGCTTCACATGGACCGTAGAGCGCACCTCCAGGCCCTATGTTGTCGAAGTGGCCGAAACGCCCGAAGACCTCGAAGCCGGACGCCTTATATGGCAATCGTCAGAAATTCCGGCCTCCACCCTGTCGGCAGTGTACGCCGGCAAGCCCCTCGAAAGCCATCACCGCTATGCATGGCGCGTGGTGAGCGGAGACAAGAATTCGCCGACAGCCACTTTCGAGACAGCAAAAATGAGCCCCGCCGACTGGCAGGGCGCCTGGATAAGCGATACACTCGACATGGAGCATGAGCCGGCCCCGATGTTCCGCAAGGATTTCTCGCTCAAGACCGTTCCCGCCGACGCACGCGCATATATATCGGCGGCAGGATACTACGAACTGTGGATAAACGGCAAACGTGTAGGCGACAGCCATATGGACCCCGGATATACCCACTACGACAAGCGCAATCTATATGCCACCTACGATGTGACCGACCTCCTTGCCGAAGGCGACAACACCGTGGCCGCCGTGCTTGGCAACGGCTTCGCCAACTGCCAGAGCAAGGCTGTGTGGGATTTCGAGCGCGCACGCTGGCGCCGCCGCCCGGCCATGATTTTCGAGCTCCGCACCCCGGGGGCCGAAGAAGCGATAGTTGTATCGGACAGCACATGGCGCACGGCCACAGGCCCTTATACATATAATAATATATACAGCGGCGACCGCTACGATGCCCGCCTCGACCCACAGGGCTGGCGCTCGGCCGGTTTCGACGACTCGCAGTGGGCCGCAGCATCTGCCGTAGAGGCCCCCTCTCCCCTGCTCAAGGCTCAGGCAATGCCGGCTATACGCCCCGTAGAGGTCATTAAGCCCGAACTGATAGCCAATTTCGGCGACACGGCATATGTATTCGACATGGGCAAGAACATTGCCGGTGTTTCGTCGCTTGAAGTGGCCGGCGAACGCGACACGCACTTCAAAATGGCACACGGCGAAATGCTCAAGGACGACGGACGCCTCCAGCAAGGCAACATCGACGTCTACTACCGCCCGCAGAAGCCCGGCGAGCAATTCCAGACCGACGAATTCATACTCGCAGGCACCGGCGAACCCGAAAGTTTCCGCCCCGGATTCACATACCACGGCTTCCGCTATGTCGAAGTGACCGCAGACCGCCCTGTAGAGCTCACCGCCGACAATGTGAAAGGCTATTTCATGCACACCGACGTGCAGCCCGCCGGCTCTTTCGCCTCCTCCGAGCCCCTGCTCGGCAAAATCTACGACGCCACCATGCTCAGCTACCTCGGAAATCTCCACAGCATACCCACCGACTGCCCCCAGCGCGAGAAAAACGGCTGGACAGCCGACGCTCACGTAGCTATCGACCTCGCCCTGCAGAACTACGACGGCATTACACTCTACGAGAAGTGGATGAACGACTTCGCCGACAATCAGCGCGACAACGGCAACATTGCCGGCATCATTCCTTCCTGCGGCTGGGGCTACGGCAACTGGCCCGGCCCGGTTTGGGATGCAGCCCTGTTCATAATCCCCGAAGCGCTCTATGATTACTACGGCGACAGCCGCGCCATCGAGCGAATGTATCCTACGATGGAAAAATACTTCGAATGGGCACGCGCCAACGAGAAGCCCGACGGTCTATTCACCGACGGCATCGGCGACTGGCTCAGCTCTTCGGCCCAGACCCCGACCGACTATACCTCGAGCGTATATTACTATCTCGACAATGTGAAAATGGCCCGCTTCGCCGACATTCTCGGCAAGGACGCTGCGCCCTACCGCGCCAAGGCCGATGCGCTGCGCGACACCATCAACGCCCGCTGGTTCAACGAGGCTGAAGCAACCTACGCCAACGGCACTCAGGCAGCTCTCGGCGTGGCTCTCTACTCCGGCATTGTGCCCGAAGGCAAGGAGGCAGCCGTGGCCGAGTCGCTCCACAAAGCCGTAGAAGCAAACGATTACTTCCTTGACTACGGCCTGCTCGGCAGCAAGACCGTGCCTACAATGCTCACCCGCTACGGCTACGTAGACGACGCCTACCGCATGGCTACAAAGACCGACGCGCCCTCCTGGGGCTACTGGCTCGAAAAGATGGGCTACACTACCCTCCCGGAGACATGGACGCTCAGCCCCGAATTTCACGACGCTTCGCTCAACCACGTCTTCATGGGCGACATCTGCTCGTGGATGCACCGCGACATCGCCGGCATAAACCACGACCCGGCCCGACCCGGTTTCGCCAACGTAATCATACGCCCGCACTACCCTGCCGGCCTCGCTTCGGCCGAAGCCTCCTATAAGTCTGTGCGCGGCGTCGTAAGCTCATCATGGAAGCGCGATGGCGACAATATACGCCTAACTGTCACCGTGCCCGGCGCCACGACAGCCACCGTCTACGCCCCCGAGCCCGTCGAAGTAGGCGAAGGCACACATACCTTCAAATTCAAAGTATAACTCTTCACAAAACGCCGCACAGAGACGCAAGAAAGCCGCTGACATCACTGTCAGCGGCTTTCTTATATCCAATCTTTACCGGACCCTGTTGAGTGTCCTGCACATGTTTACCAACCGGGGTTCTGTTCAAGCTTGAGGCCCTTGTCGGCATAGAGCTTTATAATGGTGGTGCCGAGGGGCTGCAGATATTCACGCTCGTTAAAGGTACGTACCTGTGTCACGTTAGCATTCTGAGCAGCGTTGATATATCCGTTGCTTGTATATACACCTTCCAGCTGAGTCGCTGTAGCGGTCGATACATTGGCACCGCAAGCGATGTTCGGATACTTGGAGGTATCCAGAAGGTCGAGCTTGTGCCAGCGGATAAGATCCCAATAGCGATGATACTGGTCGAACATCAGCTCGCAACGGCGGCAACGGCGGATTTCCCACAGAAGGCTGGATACTCCCATGTTGTTGGCGGGGTCTCCCATGCTCGAAAGACTTGCCACAGTTTGTGCGGGAAGACCGGCACGCTCGTAAAGTTTGTTGATAGTATTATTGAGGTCGGCATCTGTAAGCGCGCCTGTTTCCGCACGGGCTTCGGCATAGTCAAGATAGATATTGGCAAGCCAGTAAAGAGGCGCACAGGTATAGTTGGTATTGTCTGTCGCGGTCTGTCCGTAAGGAATATTCGGATTGATATACTTGCAGATAGTATAGCCTGTATTTGACGACAGATTGTCAGAGTTCGAACGCGAGAATGTCACGTTCTTTCCAAAAGCCAGTTTGGGGTCGATAGTCTGAGCGAGACGATTGTCGCGTGTTGCGAGCGCCTTGCTGATATCGAGACCTACTGCATTGCCCTCGCCGTCGAGAATCAGTTCAGGAACGTCAGATGTGTTTTCCGAAGTAAGCGCACGAGGCTTGCCGTCTTTGAAAAGGTAAGCATCGAAGGCGTCCTTTGTCATGCCGGCGATAGGTGTGTTCGAACTCAGATACTTGAGCATGGAGTGCGTGAGCGAACCCAATTTATAACCCTTCATGAATATTACCTCGGGGTTATCTACAAGGCTCGACAGGCCAAGAGCCGCGTCTGCAACAAATACTGAATTGTACAGCGAGCGGTAGTCATTGCACAGAGTATATGAATCCATCACCTCCTTGCAGGCCTTTATCACTTCACTGTAGTATTTATTGGCACGGGTTTCGTCTTTCTGGTGGTATCTTGCATAAGAGGCCTCATAGAGACAGATTTCCGACTTCATTGCATTTGCCAGATCCCGGCTCATTTCGAGCTTGTCTTTCTGCGCCATGATATTCTCTACGGCGAAGTTTAGGTCATCGAGCACGAAATCCATCACCTCGTTACGAGGGGTACGCGGGCCAAAGAGCACATCTGAAGAGGGGTCCAGCACTTCAGTTACCAGAGGCACATCGCCAAGAGCGCGGACGAGTTCCCAATACTGCTGTGCGCGTATCAGACGGGCCTTGGCAATGAAATCGTTATTCTCGGTCGGATTGGCAACATTTGAATTGTTAATGATATAGTTGCACTTGCGCACAACCTGATATGTGGCATCCCACACGCTGTTGGATTCAGGAGCATACTGGTATTCCCATTCGGCAAACACAATACCCGAACCAGACTGCATGCGCGCGCTCTGGTCGTCGCTCAGAGAGCGGTAATAGAAGTTGTTGCTCCATGAAGCACCATTTCCATATCCGAGGAAATTGGAGTAAAGTCCGTTTACCTGAGCTTCGAGGTTCTGCTTGCTCGTCCAGTATTCAGGATTGTCGGTCTGTTTGTCAAGAGGGAAACGGTTCCTGTCGAGGAAATCGTCGCAACTTGCAGTAGTAGCGAGGCCGGCAGCAAGAAGGCCGTATATAAATATTTTATTGAGTTTCATATGTGAGTTGATTTTAGAAAGTTACCTGAACACCGAATGAATACGATTTCATCATAGGATTGGCATAACCGAAGGAAGCCACGCCCTCGCCTGCCGCAACATCGGAGATTTCAGGGTCTATGCTATGCTTGCCGGCTCCATTGTAGATGAAGAACGGGTTTTCCGCGCTGAAATAAACACGAGCTTTCTGGATATAAGCCTTCTTTGTGATATCAGCAGGAATAGTATAGCCTAATGTGATGTTTTTCATGCGCAGATAAGCCATGTTGACAAGATAGCGGTCAGAGAGGACGAAGTTATTCTTACCCTGACGGCAAGTATTGCCGAAACGATAGTTGAAACCGAAGTCGCCCGAAGTGAGAACGGGATATTCGTTGTTCTGATTGATTTCGTAATCTACAATTTGGTCGTTCTCGTTTACAACATATTTATTGTAGCTCATCATATGCTGGAAGAAACCGTCGTTCTTGGACGCGAAAGGCATGGTAAACTTACTGATCTGCCACATTTTTCGCTGTCCGATACCCTGGAAGAAGAAATCGATATCAAATCCTTTCCATGCAGCACCGATGCGGAATGAATATTCATAACGGGGAAGGGCGTTGCCGACAACCTTGAGGTCGCCGTGGTTGGCGAGGGTTCCGACAGGAACCATTTTTGATCTGTCTGCTTCGTTGGGAGCCTTGAGCGCAGCCTCGGCATCTGCATAACCGGGGTCTCCGGCCACGTAGTACTTGCCGTTCCATTCTATCATCGTAGGATCACCGTTGTTTATCACACCGTCGCCGTTAAGGTCTTTGAACTTCACGTCGCCGGGGCCGAAAGTGAACGGATCCCATGCGAGATAGCTCTGGTCGGGTGTATTTTCGCCATACTGCCATACGCCTTTATCGTCTTTGCCGACGAAGTCGCCTACTTCGAAGAAGCGGTCGTATTCGAAACCCCAGATATCACCGAAAGTCTGGCCTTCATAGAAACGGTATCCGTCTACACCTGCACACCATGAATATAGAGACTTGCTTTCATTGCTGCCCCATTTGGTCACCTTGCTGCGGGCATCGCCGATAGTAGCGCCGGCCCATACGTCCCAGTCGCCGAAGGAATGGTTGAAATTAACAGAAAGTTCCCAGCCGTTGGTTCGCATACGGCCGCCGTTTTCGAGTGGTGAAGATGCTCCGAGGGTCGACGGCAGAGGCATGCCGGGAGCGAGCATATCGCGGGTCTCGCGACTGTACCAGTCGAACGAAGCGCTGAGCGAGTTGTTGAAGAAACCAAGGTCGATGCCGATGTCGGTGGTTATCACTCGTTCCCATGTAAGAGAGGTAGCAACGAGAGTGGGTGTTCCGGCCGAACTGATGCATGTACCCGACGAGTTTATCCAGTTGACATTCTGGTTGCCCAGAGTGATAGTGGATATAAACTGGTTGGCTGCCAGATTTTCATTGCCCAGGTGGCCGTATGAAGCACGCAGCTTACCGTTGCTCCACCAGTTGCTCAGAGGTTTGAAGAACGATTCTTCCGAGAAACGCCAGCCGGCGGAAGCCGACGGAAAGAATGCCCATTGCTTATGTGCGGGGAAGCGTGTAGAGCCGTCGTAGCGGCCATTGAATTCGAGAAGATAGCGGCCGAGATAATCGTAGTTCACACGACCGAAGAAACCGGCGGTTGCGCGGTGGCCCGAACCACCGGTAAGATAATACGAGCTTGCTTCTGTACCATTGGTAAGGTTGATTTCGGGCAGTTTATAATCGACCAAACCATAACGGGCTCCGGCCAGATTGTCGTAGCGCATCTGCTCGGCAGAGAAACCAAGCATCACTTTCAGATTGTGAGCCTGTGCGAAGTTCTTGGCATATGTTGCGAAGACGTTAGTTGTCCAACGGTCCATATCGTCTTTTTCCTGGAATGCGCGTGTACGCTCCTGTCCGGCTGTAGGCCATGTAAAGGGTGTAAAGGCCTTGTTGCCCCATTCCCACATCGTCATTTCCTGCCACGAAGCATGCGAGCTGAAAGTGCGGTAATCGTATGTGAAATCGGCCTGAAGGGTAAGACCCTTTATAATTTCAGCCTGCGCCCAGGCCTGCATACGGCTCTGTCGGGTCACAGCCTTGTCGGTAGGAGCAAGTATAAGCTGGCTGAGCGTATTGCGGAAGGGAATTTCGGCATTTGTGGTTGGGTCGGGCATCCAGCCGTAGGTCTGCATGTAGGGAGCCCAGCGCCACACATACTGATACACGTTGTTGGGAGTATTCGGTTCGGTATACTCACGCTGTGTAAAGCTCAGTCGTGTACCGGCCTTCAGCCACTTGGTGATATCCGTAGATATATTGGCATTTGCCATATAGCGGCTCATCTTGTCGGGGTTGAAGCGCAGCAGACCCTGCTTCGAATCGTAGCCGAACGAAAGACGGTACTGAGTCTTGCCCGATGTTCCTTCGAGGGTGACATTGTGTTTCTGCGAAGGAGCTGCATTGTCGAACATAAGTTTCTTCACATCCCAGTCGGCATAGCGGAGCCAGTTGCCGTCGGAAGTAAGGATATAGTCGCCTACATTGTTCTCGTCAACATAAGGCATCATCTGGCGATAGTCTGTATAGCGCTTGCCTCCATGCTGCTCCTGCCATGCCTTGGCATAAGGCAAAAGGTCTTTGTAGAACATACCGCCTACTTCGGTCTTGGCGTTGGCGCCGGTCGGATTGCGGTAGTAAGCCTGCAGTGAAGCCTCAAGCTGGTCTACGGTGTTTACGAATTCGGGTAGAATCGTAGCACTGCTCCATGCGAAATTATTGCTGTACGACACCGAAACCTTGTCCTTGGACGAAGCGCCTTTTGTAGTGATAAGAATCACACCGAAAGCGGCACGGGAGCCATATACGGCTGCCGATGCGGCATCTTTAAGCACCGATATATCCTGTATATCGTTGGGGTCTATAAAGTTGAGGTTGTCTACAGGCACACCGTCGACCACTATAAGTGGGTCAGAGCTCTGTCCGTTGGTAAGAGTTCCGACACCGCGGATACGTATGCTTGCGTCGGAGGCTATACCACCGTTCGTATTGGTAATGGTAAGACCAGGGATAGCACCTTGCAGCGCTTTCGTAACGTCCTGAACCGGACGGCTCTCCATCGTGCGGGCAACGTCGACTGTTGCGACCGCGCCGGTGAGGTTGGCTCGTTTCTGCGTGCCATAACCGATGGCAACAAGCTCGTTAAGCTGCTCGGTTGTCGGCTGGAGATACACCATCATACCTTGTGATGCATTCATCACAACGGTCTTATAGCCAACATAGCTGATTTCAAGAGGTGTGCCAGGAACCACCTTGATTGCGAAATTTCCTTCGAAATCAGTGGCCGCGCCATTTCGGCTTGTGCCTTTTTGCACCACACTTGCTCCGATAACCGGCTCATTGTTCTCATCGAGGACTGTACCGTTGATGATAACAGCCGACTGGCTCTGTGATTGAGGCACAGGTTCGGCAAAAGCAGCAAATGAGCCACTGAATGGCATCCCTGTCATCAACAGCAGAGCTACTAATAGATGTTTTTTCATATGAATAGATTTGGTTCAAAAAATGCATTTTTAGTATAGAATTCCTCTACACCTCAAAACATTAACGGCTTGTTATATTTTTTAAGTATTTTATAGCTCAGTTAATTTTGCGTAAATTTAGATAATCTTTCTTCAATATATACTACCCCCCCCCCCCGTTTTAATATATATTAACAATTATTCATATATTTTCAAGCGCAGCAGCGCCGCAAACATATTCGCCCAAAGAAAAGGGCGCCCGGCATAGTGCGGGGCGCCCCAAGAGCTTGTTTATTACCTAAGTGACTGCTTATTATTTGCGGCGGAGGGTCTTGTCGATGACGGCCTTGACTATTGGCTCCATCACCTCGTAGCCGGCGTGTGTGGGGTGCACGCCGTCGTTGCTGTATGCGGGGTTCATGGTGCCGTCGGGGCCGGCCACCATAGCGCTGTAGTAGTCTACATACGGTAGTTTGTTGGCATCGGCATAGTCTTTTATGAGCTTATTGATGGTTTTCACCCGCTCGGGGGCGTCTTTGATTGCAGGATTCCAGCCGAAGGTCGTGGCGGGGAGCGTAGAGGCTATTATCACCTTTATTCCGTTGGCCTTGGCAAGCTCTACCATAGACATGACATTGCCGAGGGTGATTTCGGGGTTGAAGGCGTGAGTATTCTCGGCACAGTCGTTGGTGCCGGCGTTGATAACCACTACCTCAGGCTTGAGATTGATTACGTCCTCGCGGAAACGGAGCAGGAACTGGTAGGAAGTCTGCCCGCTGATGCCGCGGCCGATGTAGTTGTTGGCAGTAAAGAAATTGGGGCGCATGTTGGCCCAGTGGTCGGTAATGGAGTTGCCCATAAACACAACCCTGTGCTCGCCCTTTGCGGGAGCGGACAGCTCCTTGTTGGCCTGTGCATAGCGGCCATGCTGCGCCCAGTCGCGATTCTGCGCGGAGAGTTGCACGGTTGAGAACAGCATGGCGGCTACAACAGCTATTTTGAAAAAGTCAGTTTTCATTATCAGGGGTTAGTGGTGAGAGCTTAGCGGTTAGCGGCTCACTAACCACTAAGCTCACGAAAATCAATATACAGCAAATTCGTAGATGCGGGTGTCGACACCTCCGGCCGACTGCTGAGGCTGCACCACCATAAGACGGAGATAGCGGGCATCGACAGGAGCCGTGAGCTTGCGGCTAACGGTGTTTCGCTTGTTGCCGACCATGGTATCGATGGTTTTCCAGTCTTCGCTCTTGTCGTTGCGGGCCTGGAGGAGGCATGATACTGTGACATACGACGGATTTTCCGAACCGGCATTTGTAAGGGCCCATTCGCTCATGGTGCGTGTCTCGCCGAGGTCATATTCCACATAGCTTGGAATGCCGGTGATATCGCACCATTTGGTAGTTACGTCGCCGTCGTGGAGGAAACGGGGGTGTTCGCGGTCGTTGACATGGCCCGACCATGCCACGATGTGCTCGGGCTTGAGAATGCTCTCGCGCACACGGGCCGCAGCGGCAGTTCCGCGTGTGCTCTTGCCGTCGAACGATGTGCGGAACAGAGTCGAAAGAGCTTCGGGCTTTCTGGCGTCTTCCTTGGCGAGAGTGGCAGAGAAGAGCACCAGGGCGGGATTGTCGGGAAGGATTATTTCTTTGGCTCCGGCAGGAATATCGATGCCGTATTTGAACATATATGTGAACTCGTAGGGGTGGTCGCCGGCGGCAGAGTGGCGGTGAGTGCCAGTATATGCCACTTCGTCGGGCTCGAGGTAGCCTTCGGTGTGGTTGGTGTGGCCCCACTGCCCGATAAAGCCTGTATATGAGGGCACGCTCAGAGTTGTAACGGCCTTTCCGGCGCGGAATGTACCCTCGGCGCGGACATCTTCAGTAGCGGCGGCGGCGAGCACATAGAGGCGGTTATATTTGCCTGCGGGGAGGGCTATTGTATCGCCTTTGCAGACTTTGCCGTTTAGCAGAGCGGTGTTTTCGAGTTCGAAAGGCACACCCGAGGCGGTGAGCGACGCAGGCACGAGCTCGGCGGCATAGGCATATCCTCCGTGGAAGTCGGCGTCGCCGGCGAAGCGGTTCCAACTGAAGCACTTCTTGTCGTAATCGAGAGGAAGGGCGGCATATGAGGCAGTGCGTGCGGCTTCGGCAGGGGCGAATTTCACCTTATATGTGCCGATACCGTTGGCTCCGACAGCTACATTGAGCTTATTGCCGCTGAACGAAGCCTCGCCGATGGTTTTCTCGGTGCCGTCGGCCTTGGCGGCGGCAATAATCGGACGGGCGAAGGTAACAGAGCCCTTGCCGCCGTTGCCGGAGGCGTCGTAGACGCGGACAACATACTCGTCGGTACTTTCGGCCTTCTTGAGGGCCTTGATGGCGAGGTCGCTGTTGTCGATAGAGGCAAGCGAGAACGATTTGCCCAGAGCGCCGGCATGCTTGGTGGCCGAGAAGGCCTTTATGCGCTGGTTGAGAGCGTCGGCACGGCGTCCGGCATCGGCCTTGTCGAGCTTGCCGCTGTGGCCGTTGAGGCTGTAGGTGAATGTATGACGGCCCCAGTCCTGATGGTCCTGATAGGCATATCCGCGTTTGGTCTTGGGCGTGTGCAGGAGGGTGAGACGGATAGTGTTGTTGTCGGGCTTATCCCAGCCGTATTTGCAGTCGTTCATCACGGTGACGCCGTAGTCGCCGCTGCGGTCGGTGAGGTCGGCCCAGCGCTGTGCATATACCTCGTAGGCATTGATTTTATTGTTACCGCGGTCTACGGTGCCCACACCGAGGTCGTAGCAAGCGGTCTCGTTTGCAACCGAGAGGGGGAATTCGGCCTTTACGAGGGCGTTTGTCGTGGCCCAGTCAACCTCGTTGTAGAAGTCGATACGGTCAGCAAGGGCGCCTTCGTAGAGGTGTATGTACTGGCGGAACTTAGAGTCGCCATGGCCTTTTTCAACGCAGAGAGTGGTGCGCAGCGGACCGTTCTCAACGATGGCAGTCTTCACATTGTCGGCAATCGACACGGGCTCGCGATCGATGGTTTCCTTGAGGATTTCCCATGCGGGCCATTCGAACGACTCGTTTTCGGTGAAGATAGCCAGACGGATAGCCTTGCCGGGCTTGACGAGTTCTTTGCCGGCCTTCTTGTCGTAGAGCGATGTGATGTCGCCCTTACCGTCGAGGGTCAGCTTATATACAGAGTTTTCGATAGTGTTTGCGGCCAGAGCCGATGGTGCCTTGGCCGAGCCGGAGAAGCGGAGGTCGTAGACGGCATAGCCGTTGGCGGGCACGGTAGCTTCTACAAGCACAATGGCCTTGCCGTCGGTGCAGCCAAGGAGCTGGGCGGCTGCGGGCTTGCCCCGGTGGTCGTAGGCGGCTACTTTGCCCGGTTTGCCCTTCACGGGCACTTCAAGCTGCACCACATCGGTGGCTTCGTGGCCGAGAGCGTTGTAGAGCACAACGGGTGTGCCTTTGGTACGTGTGTCGAGCTGAGAGGCGACTGCGCCTGTGCTGTGGGCAATGATATCTGAGAACTGCTTGAGCGAAAGGAGCTCGTCGTTCCATGAAAATTCGTAGGCACGGGGGATAGAGGTGCCGGTGAGGTCGTCGTGGAACTGATGGAAGATGAATCGCTGCCACGACTCAGTGAGAGCCGCGCCCGGATAATCGGCAGCCCCGAGCATTTCTGCGGCAACCGACGCACGCTCGGCGGCGTCGCCGAGGAGCTCGTTCTGGCGATTATAGAGCTTCATTGCGGCCTGCGAGGTGTAGCAGCCGGTGCCGTGCACGTCCATGAGGAGCTCGCCGTCGTAGCGGGGCAGCTCGGGGTGCGACGAATAAGGCATATAATCCTTGAAAATCTGGTCGGAGGTAGCGCTGACAATCTTCACCGAGCCATTTTTGCCCACAGCGCGGTCAACGGCGTCGACCGAGGTGATTGTCGGCGAGCCGCCTATGTCGCCGGTGCCGTAGTAGTGGAAGAGGACTCCGAGGCCGTTTTCGGCGGTGCGCTTCTTGAGCATTTCGTTTTCGGTAAGGTCCTCGTTCTTCCAGCGGTGACCGTAGCTGTAGCCATGGGTCATCATAATCTCGGAACCGTCGACACCTTTCCATATACCGACGTTGAAGGGATATTTCATATCGCCGTGGAAGGGATTGTTGCGCCAGCCGAGTTTCTGCGACGAGAAACCGATGAGGCCGCAGTGCGAGGCTACGGTCGGAAGGGTCCAGCCGAAACCGAAGCAGTCGGGCAGGAAGATGTCGGTGCTTTCGACACCGAACTCGCGGCGATAGTACTCCTGGCCGAGCATTACATTGCGTATTGCCGACTCGATAGAGGGCACGATTGCGTCGGTAGCATCCCAGCTTGCGCCGCAGATGTGCCAACGTCCGTCGGCTATATACTTCTTCATCAGCTCGTATTCGCGGGGGAAGTATTCCTTCATCCAGGCGTATTTGACGCCTCCCTCGAAGTTGAACACATAATTGGGATATTTATCGAGAAGTTTGAGGTTCATGTCGATGGTGTTCCAGACATATTCCTTGATAGTGGTCTGGATATCCCAGTTCCACTGTGTGTCGAGGTGTGCGTCGGACACCAGATAGGCGGTAGGCTGTTTGGCCTCGGTCGGCTCGGCGGCAATGGCGCCGGCCGCTCCGGCGAGCAGCGAGAGTGCGGCAAGGCAGGTCTTCGGAGCTATTTTCATGATTGATTCAGTTTTATTTGCGGTTTTTTTCTCGGTTTTTAAGATATTCAAGCATAATGAGGAAGCCGGGGTGGCACATAGTGCCGTGGTCGAAACCGTCGACTTCGAGAATTTCGGCGTCGGGGTGTCCGCAGAGCTTCATCATGCGCCATAGATAGGCGTTTTCCTCATAGCGGCCGAAGAGCTCGCGCTCGCGCTGGCCGCATACAAGCAGGGTGGGAATACAGTCGTCACGAACGAAATAGAGCGGCGCATTCTCGTCGATAAGCGGATTGAGGTCGCCCATGCCGCGGTCGCGGCGGTTCTGGAAGTGCGTGATAGCCTGTCCGCTCAGCGGAATCATGGCGGCGAACGCCTTGTCGGGGTCCACGCCATATTTGCCGAGGCGAGCCTTGTCGAAGCCTATCATCATCACAAGATATCCGCCGGCAGAGTGGCCTGTGAGATAGATTTTATCGGGCGAGCCGCCGTATTTTGCCACGTTTTTGACAGCCCAGGCAGCGGCGGCAGCGGCATCGTCGACACAGTCGGCGGTGGTGACAGAGGGGTCAACCTTGTTTCCGCAAA
The DNA here is from genome assembly GCA_910578035.1 of uncultured Muribaculaceae bacterium. Lineage (GTDB taxonomy): Bacteria > Bacteroidota > Bacteroidia > Bacteroidales > Muribaculaceae > CAG-873. Next base: position 42,454 of record CAJTOB010000008.1, read on the forward strand.
GACGGTAATTCACGGCCACAACACCTATGCCCTGATTCTGCAGTTCGCCGGGAATGAAGGTATTGCCGCCGGTGAGGCCTCCGCCATGATACCATATCACAACGGGAAAGTCCTTTACATCGGTAGGATAGTAGAAATCGAGCTTACATCTCTCTTTCTGATATTTGTCGGTGGCATCGGGGCGATAGCTGATGCCGGTTTCGGTCTTGTAGTTCTGGGCCGATGCGGCCAGCGTGCAGACTATTAGAGCAAGCGCAAGAAAGATTTTTTTCATTGGTTTATCATGGTTTATTATTCGTTCGAAAGAGAATAGGGGGCGTCAGAAGGGCGAGTGCCGCGCTTATAGTTAGGTTTGGCGCTCATCTTATAGTCGAGGCGGGCTCCACGGGTTAGGTCGGAATGACGGAGATAGTTCTTGCCGTATTCCTTGCCGTTGAGTTTCAGAACGTCTACATAGCGGTTCTCGTCGCTGTTTTCGGGTGCGGAAATCTCTATCTTCTTACCATTGGGCAGATTGATGCGTGCTTTGGTGAAAAGCGGCGCGCCGAGTACATACTCGTCGGTTCCGGGGCAGACGGTGTAGAATCCGAGCGCCGACATGATATACCATGCCGAGGTCTGGCCGTTGTCCTCGTCGCCGCAGTAGCCGTCGGGGGTCGGACGGTAGAGGCGGTTCATCACCTCGCGGAGGTGATACTGTGCCTTCCAGGGCTCGCCGCCGTAGTTATAGAGATATATCATGTGCTGGATAGGCTGGTTGCCATGAGCATACTGGCCCATGTCTACTATCTGCATTTCGCGCATTTCGTGAATGAGCTGCTTGCGGGTGTCTACGTCCTTGCCGAATGTTGGCTCGGTGGTAAATACGGAGTCGAGCATGGCTGTAAACTCTTTTTTGCCGCCCATGAGGTCGATAAGGCCCTGCACGTCGTGGAACACCGACCATGTGTAGTGCCAGCTGTTGCCCTCGGTAAAGGGCCCCCACCATACCACGGGGTCGAAGTCTTCGGGGAAATTGCCCTTGCTGTCGCGTCCGCTCATGAGCTTGAAGGGAGCATAGTAGAGGTTGCGGTAGTTCTGCGAGCGCTTCTTATATACGTCTGTCTCGGCTTTGGGGCGGCCAAGCTTGCGGCCCATCTGGTAGATACACCAGTCGTCGTAGGCATACTCGAGGGTGCGGGCGGCACTCTGCCCGGCCACATCGGAGGGCACGTAACCCATAGTGTTATACTCCTCGAATGCCACGCGGCCCGAGGCGGGCACTGTCGGGTGCAGGGCGTTGGCTCCGTGCAGCAGACCCTCGTACATAGCCTCGGCATCGGCGGGAGTGACACCCTTTACGAAAGCGTCGGCGACGACGGAGGCCGAGTTGTTGCCAATCATGCAGTCGCGGTGTCCAGGGCTCGACCATTCGGGGTAGAATCCGCTCTCTTTGTAGTGGTTATAGAAGCCCTCCTGCATCTGGGCGCTGATTTCGGGATATATGAGGTTTAGCATGGGCAGCTCGCCGCGGAATGAATCCCACAGGCCGGTGTCGGTGAATAGACGACCGGGGCACACCTCGCCGGTGTGGGGGCTGTAGTGCACTATGCGGCCATCGGCATCGATTTCGTGGAACATGCGGGGGAAGAGCGTGCTGCGGTATAGGCACGAATAGAATGTGCGCAGACGGTCTGTATCGTCCGATTCGACCTCAATACGACCCAAAACTTCGTTCCAGCGGTCGCGGCCCTGCTTCACGAGAGTGTCGAAGTCCTTGCCGTCGAGCTCGCGGAGATTGAGTTCGGCCTGCTCGGGGCTGATAAACGACGATGCCACGCGGGCATGCACCTTCTCGCCCTTGCGTGTGGCGAAGCCTATGATGGCGCCGGCATGGTCGGCCTTGCATTCGGTTGAAGCGGGGTCGATATTGCCGTCTGTCACAGCTGCGGTGTAGGTGAAAGGCTTGTCAAACTCTACCACGAAGTAGTTTTTGAAGTTTTCGGGCACGCCGCCGCTATTGCGGGTGGTATAGCCGACGATTTTCTTCTCGGCGGGGAGCACCTTTATATAAGAGCCTCTGTCGTAGGCGTCGACAACAACAAATGAGCTGTCGTTAGCAGGGAATGTAAAGCGGAACATGGCCGCGCGCTCCGTGGGGGTGATTTCGGTGGTGACACGGTGGTCGGCAAGGAACACGCTGTAGTAGTAGGGCTTGGCGACCTCTGCCTTATGCGTGAAGAAGCTCGAGCGCTTGTCCTGGTCGAAGACAGGGTGGTCTGTGCCGGGCATGATGGCGAACTGGCCATAGTCGTTCATCCACGGGCTCGGCTGGTGAGTCTGCTTGAAGCCCTTGATACGGGGCTCGGTATAGACATAAGTCCAGCCGTCGCCCATGCGGCCTGTCTGTGGAGTCCAGAAATTCATACCCCAGGGCATGGCGATTGCCGGATATGTGTTGCCGTTGGAGACCTCGAAATCGGATATCGTGCCGACAAGAGGATTCACATAGTCAACAGGCGATATCTCGGCAAGAGCCGAAAATGAGAGCGCCGCAGCGGCAAGAGAGGATAATATATTCTTTTTGCTCATAATCATATTATATTTTCACGGTCACGCCGTCGGCAATAGTGCCTTTGGCCTTGTATGTCTTGCCTTTGTGTACAAGCACAACGTCGACATTCTTGATTTCGCCGGCGACGTCGCGCTTGCCTTCTGTTCCGGCGAGAGTCACGTTCACTTTCTTGCCAGAGCGCTCGGCCTTGAATGTCATGAGGCTGTAGTCGCCGTCGCGGAACGCCCAGCCGTTGCCGGCATCCCAGTAGAGGCGGCCTTCTGCCTTGCCGTTCTCGTCGAGACACACATAGAGCGCCAGGGGCTCAAGAGTCGCCTCCTCGGTGTGCTGTATCACCTTTCCGGCGGGGATAATGCTGCCGCCCTTGAGACGGAGCGATGCCTGGTGCTTCTCCTTGAGGTCGCCGGGCACGAGGCTTATTTCCTCCCATATGCCCTTGGGAAGGGCGGGGTTCTCGGCGAAAGTGGGTACTACCAGCAGATTCTCGCCCATGAGGAAGGCCTGGTCTTCGGCGCGGAGAGCGGCGTCGGTATTGTCGGCGAAGAAAAGGGGCTGCATCACGGGCAGGCCGGTATTGTGGGCATCGTAGAAGCATGTGTAGAGATAGGGAAGGAGACGGTAGCGGCGTTCGAGGGCCATGCGCGAGGCTTTTTCAACCTCGGGGCCGAACGCCCAGGGCTCCTTGTCGTTGGTGCCGGCGCAGGCATGGCCGCGGGCAAAGGGCAGGAAGACACCGAAGCCAATCCAGTCGGCGAAGAGTTCGGGGTCGGTGTTGCCGAGGAAGCCGCCGATGTCAGGACCGCTGTAGGGCTGGCCAGAGAGACCGAGGGTAATCGACATCGGCACCGACCACTTCATGTGGAGGGGTTCGGCGTAGTTGTCGCCGGTCCATGTGGCGGCATAGCGCTGTCCGCCGAGGATATTGGAGCGTGTGAGCACGAAGGGTCGCTTGTCGGGATATACGTCGAGGAAGCCGTCGCGGGTGCCTTCGACCATGAAGCGGCCGTAGGCATTGTGGTAGAGCAGATGCGAGCCTGCGGGCAGGCCGCCGCCTCCGCGGTGGAGGTTGGTGACGGGCATTGTGCCGGTGCGCTCGGCCTCGGGGAGGTCGTTGTCGAAGACGGCGGGCTCGTTCACGTCGTTCCACACGCCGTCGATACCCGTTGCGAGGAAGTCTTTATACAGTCCGGCCCACCAGCGGCGCACATCGGGCGAAGTGAAGTCGGGGAAAGCGGCATATCCGGGCCATACCTTGCCCTGATATTTGGTGCCGTCGGCACGGCGCACCCATACATCGTTTTCGGTGCCCGATTTATACACAAAGTACTCCGGGTCGGCCTTGGGAGCGGGGTCTATCATGTACACAGCCTTGAAGTTGGCGTCGTGGAGGTCGTCGTTAAGCTTTTTGGGGTCTGGGAACTTCACGGGGTCGAACGTGAAGATACGGAAGCCGTCCATATAGTCGATGTCCATCCATATGACATCGCAGGGAATACTGCGCTTGCGGAAATTGGAGGCAATGTCGCGCACCTTGGCCTCGGTGTCGTAGGAGAAGCGGCACTGGTGATAGCCGAGCGACCACAGCGGCGGCATTTCCATGGTACCGGTGAGTTCGGCAAGGCCTTTCACCACATCCTGAGGGGTAGCCCGGTCTATGACGAATGCCCGGAACGGCGCACCCTCGGTGCGGAAGCGGATTTCACTGTCGTCGGTGGCGAGATAAGCCTTCCAGGAGCTATCGAAGAGAATGCCGAAGGCCGTGCCGTCGGGGCGCACGCCCATCACCCAGGGGTGACTCTGATACAGGTGGGTACCGTTGTCGACGACACGATATGCGCCGTTGTCGACATTCCAGAGCTGAATCTCCATGCCGTTGCGAAGCAGCGGACCTGTGACCTCGCCGCCTCCGTAGAGGCTCGTTCCGGCGGGCACGCGCAGCACGGCGCCGGCCTTTCCGTCGGTAAGCGTAAATTCAGGCACAAGATTCCACGATGCAGGAAGAGCGCCGGTATACACTGGCTCTTTCTCCAGCATCAGAGACGGAGTTTTCGAGGGATCATAACCCTGAGGTACAAAAAGAGCTATACCGTCGCCGACAAGCGCAGTCGAGGCTACCGGAACATCGGCAGCAGACGCACCGACAGCACCCGAAAGAGCGGCAGCAAGTAAGATTTTGTCGAGTTGCATATCTGTGATATGATTAGTTTAAGGTTTATTCTGTCACAAAGATACCCATAATCGAGCTCTTAAAAGTATATATGCGCGCACAATAGCGATACTTTGCAGACAAGAAAACCTGAAGACACAAAAACATACAATACTGGCGCGATTGCGCACAATCGACAAGCACCGCCACTGGCCGTCCGATGGTGGACAAATCAGCACCACGGTGGATTTTCACACTTTTGGCAACTTACTGCACATATATTAAAAAACGAATAAGTAACTTCGCGACAGAAACCAGAACCAATCATCGCTCCATGAAAAAAACTATCATTATCACAGCCGCCGCAGCCGCTTTCTGCGCAATGGGCGCAGGCGCTCAGTCGTGGCTGACACCCGAAGTCGACAGACAGGCAAAAGAAATCCTGTCGAAGATGACCGACAGTGAAAAACTCGAATTCGTAGGCGGAGTCGACGCCATGTATATCCGCGACATTCCCCGTCTGGGCGTGCGCCGCATGAAGATGTCGGACGGCCCGCAGGGCCTGGGCACACACAGCCTCTCGACAGCCTATCCGGCCACCATCATGCTCACCGCCACATGGAACGAAGACCTTGCCCGCGAATATGGCCGTTCGCTCGGCCGCGACGCCCGTGCCCGCGGGGTAGACATACTTCTCGGACCGGCTGTAAACATATATCGCGCGCCGATGTGCGGCCGAAACTTCGAGTATATGGGCGAAGACCCTTATCTGGCCTCGCGAACTGCCGTGAACTACATCGACGGCGTGCAGTCGCAGGAGGTTATGGCGACAATCAAGCACTTCTTCGGAAATAACTCCGACTACGACCGCCACAAGATAAGCAACGACATCGACGAGCGTACAATCAACGAAATATATTTTCCGGCGTTCAAAGCGGCCGTGCAGGAAGCCGAATCGGGAGCACTCATGACGAGCTACAACCTCGTCGACGGCGTGTATACCACCGAATCGCCCTGGCTGCTCAAAGATGTGCTCCGCGACAAGTGGGGCTTCAAAGGCGTCGTAATGTCCGACTGGGGCGCTACACACCACTGCCTGCCCGCCGTTGACGGCGGCCTTGACCTGGAAATGCCCGACGCGAAATACATGAACCCCGCCGACCTCGCATACCACATCAAGACGGGTCATATATCGATGAAACAAATCGACGAGAAAGTGCTCAACATACTGCGCCCGGCAATCGCCTTCGGAGCGCTCGAAAACCGAGGCGCCGACAAGAGCATACCTCTCGACGACCCCGAATCGGTAGCCACAGCCCTCAAAGTGGCTCAGGAAGGTATGGTGCTTCTCAAGAACAGCAAGAACATACTGCCGCTCAATGCGAAGAAATATAAAAAAATAATGGTTGCCGGTAAGAACGCCACCGGCTATGTGCGCGGCGGCGGCAGCGGCAATGTCAACCCCATACACTATGTGAGCGCTTTCGACGGCATCAAGGCCGCATGCGAGGCCCGCGGTATCGAAGTGGAGCTTATCGACGAACTTGACTACCGCCCCGACATCATGCGCTCAGGCAAAGACCTGGCCGACAAGGGTCTCAAGGCCGAGTACTTCGGCAACATGAGACTCGAGGGCAAGCCCGTCGGCACCGCCACCGAAAACAAGATTCTTTACTCCTGGGGCAATGGACCGGAAATTGCCGGAATGCCCGCACAGCAGTACTCGGTGCGCTGGAGCGGCACAGTAGTACCCGACGTGACAGGCGAATATGTATTCACCGTGGGCGCCGACGACGGTTATCGCTTCATGCTTGGCGGCGAGACACTTGTTGACGACTGGAAAAACGGCGCATTCCGCAGCAAAACATTCCGCAAGCATCTCGAAGCGGGCAAAAAATACGACATCTGCCTCGAATACTATCAGGATGGCGGCTCGGCTGCCGTACAACTCACCTGGGACCGCATAGGCAACAACGACCGCCGCCTCGAAAAGAAACTGTCCGAAGCCGACCTCGTTGTGGCCTGCATAGGACACAATTCCGACTCCGAAGCCGAAGACAGCGACCGCTCGTTCGAACTTCCGGCCTCCGACGCCGCCCTCATGAGCAGTCTCGCCAAATGCCGCAGGCCCGTCATTGCGGTAGTCAACGCCGGCGGCGCGGTCGAAATGCAGGGCTGGGAGCCCACTGTCAACGCCCTCCTCTGGAACTGGTATGCAGGTCAGGAGAGCGGACGCGCCCTTGCCGACGTGCTCTTCGGCGAAGTCAATCCTTCGGGCAAGCTGCCGATGACCTTCGAGAAGCGCTGGGAAGACAACCCCGCCTATAACAGCTATCACGACCCCGACGGCGACAAGCACGTGGCCTATACCGAGGGCATTTTCACAGGCTACCGCGGCTACGACAAGCTCGGACGCGAAGTGCAGTGCCCCTTCGGCTACGGTCTGTCGTACACCACATTCCTTCTCTCCGACGTGAAAGTATCAGCTCCCGACGCCAATGGCTGTGTCGAGGTCAGCTGCCGCCTCACCAACACCGGAAAACGCGCCGGTGCAGAGGTGGTTCAGGCCTACGTAGGCAAGGACGCCTCCGACCAGGCCAAGGCCGAGCGCCCCGTCAAGGAGCTGCGAGGCTATAAGAAAGTATATCTCGAACCCGGCAAGAGCGCCGTGGTGACGATGACACTTCCTGCCTCGTCTTTTGAATATTACGACGTTGAAAAACACGATTTCACCCGCGACCCGGGCCTCTACAACATAATGCTCGGCTTCTCATCGCGCGATATCAAAGCCTCAAGACAGCTCACCGTAAAATGAAGACAGGACTATCATATATCGCTGCTATAGGCATGCTGACAGCAGCCTGCGGCACACAGCCGGCCGTAGAGGTATCTACGGTCGACCGCCCGGCGGCAGCCGCCGACACCGGCGCCCTCCGCCCGCTCGTCCTTGAAAAACTGCCTCTTGGCGCCATAAAGCCCGAAGGCTGGCTCAAAAAACAGCTCGAACTTCAGCGCGACGGCCTCAACGGCCATCTTGCCGAGATTTCGGCATGGCTCGACAAAAGCAACAATGCCTGGCTTGTGCCCGGAGCGCATAACGGCTGGGAGGAATCGCCCTACTGGCTGCGCGGCTACAGCCGCCTGGCCTACATTCTCGGCGACAGCGCAATGGCAGCCGAAGTCCGCACATGGATAGAGCCTATCCTTGCCTCTCAGCGCCCCGACGGCTACTTCGGAGCCGAAAACATAAAGAACGGCCACCCCGAAGTATGGTCGCAGATGATTGTTCTCGACTGTCTGCAAGGCTACTACGAACATACCGGCGACGAGCGCGTGCTCCCCTTCATGCGCCGCTATTTCGATTGGGAAATGTCGCTTCCCGACGAGGATTTCCTCGAAGACTACTGGGAAAACTGCCGCGGCGGCGACAATATCTGGTCGGTGATATGGTATTACAGCAAGACGGGCGATGCTTCGGTCCTTCCGCTCATCGAAAAGATACACCGCAACAACGCCGACTGCACCAACCCGGCCGCCCTGCCGAACTGGCACAATGTGAACATAGCGCAATACTTCCGCGAACCGGCTGAAGCGAGCCTCCTGACGGGCGACTCCACCCTCATGGCTGCCACATATAATATACACAATCTTGTGCGCCGCACTTTCGGCCAGGTGCCTGGCGGCATGTTCGGAGCCGACGAGAACGCCCGCATAGGCTATATCGACCCGCGTCAGGGCACCGAGACATGCGGCTTCGCCGAGCAGATGGCCTCCGACGGTATCATGCTCTCCATCAACGCCGACCCGCTCTGGGCCGAAAATATGGAAGACGTGGCCTTCAACTCGTTCCCGGCCTCGATGACCGCCGACCTCAAGGCCCTGCGCTATATCACAGCGCCCAACCAGGCTGTCAGCGACTCCGAGAACCATCACCCCGGCATAGACAACAGAGGCCCGTTCCTCAACATGAACCCGTTCAGCAGCCGCTGCTGCCAGCATAACCACGGCCTCGGCTGGCCCGCATTCACACAGTCGCTGGCCTATACAACGGCCGACGGAGGCGTGGCATTCCCCGTATATGCCCCCTGCGTGGCCTCGTTCGGCGGCTTCAGCGTGGCCGAAGACACCCGCTATCCTTTCTCCGACACTCTCCGCTTCGTTGTATCGGCAGAAAGCCCTGCGACTTTCCCGATGTACTTCCGCATACCGTCGTGGACCAAGGATGCCCGTGTTGCTGTAGACGGCAAAACGCTGTCCTGCAAGCCCGAGGCCGGCAAATATCTGCGTCTGGAGCGCGAATGGGCCGACGGCGACCGCGTGGAGCTAATCTTCCCGATGGAACTGTCGGTGCGCCGCTGGGCTGTGAACCAGAACAGTGCGTCGATAGACTACGGCCCCCTCACAATGTCGCTCAAGATAGACGAACGATATGAAAAAGTCGACTCCAAGGCCTCGGCCATCGGCGACTCTCACTGGATTGAGGGCGCAGACCCCGAAAAATGGCCGACCTACGAGATATATGCCGACTCACCGTGGAATTATGCCCTCGTTCTGCCCGAGGACAATTCCACAGCCGGCTTCGAGGTGGTGCGTCTGCCGTGGCCTGCCGACAACCAGCCATTCACCGTAGCCTCAGTGCCCCTCCAGGTCAAGGCCAAAGGCCGTCTTATACCCTCATGGGGCATTGACTCCACAGGGCTTACCGGCGTACTGCCCTCGCCTGCCGCCGCACGCGCCGCACAGACCGACGACATCACACTCGTACCGATGGGCGCAGCCCGTCTCCGCATTTCAGCCTTCCCGACATCAAACGACTAACTATGAATAAACTGACAGCATTCTCAATCTTCGCCGCCATGGCGTTCACGGCATCGGCCAAAGACTATACGCTCAAATCGCCCTCCGGCAATATCGACGTGACTGTGTCGGTCGATGATTCGATACACTACAGCGTGGCCCGCGACGGCCGCATAGCCGTGAAAAGTGTAGGCGTAGGCCTGCAGACCGCCGACAAGAATCTCGGCGTAAAACCCTCGGTGAGAAAAGCGCGCCGCAGCAGCGCCGACCGCATCATAAAGCCCGCAGTGCCTCTTAAACACTCTGAAATCGCCGACAAATACAATCAGCTTACCCTCGACTTCAAGGGCGGATACGGCCTCGAAATACGCGCCTACGACAACGGCGTGGCACACCGCCTTGTGACATCGCTCAAATCGGACTCTGTGAAGGTGGCTCATGAGAAATTCAACGTCACACTTGCCGACGGCGCGCAGGCCCACCTGCAGCTGCCCGGCGGATTCAAAACCTCATACGAAGAGCCTTACACGCATAAGAAACTCGCCGACTGGACCGTAGCCGACCGCATGTCTACCCTCCCTGCCCTCTTCGAACTGCCCGACGGCACCGATGTGCTCGTATCGGAATGCGACGTCGAAGACTATCCCCACATGTTCCTCAAAGGCGACGGCAAAGGCGGCTTCTCGGCCACATACCCGAAAGTGCCCCTGCGCTTCGGCCCCGACGGCGACCGCAGTGTCAAGATTCTTGAAGAATCACCCTATACCGCCCACACAGTCGGCAAGCGCGCATACCCCTGGCGCTTCATGGCTGTAGGCACACCCGCAACCATCATCGAACAGACTTTCACCACACAGCTCGCACAACCCCGCGCCTTCGACAACACATCGTGGATCAAGCCCGGATTCGTGAGCTGGGAATGGTGGAACGGCGCCACCCCTTACGGCCCCGACGTTGACTTCGAAGCCGGCTGCAACCTCGAGACATACAAATACTTTATCGACTTCGCCGCAAAATACGGCCTCGAATACATACTCATGGACGAAGGCTGGGCCAAAAGCACCCTCGACCCCTATACTCCCAACCCCGATGTAGACCTCATGGAAATCATACGCTATGGCAAGGAAAAAGGCGTAGGCGTGTTCCTGTGGCTCACATGGCTCGTGACCGAAAACAACTTCGACCTCTTCAAGAAGTTCAAAGACTGGGGTGTGGCCGGTGTGAAAATCGACTTCATGGACCGCAGCGACCAGTGGATGGTGGATTTCTACGACCGCGTGTGCCGCGAAGCCGCCAAAAACGGCCTGATGGTAGACATGCACGGCTCCTTCAAGCCCGCAGGCCTGGAGCACAAATACCCCAACCTGCTCTCTTACGAAGGTGTGCGCGGCATGGAGCAGATGGGTGGCTGCCGCCCCGAAAACTCTCTCTATCTGCCCTTCATGCGCAACGCCGTAGGCCCGATGGACTATACCCCCGGCGCCATGATTTCAACCCAGCCCGAATGCTACGCCTCAAAGCGCCCCAACTCGGCATCTATCGGCACACGTGCTTATCAGACTGCCCTCTTCGTTATCTTCGAGAGCGGTATCCAGATGCTCGCCGACAACCCCACGCTCTACCTCCGGAACGACGACTGCACCGAGTTCCTCGCCGCAATACCCCAGACCTGGGATGAAACTCGCCTCATCGACGCCAAAATCGGCGACTATGTTGCCATTGCCAAGCGCAAGGGCAACAAGTGGTATGTAGGCGCCATCACCGGCGAGGGCGGCAAGTGGCGCACACTCGACCTGCCTCTGGATTTCCTCGACAATGGCCGCAAATACAAGGCTACATGGATTGAGGACGGTATCAACGCCCCGACCCAGGCCATGGACTACCGCATCAAGAACGGCACTGTCGGCGCCGGCGACACATTCAAAGCCAAAATAGCCCGCAACGGCGGCATCGCCCTCATAATCGAACCCGCAGAATGATAAAACCGATATACAGCCCTGCCCCCGACCGCTACGACGGCACGATGAAATACCGTCGTTGCGGCCGCAGCGGCGTCCTGCTGCCCGAGATTTCTCTCGGACTGTGGCATAACTTCGGCGATGTCAACCCCTTCGCCACATCGCAGGAAATGGCGCACTTCGCCTTCGACAAGGGCATAACCCACTTCGACCTCGCCAACAACTACGGTCCGTCCTACGGCTCTGCCGAGGAGACTTTCGGCCAGATTATGCGCAAGTCGCTGGCCCCCTACCGCGACGAGCTCTTCATATCGACCAAGGCGGGCTACGACATGTGGCCCGGCCCCTACGGCAACTGGGGCTCACGCAAGTATCTGATGGCAAGCCTCGACCAAAGCCTGCGACGCATGAACCTCGACTACGTCGACGTGTTCTACAGCCACCGCTACGATCCCGAGACACCGCTCGAGGAAACCCTGCAGGCGCTTGTAGACATCGTGCGCCGAGGCAAGGCGCTCTATGCCGGCATTTCGCGCTGGCCAGCCGAAGCCGCCGCCACGGCATATGACTATCTCGCCGCACGCGACGTGCCATGCCTCCTCTACCAGGGCCGCTACAATATCTTCGACCGCAGCCCCGAGACCGACGGTACTCTCGCCCAGACCGCCGCAAACGGCACCGGCTACATCTGCTTCTCGCCTCTGGCCCAAGGCCTCCTCACCGACCGCTATATCAACGGCATACCCGCCGATTCGCGCATAGCACACGGCGGACATCTGAAAAAAGAAGCCCTTACCCCGGAGACCATAAGCCGTATAAAGGCTCTCAACGACATGGCTGCGGGCCGCGGCCAGACCCTCGCACAGATGGCACTCTCGTGGGTGCTCGCTCACCGCGAGGTCTCCAGCGTGATTGTAGGAGCAAGTTCCTGCGCTCAGCTCGCAGACAGCCTCAAGGCGCTCGAAGCCCCCACATTTACTAATGAAGAACTCGCCAAAATAGACGAAATCTGCAAATGAAACGCATCTTTTCTGCCATAATAGCCCTTTCGGCACTCTCTGCCGCCGGGGCCACGCATTTCGACGAGCGCTGGATTGCCGACCAGAATGTGACAGGAGTGAACAAGGAAGACGGTCACACCACGTTCATGCCATACACAAGCAAAGCCGCTCTCATGGCCGACAGCCGCTTCGACACCCCCTGGGAGGACCCGAAGACGGCTCAGTTCCTCGACCTCAACGGCACATGGAAGTTCCGCTTCGTGCCCGGAACGCCCGAGGGCCCCGGAAAAGCCGATTTCCAGGCCGCAGACCTCGACGATTCGGCCTGGGATGATATCCGCGTGCCAATGAGCTGGGAAATGGCCGGGAAATACAATAAACCGACCTATAACAACACTTTCTATCCCTTCGAGAACACCCCTCCGGCCGCAATGAAAGGCTGGGAGGAACACGGCATAACTGAGCACAACGCCATCGGGTTCTACCGCCGCGACTTCACCATGCCCGACGACTGGGCCGGAAAGCGCGTGTTCATTCACTTCGACGGAGTCTACAGCTGCTGCGCGGTGTGGGTCAACGGACGCTTTGCCGGATACTCGCAGGGCGCCAACAATGTGGCCGAATTCGACATCAGCGCTCTCGCCCGACCGGGCAACAACCAGTTGTCGGTAAAGGTCTACCGCTGGTGCGACGGTTCATATCTTGAGGCTCAGGACATGTGGCGCCTCAGCGGAATACACCGCGACGTATATCTCTACGCCACACCCCGCACCTTCGTGCGCGACCACTATATCACTGTCGGCAACCAGAGCGCCGACGGCACTGCCGGAACGCTCGATGTTGCCGTAGAACTTGACAACCGCGACGGCAAAGCCGCCGACAAGACCGTCAAAGTCGAACTCTACGACGCAGACCGACGCCTGGTGGCCGAAACATCGAAAACGGTGCGCTTCAAAGACAAAAACAAGACCGTACACCTCGCTACAAAGCCTCTGAGCGGACTCACGCCGTGGAATGCGGAAAATCCGTATCTCTACAGCGTCGTCGTGCGCCAGTTCGACGGCGATAAGGAAGAAATGGCCTTCGCCACAAAATACGGCTTCCGCAACATCGCCCTCGTCGATTCGGCCGACCACCACTACTACACCATCAACGGCAAGCGAATCTTCTTCAAGGGCGCCGACATTCACGACACCCACCCTCTCTACGGACGCCACGTAGACAACGAGACCATGCTCGCCGACATACGCCTGATGAAACAGGCCAATCTCAATACCGTGCGTACCAGCCACTATCCGCGCCATGCCAAAATGAACGCGATGATGGACGCATACGGCCTCTACGTGATGGACGAGGCCGACCTCGAATGCCACGGCAACCAGACCCTTACGCGCAACCCCGACTGGGAGGGCGCTTTCACAGACCGCAATGTGCGCATGGTGCTCCGCGACCGCAACCATCCTTGCGTCATCTTCTGGTCGCTCGGCAACGAGAACGACTCCGGCCCCAACATGAGCGCCTGCTACAAGGCCGTGAAGAGCCTCGACAGCCGCTTTGTGCACTGCCACGGCGACAAAGCCTCCGACATGTACTCCGAAATGTACACCAGCGTAGACAATGTGCGCCGCCTTATGAAAGGTGCCGACGACGGCCGTCCGTTCTTCATCTGCGAATATGCCCATGCAATGGGGCAGGCCGTAGGCAACCTCACCGACTACTGGCAGCTCATCGAGAGCAGCACCGGCATTGTCGGCGCGTGCATATGGGATTGGGTCGACCAGGCCATATATGACCCCGCCGCCATTCTTGCCGGCAAGACCGTAGACGCCAACGGCTACCACGCATGGACCGGCGGCTACGATTTCGACCCCTGGTTTGACACCCACGCAAACAACGACAAGGCCTTCCAGGGCAACTTCCTCAACAACGGCATCATAACCCCCGACCGCCGATGGACCTCCAAGCTGGCCGAGGTAAAGAAGGTGTATCAGCACGTGGACTTCCGCGACTATGCCGACGGACGCCTCACGATAGTGAACAAATATCCGTTCAACGACCTCAACGACAAGTTCTATCTCCGCGGCACCGTGCTTCGCGACGGCCATGCCGTAGAAGACTTCACGATGCCCGTCTTCGTTGCCGCGCTCGACACTGCCTGCGTCGCCCTGCCGATAAAGACCGTCATAGGGCCCGAGGCCGAATATTCGCTCATCGTCGGCATCTGCCTCAAGGAAGCCAACGCATGGGCCGAAAAGGATTATATGATTGCCGACGAGCAGTTTGCACTCACCCCGCGCGCCGCTCTGCCCGAGGTAAAGACCGACGGAGCGCTCGCCGTTGCGAGCCGCAAGGTGAAAGGCGACGGATTCGAGATAGAATTCGACGCAAACGGCGCCTTGTGCAGCTATGTCTATGCCGGACGCCAGCTCATTGCCCGTGCGCCGGAGTACAACGACTTCCGCCGCATCGACAACGACGCCGAGGGCAAGCAGTTTATAGAAAATGTGAACCACGGCGGCGACATGCGCTACGACTATGCCGCAACCGGCATCGAAAAGCACACCGTGCACTCGCCCCTGACGCTGCGCGACGGCAAGGCCACCCTCGAAATGGGCGCCACAGGCTCGAAAACGGCATACAAGGTGGCATATACCGTCTACCCCGACGGCTCGCTCGACATGAAGGTGACTTTCGACCCGCAGCGACGCGGCCTGCGCCGCCTCGGCATGGGCATGGCCTTCGCTCCGGGCTTCGAAGAGCTTGAATACTTCGCCAAGGGCCCCTGGACCAACTATAAAGACCGCCAGACAGGCTCGTATGCACGCTCCTACACCACCACAATCCGCGACATGGTCGACGAAAATACCCACCCGCAGACCTACGGCGACCGCCAGGCCCTGCGCCGTCTCGTGCTCAAGGACAAGGAAGGCAAGGTAGACCTCGCAATCCACACAGAGGGCGATGTGGCATTCTCCCTCTCGCACTACGACGAAATGGCCTGGAACCACGTGACTCACTTCCACCGCCTGCACTGGAGCGACCTCACCGAACACCCCGAGACCTTCGCCCACTTCGACTACTGGCAGCGCGGCATAGGCAACAACAGCTGCTTCTCAGACTGCTGCCTGCCCTACTACGAGACACCCTACCCCGGCAACTGGCAGGGCGCCGACGAACTCGGCTACACCCTCCGCTTCGTTCCGACCTTAAGGTGAGTCGAAAGAGTATTAAGTTAAAAGAGTTAAGATAATAGCTCGGTCGCGCCCACTATTATCTTAACTCCATAAACTCATTACTCCATAAACCCGACATCTAAAGTAAAATAAACCCAAACTATCACTATATGAAAAAAGTTATTGCAATAATCTCTGCGGCGGCTCTGCTATGCGGCTGCGCCTCGGAGAAAAAGGAAAAGACACTTACTGACTATGTAAACCCGCTGCTGGGCACGGCCACCCTGTGGGAGACCGAAGACCTCGGCTATGAGCGCCATCAGGAAAAGCGCACATGGGGCGCAGAGGCATTCCCCGGCGCCGCCCTGCCAAATGCAATGGTGCAGCTCACGCCCGTAACAATGTGGCGCGCCGGTGCCGGCTACCAGTATGAGGACACCACTATCCTCGGCTTCGCCCACACCGCAATGGGCCACTGGAACCTCATCGACCTGCCGATGATTCCCGTCACCGGCAATGTCAACGCCGACAACTACGCCTCAGGCTATTCGCACACCAACGAATCGGCCCGCCCCGGCTACTATCAGGTGCATCTGAATAAATATGATGTTAACGCCGAGCTCACCAGCACCCTCCACGCCGGCTACCATAAATATACGTTCAAAGACGGCGACGCCAAGCGCCTGCTCGTCAACGTGGCCCACAACCAGCACAACGTGCGCGACTGGGAAGTAGACCAGGTTGCCGACAATGCTTTCGCCGGCCGCCAGGGCGGTCTCTACTACTACGCCGTCACCAACCTCCCTATCGATTCCATCGGCATCGTACAGAGCAAGGTCGAGAAAGGCGCGCCCGTAGCCATAGTAGACTTCAAGAACAATACCGGTAAAGAGCCTCTCGAAGTGAAAATCGGTCTGTCGTATGTCAGCACCGACAACGCCCGCCTCAATCTCGAGACAGAAATGCTTGCCAAGAACTTCGATCAGGTGCGTCAGGAAGCCGACGACACATGGAGCGCCCTTCTGGGCAAGGTGCAGGTTGAAGGCGGCACAGAGCGCCAGAAAGGCCTTCTCTACACCACCCTCTACCGCGCTTCGCTCATGCCCCGCCTCGAAAGCGACGTCAACGGCGAATACCGCGACAACCGCCGCGAAGTAGTCAAGGACTCGACTTTCCGCTACTACTCAAACCCCGCCTTCTGGGATGTGAGCCGCAACCAGCTCATTCTCCTCACAATGCTTCAGCCCGACGTTGCAAGCGACGTAATCAAATCTACCATCGACCGCGGCGAAAAGGGCAGCGGCTACATTCCCTCGTACTTCCACGGCGACCACGCCCCGACATTTGTCATCGGCACATGGAAGCGCGGCGTGCAGGACTTCGACCTCAGCCGTGCCTACGCCCTCGCACTCAAGAGCGCCACTGTGCCCGGTCGCGGCGGCCGCGCATGGATGGAAGAATACCTCGCCAACGGCTATGTGGCCGACGAGAACGCCCCCGACTGCCCCTTCTGGGACGAAAAGAAAGGCGGCGTCACCAAGACCCTCGAATATGCCTACGACGACTACGCCGTAGCCCAGATTGCCAAGGAACTCGGCGATTCAACCAACTACAACATGCTCATGGAGCACAGCAAGAACTATAAGAACGTGTTCAACCCCGAGACAGGCTTCTTCCAGGGCCGTATCGACGGCGGAGCATGGCTCGAGCCCTACAACCCCGACCTACCCTACTATCAGCACATGTACCGCGAGGCAAACGGCTGGAACTCACTCTTCTATGCTCCCCACGACCCCGAAGGCATGATTGCCCTCTACTCTTCGCCCGACAAGGTAGAAGCGCTGCTCGACACAATGCTCGTGCGCCCCTACTGCGGCCTCGAAGTGGCTAACCTCACCGGCTTCATCGGCAACTACTGCCACGGCAACCAGCCCGGCCACAACATTCCATACACCTACTACTTCATCGGCAAGCAGGAGAAATCGCAGGAGCTCATCAACCGTATCCTCGACCGCTTCTACGACATGGGCGCCGAAGGCCTCGCCTACGCCGGCATGGACGACGCCGGCGAAATGTCGGCATGGTATGCCCTCAACGCCCTCGGTCTCTACACCTACTCGCCCGCCGACCCCGAATATATCGTATCGGTGCCCCTCTTCGATAAAGCCACCATCGCCCTCGGAGAGAAGCCTGCCACTATCACCAAGACCGGAAATGGCAACAAGATTAAAGAAATCAAAGTAGGCGACAAGACCCTCGACGGCTACTTCATCGACCACGCCGACCTTGCCGCCGGCGCGCCCGTGACAATCGTCACCGAATAAGAACATACCTCAATCCATACCCCGAATCCCGGAGGGCGGCCACACCGCTCCCCGGGATTTTTTGTTTGCTATACCTAACAAAAATCCGATTTTCCCATTTTTGTTTGGTATACCTTATATGCCGAGACTGTCAAAAGAAAGTAGGGGCTGAAGAACGGTGGAGTGACAAAAATGGCGCTCCCGGACACATTTTTTCACATGGCGATACATATTTTTGCAAGTGTAGACCGTCTTTTCCTCTGCCAGCCGGCCAAGGGCCGACAAGGAAAACTTAGCCGGCGGAAGGAGCCCGACAAAGGGCTGGGAACGAGTGTAATCTTTACACTTTTTAGGCTTCGCAGAGGGATTTAACACATGTGTATAACCATTTTTAACACTAAAATATGTAACTTCGACCTGCGAAATGTGGCAAAATCCGGCCAATATTGGGCTTTTCAGGGCTCTGTACGCAGGAAAAGACATATTTGTCATAATCCGACACACTTTTTTATAGAATATATCGGAATTTTGCCGTGCATTAAGTTGCGAAAACACAACGACCGAAAATAAATCTATCCAATAATTATCACTAAAAATCTAATTCGAATGAAGAAATCGAGACCTAAGAGATTATGGTTCGCTTTAGGAGGATTTCTTGCAGTGGCAGCCATCGCCGGTTCGCCTCAGCAAGCATTCGCCGAGCCACAATCGACGGGCGTCAATCAAGAGGCGACCGTGACGGTAAAAGGTACTGTCTTCGATGAAAACGACGAGCCCGTGATCGGTGCCAGCGTCGTGGTCAAAGGTTCAAAAGCATCAGCCGTAACCGACATCGACGGCAATTTCTCTATCAGATGTAAGAAATCCGACCGGCTTGTAATATCGTATGTCGGATATAATCCTCTCGAGATTTCGGCTTCCGCCAATCTGAGCGACATCAAACTCCAGGCCAAATCCGAGCTTCTCGATGACGTGGTTGTCATCGGTTATGGTACTACCACCCGCCGCGCTGCCGTAGGCGCTGTCGACCAGGTGAAAGGCGAAAAGATTGCCGAACGCCCCGTTCTGAACATGACCCAGGCCATGCAGGGTGCTGCGCCTAACGTCATCATCCAGTCGAACTCGTATGACCCCAACAACCAGAGCACAACCTTCAACGTGCGTGGTGTGACTTCGACAACCAGCTCCTCGCCTCTGTTCGTCATCGACGGTGTCGTAGCCGACGACGGCGCTTTCAACCGACTCAACCCCAACGACGTAGAAAATATCTCCGTGCTCAAGGATGCCGGCGCGGCTGCAATCTACGGTTCGCGTTCGGCAGCCGGCGTTATTCTGGTGACAACCAAGGGCGGTAAGAAAGACACTCCCGCCACTGTCACTTTCAGCGCCAATGTAGGCTGGCAGGACCCCTACTATCCCTTCGACACTGTAGACGGCTATCAGAACGCCACTCTCTACAACCAGGCTCTCATCAACTCGGGCCTGGCTCCAAAGTTCACCCCCGAGGAAATCCAGGACCTCTACAACCACCGCGCCGAAGAAGTATGGGCTGTAGACGAAATCAGCAAGACCGCACTCCAGCAGAAATATAATGTGATGGTGCAGGGCGGCAGCAAGAACACCACATACATGTTCTCGCTCGGCTACTACAACCAGGCAAGTAACCTTGTGGGCAAGAACAACCAGGGTATTCAGCGCTACAACATGCGTATGAACATCGGCACCGACATCGGCCGCTTCCACATCGGTGCCATCATGCAGTATACCCGCAACAACTCGATGATGTCGTCGGCATATCTCTTCAACGTGTATGCAGACTCGCGTCGTACGCCCAAGTACTACTACAACAACACCACGATGAAAGACGGCCTGTATGTGTACAACACCTACGGCGGTTCGCCCGTGGGCGCGCTCAATACTCCGGGCTATAACAAGTATCGCAACAACGACTTCAGCGGCACCATCAACGCCGACTTCAAGATTATCGAAGGTCTTAAACTCCGCGGTGTGTTCGGCGCCAACGTCAACAACCAGGCCCGCTCGACCCGCAATATTCCTGTAGAGCACTACAGCCCCTCAGGCGAACTCCAGACCGTATCGCCCAAGGACTACAGCGCAGGCAACTGGAACTACGACTCCTATCGCCTGAATTCGCAGCTCCTTCTCGACTTCAACCGCACATTCAAAGACATCCACACCGTAAACGCCATGTTCGGTTTCACCAACGAATCGTGGACCGGCTCGGGCAATGAAGTATCGCAGGGTTACATCGACCCCGACCTCGGCACTCCCTCGGAAGACACGACCACTGAGAACGATGCTTTCGGCGGCCATACTTATCTCAACGACCGCGGTCGTACTTCTATCAACTCGCTCATCGGACGTGTCGGCTACAACTATGCTGATAAGTATCTGGCTGAATTTACATTCCGCTACGACGGTTCGAGCAAGTTCCACAAAGACCACCGCTGGGGCTTCTTCCCCTCCGCATCACTCGGCTGGCGTGCCACCGAAGAAGAATTCCTCACCCGCTACCGCGAAAACATAGGCGACCTCAAGCTCCGCCTCTCGTGGGGTATCCTCGGTAACCAGGCAGTAGGCGATTTCGACCGCTTCACAACCTATCAGCTATACAAGGACGGTCTCGTGTTCAACAATCAGGGCGTAGGCTGGGCCGGCTTCAACTCTGGCCAGGACGACCTCACATGGGAAAAGACCAAGACCTACAACATCGGTGTTGACGCCACATTCTTCAAAGGCGCCCTCCAGTTCTCTATCGACGGCTTCTACAAGCGCACCACCGATATCCTACAGACTCCCCGCTATCCCGGTATCTTCGGCACATCGGTG
This sequence comes from uncultured Muribaculaceae bacterium, assembly GCA_910578035.1. Lineage (GTDB taxonomy): Bacteria > Bacteroidota > Bacteroidia > Bacteroidales > Muribaculaceae > CAG-873. Next base: position 63,236 of record CAJTOB010000008.1, read on the forward strand.
CCCCGCGCCAACATCGGCGAAATGAGCAACCGCGGCTGGGAACTCTCTATCCAATACTATCTCCGCACAGGCGAATTCAACCACAATTTCAGCCTCAACCTCGGCGACACACAGAACAAGCTTCTCAAATATCCCGGCCACGAATCAATCAGCGGCATGGACGGTCTAAGCTCGCTCCGCCGCGAAGGTCTGCCTCTGATGAGCTACTTCGGTCTCCAGGCCGACGGCCTCTTCCAGAGCTATGAGGAAATCGAAAGCTCCGCTACTGTTCCCGGCGTAACAGTACACCCCGGCGACGTGAAGTACGTCGACCAGAACGGCGACGGTGTGATCGACAACAACGACCGCGTTGTCCTCGGCAACCCCTTCCCCCGCTACACATTCGGCTTCAACTACGGCCTCACATGGCGCGGATTCGACTTCTCGATGTTCTGGCAGGGTGTAGGCAAGCGCTCGCAGTATGTGCGCGGTGAAATGCTCGAACCTTTCCACGCCAACTACTCGTGGATTATCTACAAGCATCAGCTCGACTTCTGGACTCCCACCAACACAGACGCCGAATATCCCCGTCTGTCGGCTTCGGGCTCGAGCTCGTACACCAACAACTACAAGGGCAGCTCGCTCAACGTTCACAACGGCGCATATGCCCGTCTGAAGAACCTCACCCTGGGCTACAGCCTCCCCAACAAGGTTATCCGCACTCTGGGCATGAGCAAGTGCCGCTTCTATGTGACAGGCGAAAACCTCTGGACAATCTGCAACAAGTCGTGGATCGACCCCGAAGTATCTAACGTATCGTCGACCGGCGGCGAAGGCGACACAAGCGCCGGACGCTACTACCGCTCATATCCTTCTCTCCGCTACTACGGTGTCGGTATTGATGTAACCTTCTAAATCGTATCTGAACAATGAAACTTCTCAAAATAATGGCGGCAGGCGCAATTCTCGCCAGTGGTGTGGCCCTCTCGGGCTGTAACGACCTCGAACAGCCGCCGAGCAACCAATATACAAACGCCAACTTCTGGACCAAGAAGAATGTGGCTCTGCTGGTAAACACAGCCTATACCCAGCTCTACAGCGCCGGAACAATGTGGGGCGACGAAGAACTCGCCGACAACCTCTACAACGGCTACCGCGCCGAAGACCGTCACCTGATACGCCGCGGCATCGCAACCTCATCTACCGGCACTTTCGGCTGGAACGGATGGTGGGGTGGCATACGCTCTTGCCACACTTTCCTTGAAAACTGCCAGGCAGTAGACGGTGTGGACGAAGAAGTAGTGCTGCGACTCAAGGCCGAGGCCCGCTGCATCCGCGACTTCATCTACTTCCGCCTCACAAACCTCTACGGCGACATTCCCTTCTTCATGGAGAACCCGAGCCTCGAATATGCAAGCACTCTCAAGCGCACTCCACGCGCCGAGGTTATCAAGACCATCACCGAAGACCTCGAGGACCTCATCTCCGATCTGCCCAAGAAAGAAGAACTTCCTGTAGACGAACGCGGACGCCTCACTCAGGCTGCCGCCGCAATGCTCCGCGCCCGCATCGCCCTCATGGACAGCGACTGGGCTACCGTAGCAAGCTGGACCAAGCGCATCATAGACGGCGAATTCGGAGCCTATGAGCTCTTCCCCACCTACGACGGTCTCTTCGCCGAAGAAAATGAATATAACGACGAAGTAATCCTCGACATGGGCTATGTACAGGGCGTTAAGACCTGGGGCGAAATCACAAACATGAAGCCCTCGTCGCTCCGCTCGAACTACGTCACATGGACTCCGACCCAGAGCCTGGTAGACAGCTACCTCACTCTCGGCGGCTACACCATCGACGAGCCCGGCACCGACTACGACAAAGACAATCCTTACGACAACCGCGACCCCCGTATGGACGCCACCGTAATCCACGACAAGTCTGTGCTTTACGACCCCGTAACAGGTCTGACCCACACCATCTATATCGACCCCAAATCTAAAGTTACGGCCGATAACGTTGGTTCTGGCGCCGGCCTCGACCAGACTGTGACCGGTTACTATACCCGCAAGTGGTTCTCGCCCATCAAAGACAACAACAGCTATGCCTCAGGCCTCAACATCATCATAATGCGACTTGGCGACGTACTCCTGATGTACGCCGAAGCCATGAACGAGCTCGGCCAGATGAACTCTACCGTATGGGATCAGACTATCGGCGCCCTCCGCAAGCGCGCAGGCTTCACCGCCGAAAAAGCCCTTAAGATGCCTGCAGGCGACCTCCGCCAGATTATCCGCAACGAGCGCCGTGTTGAGACTGCTCTCGAAGGCCTCCGCTGGTGGGATATCAAGCGCTGGAAAGCCGGTATGGAATACCTCAACGGTCCCGTGAAAGGCTGCACATTCGTAGGCGGCGACGCTGTTCTCGATACATATGTATTCGACGAAAACCGCGACTACCTGTGGGCTGTACCCCAGAGCGAAATCGACTTCAACCCCAACCTCAAACCTCAGAACCCCGGCTACGGAGCATAATCCGACTCCTTTAAGCGGTTAGGCTGACAGGCTTTTGAGCTCAAGCTGACAAGCCTTCAGCCTACCGCCGGGAATCAAAATAAACAAGAGAAAAATAACAACTAAAGCAAACGCTAAAAGGCCCGTCAGCCTGTCAGCCTAAAAGCCTGTCAGCCCGTCTGCCTAATAGCCTAACAGCATAAAAATAATGAAATCTATAGCATACAAGAGCCTCGCGCTCGCTACCGTTCTTGTCGCTGCCGCTTCTTGCTCCGACAACCTCGAATATGTAGACGTTACCCCCAGCCCGGTGACCGCATTCTACGAACCCGCCGACGGCAAATCGGTTAAACTCGTGCCCTCTGCTTCGGCAAGCGTCTTCTTCGAATGGGAAGCCGCTCACGTTGCCGACGGCTCCGTGCCCCAGTACGAACTCGCTTTCTACAAAGCCGATGACACCACCACCCCCATCTATAAGGTGACTTCCGACAACACCGGCGCAAAACCCACCGCAACCGTAAGCCACAAGACTCTTACCAAGATAATGGCCGCTGCAGGAGTACAGATGGGCCAGGAAGGCACAGTGAAATGGGGCGTTATCTCCTACTCCGGTGCCAACAAGACTCAGTCAACCCTTCTCCACGATCTCACAATGACCCGCTTCATCGGCTTCGACGAAGTTCCCGCACAGCTCTTCCTCACCGGTGCTGCATCTGAGAACGGCGAAAACCTTGCCGATGCTTCCGCCTTCATGAAGCCCGACGCAGAAACTTTCGAAATCTTCACACGTCTCAAAGGCGGCGAGCCATTCTTCTTCGTGGCAGACATTGAAGATGCAGAAAACACAAGCTATAGCATTCAGGGCGATAACTTCATCGAAGGCAAAGATGGCGGCAAAACAGTGGCTGCCGACGGCATCTACCGTATCTCGCTCGACTTCGCCACTGCAAGCGCGAAAGTACGCAAAATCGAAGGCGTGTTCATGCGTTTCACCGACTTCAGCTTCGGCTCTGCTCCCAGCGCTATCGCCGACAACAACTGCGCCTTCGAATATGAATATCAGGGCAACGGCGTATACCGCAAAGAAGCAACTATCGTGACAAAGGACACCGGCTGGAGCTGGGACCCCTACGAATCGCGCTATAACATCTACATGGTTTACGAAGACGGCGAAGCCTGCTGGGCTCCCACAAATACCGGTCTCGATGCCAAACCCAACATGCCCCTCGACATCAACAGCGACTACTGGAGCATGCAGGAATTCCCCCAGAAGGTCGGCTACAAGTGGAAACTATCCAGCAGCTGCTACAATATCCCCATCATCGCTACAGTTTACTTCAACGGCGAATACGGCACATTCAAGCACTTCACCCAGGTGAAATAAGTGTAAGTGTAATTCTTAAAACCGATCACACATGAAAAAAATATTAGGAATAGCAGCGTTCGCGGCAATGATGGGCTTTATGGCCACATCGTGCGACAACGTTGACGAATACATTCCGCCGACAAACCCCACCGGCTACACCACCGACTGGAACGCCGTTGCCGACAGCTCTACAACCGCCTTTATTCACAACTTCTGGAACGAGGAAAAAGGTTTCTTCAACGCCCACAGCGACGGCTGGCACAAAGAAACGAACAACTACTGGCCCCAGGCACATGCCATGGACGTTGTAATAGCCGCCTACAACCGTACCGGCGACAAGAAGTACAGCGACATGTTCGACAAGTGGTATGAAGGCATCAAAACTCAGTGCTGGAGCAACCGAAAAGACCAGTTCTGGGTACCCCTCTACGACGACAACGCATGGATTTCCATATCTATGATGAAAATCTACAAAATCACCAAAGATGAGAAGTATCTCAACGCCGCCATATATCTCCACGAAGACATGATGGCAAACGGCTGGGACAACGAAAACATCGGCGGTCTATCATGGGGTGCCCCCGGCACAAGCTACTTCGGCGACAGCCGCGCTATCTGTACCAACGGCCCCGCCTGCGTGCTCGCATTCATGCTCTACGAAGCAACCGGCGACGAGCACTATGCTCAGAATGGCATGAAAATCTATGAATTCTGCCGCAACTACGTGCTCGATCCAGGCACTGGCCGCGTGCTCAACGGTATCAACCGCAAAACACTCCTCTCTGAAGGCGAAGACTCGCGCGAATACTCCTACACCCACGGCACAGTTATGGCCGGCGCATATTACGCCTACAAGTACACCAACGACCCCGTTTACCTCAAGGACGCACGCCGCATCGCCTACTACGTGACAAACGTTGCCTGCGCCGACCAGGCTACCGGTGCCCTCTTCTTCGAAAACAAGACATGGCGCTGGGATGACTCCAGCGGCGATCCAACACTCTTCCGTGCTGTGCTCTTCCCCTACCTCGCAGACATCATCGAGGCTCCCGAGCTCGACGAAATGTGGCGCGACAAGTTCTTCAAGTCGCTCAACATCACCGCAGTTCTCGCATGGAACACTGGCATTCTCGACAAGAGCGACTACTCGCTCATCATGTACAACTCCAACATGACCAAAGGTGTCGCCATCGGCGAAACAGGCTACCTCAACCCCAATGTCACAGGAGCATCGTGCATCGAAGCTCGCGCCCGACTCTACAACAGCCTTGGCAAATAATAAGGTAATTTAGTCATCGCATTGTCTGAATTATTAGAAACCCTCCGCGGCCCCGCGCCCCGGAGGGTTTCATCATCTTATAGGGGATTAGGGGATTATGGGGTTAAGAATTTAGGGCCATTCGGCGCCAACGGAAACCGCCGCACGGCGCGAAAATAGCAGTAGGGGCGCGCGTTCGGCGCGCCCGCGTATCAAACGTTGACAACCGGGATTTGACTCGGCAGCCAAAATACCCCCAAACCCAACACCGCCGCACGCCGCAAAAAAATGCCCGGGCACAACTCCTAACTCCTAATTTCTAACTCCTAACTGACTACGCTTTGACTCGGCGGGCGCGCAGAACGCGCGCCCCTACTGGCGGCCAAATCCCCCCCAGACCCAACCCCGCTGCACGCCGCAAAAAAATGCCCGGGCGGTTGAATAACCGCTCGGGCACAACTCCTAACTCCTAATTTCTAACTCCTAACTCCTAATTTCTAACTCCTAACTGACTCAGATTTGATCGCGGAGCATGGCGAGGAAATTCTCGCGGTTTTCGGCGGGGCCGTGCGAGGTCTGCGGGCAATTATACCACTCCACATTTTTCATGCCAACGGTGGCGAGTACATTATCGGCGAAATAACCCATAAAATAGGGCTTAAAAACGTCGGTAGGGGCCTCGGAGGTAGAAATCATTACCGTGCGCTTCATTTGAATCTGAGCGGGCACCAGACGGCCGTTTTCGTCATATCCGAAAGCCTTGCCTCCGCCGAGCATCACCTTGTCGAAGAAACCGTCGACGATAGCGGGCATTCTCGACCACCAGATGGGGAAAATCATGATGAATTCGTCGGAAGCGATGAGCGCGTCGAGATAGCGGTTCACCAGCGGATCGGCGCTCTCGCTGTTGCTGTAGAGGCGCAGACTGTCGGCCTCGAGGGCGGGGTTGAAATGGTCGGCATAGAGGTCGAGCACGCGGCTTTCGCGTCCGGTCGCCTCCAGTTTGGCAACGACAGTTTCAAGGATAGCATGGTTGAAGCTACCCTCGTAGGGGTGAGCATAAAGAACAGTTGTCATATATATAATCAGATTACGGTTACCGTCGTTGCAAAAATACAAAATCTGCCCAAGCCCTACAAGAGGGTAGCGACAGCTACGCACAGCAAAGATTTGAACCAGACGGGGATTCCGGCTCTTTTACAGCAGTCCTAAGAGGTTGTTTAATAACATATGTGAAATCACAGGCCAAAAAGTACGAGATGG